>JARLHV010000034.1 GCA_031292055.1 Desulfosporosinus sp.
CAGGGCTATACAGTTCCACCCTATTATGACTCGATGGTTGGTAAATTGATTGTTTGGGGTGCCACCAGACAAGAAGCTATTGCCCGCATGAAGCGAGCTCTGGAGGAATTTGTCATAGAGGGAATTTATACAACGATCCCGTTCCATCTCAAAGTATTAGATAATGCTTTCTATCGTCGCGGCGAAGTGTACACGAATTTTATTCAGTGTCGTATTTTAGAGGAGTGAACTCGCGAGGTTCGATAGTTGATATTTGAACCTCAAACGTCAAATTGGAGGTGAAGACATGGAACGATTGGGAAGAGAAGATTTTCTCGGCGCTATTCGAATTGCCGATGAGGTTGTAGAGGTTATCGCTGGATTGGCTGCTTCTGAAGTGGAAGGTGTAACTGGTATGAGTGGCGGTTTTGTGGGGGATCTTGCCCATATGCTCGGGCGAACTAAAGATCTGTCTAAAGGGGTAAAGGTGGAAGTCGGTGAACATGAGGTTACCGTAGAGCTTTTTATTGTCGTAGAGTATGGTGCATCGATCCCTGGAGTTGCCTTAAAGGTGCAGGAATCGGTAAAAGCAGCCATTGAAAACACGACCGGGCTCAAGGTTGTAGAAGTAAATATTCATGTACAAGGGGTAGATTTTAAAGCTTTACCTGAAACTAAAGAAGAAGATCTCCGTCTGAAGTAGAGTTAGCCTTCCAGAGAATCTTTCATAAGAAGGCAGGCATCGTTCCGCTTGGGCTATTGGAGTCTTTAATAATACATTATTCGGAAAAAGGATTTCCCTCTTTTTACGAGAATAAAAGAATAAAGAATATTTAGAGAGGATATAGTATTTGGAAATGAAAGAAGTAGTCACACAAGGCAACAGAGACCTCGAAACTACCTTTCAAAAAGGAGGATTACTAAAACATGAGACACCCTATCAAGGCAATTATTGCGCTGATACTTCGTATTTATTTAGGATATGCCTTCTTAACAGCCGGTATCGAAAAATGGCAGACTGGTTTTAACGCTAATTCTGTAGCTGGGTTTCTCAAAGCTGGCCTGGCGCAAACGCATGATGCCTTACTTGCTTCTAAAGGCGCCGCAGCGGCCACGCATGCCAATGTTAGTGCTACTTGGGGATGGTTAATCAGTCATGTCTTTCTGCCCAACGCAGGCATCTTTGCCTTGGTGGTAAAAAGCGGAGAAGTTCTGGTTGGGATTGGTCTTATTTTAGGTTGCTTTACAATTCTTGCCGCTGTTTTTGCCATGCTGATGAACTTTGCTTACTTATTAACTGGTACAGTTTCAACTAATCCCCAAATGGTGCTTGGATTTCTGATAATTATTATGCTGGGAGCAGCCTCTTATGAAATTGGTTTGGATCGCATCTTTATGAAGAAATTTTCTGCGAAATTCCCACGTCTCGGCAAAGGTTGCCTTCATAATCTTTTCCCGAGCGAATAATAATTTTGAGATATAGAGTTCTGCTCCATTTAACCTGAGAACCCCATACCTCATCGGCCTCAGCGTAAGCTGAGGCTTTTTTTTATATTATATAGATTTAGCATATTCTTTACACAAAGTTCACAGAACCATAACAAATATAGTTTATGATAGGAACATGCTGATGATTAGCATGGAGAGGTTATTTTAAAAGGGACGTGACTAACGATGAAATTAATGATCTTGCTTTTCTTGATAAGCATCGATTGTACTATTCTTATCAGGAATCTGGTTTTTAGCGACCAATATCCAAATTGATTGAGTAGATTCAGATGATAAGTTGCACATATTTTTGGGGATGGAATCAAAAAGATTTGCTTAATCGAGGTGAGGAGCAGGGGACTGTTTTGATAATAAGTAGTTAAAGACGGCAACCCAACAATAACAACCAATTAAATCAAATGTTGTAACGACGAAAAACAACCGGTTGCTAATGTAGATAAAACCTGCACTATATAATAGATATTGCACAATAAACAGACATATAAAGGCCAGCGTTTTTACTAACCAGTGTAGTTTAGATTTATATAAAATTATTAAAAGGTTAATTTGAAAAAATTGATAAATTAATCCAGTTGTTGTATGATCTTTAGACATATCTGTAAAGAGGTTACCTTTGAAGATTTGAATACCTAATAATCGTTGACTCAAAATTATACTAAGACTATTAATCGAAAAAACACTTAGAAAAAGTGAAATATAATTAATGAACCTATTCCTGGAGTCCTTTGCGTTGTCATACCACTTTTTTATGAGCCAAAAAAAGGGGAAAAGACCCAAGAATGTATATAGAGACCTATACCAAAAATGCTCAAAAATACCTAATTTTGAGAATAACTCTTCAATTAGGTAGTATAGCGATGCAAAAACTAAATACCAAATAATGTGTGAAAGATTAAAAATAGTGATCAGTAAAGATGTCGAAGAAATTGATATTTGAGAAAAATAATTGCCAAAAATCGCATCTAGAAACAAGTCTGAAACTATTTTGGGATAATAGGTATAGGCGTTAAGGCCAAGTGTAAGAACTGCCTCAATTACAAATGTAAAGCCTAATATAGAAAAAAGAAAGGCAATAGTAAATTTAAGATCTTGAGTTTTGTATAATGTTAAAATTATAGAAAAACCACTAGTCATTAATAATAAAATATACCATATTGTATTGCTCCAGAATGTTGAACTCATGTATGCCTCCTTTACGAGACCAGAGACAGGAACAAATTTCGATTATGTGTATACTTTTGCAGCACATATAGAAAACATGACCAAATATGATGGTGTACTATATGGTTTTCCTATTTTGCCCTACGTATTTCATTTTATTCATCTAATTCGAGACACCCACTTCTTTAAGTGGGTGTTTCTTATTCACCAACTCGAACCTTTCTTTTCTTGCTACATAGTATAAAAATATAATAATCCGGAAAAGAAAGGTGTCTTGTGACATGCCAAGTCTTTCAACCTTAAGATTGGGTTCTCAAGGCCCATATGTAAAAAAACTTAAGCTGAGTTTAAATGGTTTAAGCAAAAATTATAATAATTTTAGTATTGATTACTCTTTTGATCAAAAAACAGAGGATGCAGTCAAGAATTATCAAGATGATATAAAATTATTCCGGGACGGTATTGTCGGTCCTGCTACATGGGCTAGTTTAATTGCAAGAGTTAAAATGATACAAGTAAAACTTAATTCTTTAGGAGATAACTCTGGAACTCCCGATGGATGGTTTGGCCTAAAAACTACAAATGCCGTAAAAAAATTCCAAAGCGAACATGGACTTGTTCAAGAGGGAATTGTAAACCCAAGAACACGGGCGAAATTGTTTAACCCTCACCCAAGAGACAATTTTGAAAGTCGGTCAAGCTCAATTGCTTTAAGTTCACTTGATCCATACGTTGGCTTTCTTGCCGGTCGGTTCCTGCGTTTATGTAGCGCAAATCACTTGGATGTTCGAATTACTACTGCATTTAGAAGTTGGGACGAGTCCGATAGGCTATACGCTTTAGGGAGAACTGTACCTGGTTCAATTGTGAGTAATGCCAGAGGGGGGGACTCTTATCACAATTGGGGATTAGCATTTGACGCTGGACCTTTTGAAAATAACAAAATTTCAACTGACCCAACCAAGTTTAATTTGATGGGTCGCTTAGGGGAACAAGTTGGGCTTGAGTGGGGCGGCACATTTAAATCTATTATTGATTTGCCACATTTTCAATATACCTTTGGTTTGACCACAGAGGACCTTCTAAATGGGAAAAGACCGCCGAGGTAGATCCGTGGTTATTCTAATTGAGATTCTAATTGCGATTGTAATTGGATTAATACCTCATATAGTCCATCTTCACTATTTAAAGCATTTAAGCCATTAGCCACAGCTGTCTTGGCACTGGATATATCCCCTAGCGCTCTTTGGCAAAGAGCCAGGTTTAACCAGCCATAATTAAACGAGGGCTCAATTGTCGTAGCTTGAACATAATATGGCAAAGCTGTCTGAGGATCATTTTTTCCTCTCAGATAGACATTCCCTATATTATTATAAATGCTCCCGTCACTTGGGTTAATAGAAATAGCCTTCTGATAATGAATAATTGCCACTTCATATTCTTTATTGGTATAGGCCCTTGCTCCAGCATTAATTTCAGCTTTATCTTCTTTTTTACTCTGGGCAAAAAGTCGTTCTAATGTCTTAGAGTTATCTACTTTAGTGGTGACCTTCTCAGCTTGGGCTTCATTTTGAGGTTCAGAAGAGCCAGAAGAAGTTATTGATGGCGTTGCTTCTTCACTTTCTGATACTTCAGTTCCAGTTCCAGTTCTAGTTATCAACCTTGACATGCTTTTAAATAGTTTGGATTTTCCAAACATCTGCGACAACACCTTTCCATGATTCATTAATCATCTAACCATAGTTCTATGCAACTCTTCATCTCAGCAATTATAATGTGATTTGCGTGTAATGTAAACTTAACCATTAAAGCTTTGTTCTATGCTGTTAGACATCTTGCTAAGCTTGGTAGGAACGCTGCGGATTTAAGCCAGTTTATCAGAAAACCTTCGTCAAGAAGCATTGCGTTAAACTATAAAAGCTTTCAAGATGCTGGAGGTTTTTAGCATTTTTCAGGGCGATATGAGTGGAATAGGGCAAGCAAGTAACACATAGTAATAGGGTAAGAACTCCGCCAGGGGGGCATGAGATGAAGAAAAGAGGATTATGGTTACTCATCGGAATCAGCATCGTGTTGATAGGGGGATTTCTAGGGCGCTTTCTATGGCAGCCAGACCCTACTGATTTAGTCACACACGGCTTAGAACGATTGAACGCAGCGACCTCTTTTCGCTACAGTTTAACCCAGCACCAATGGGTCGAGGGAAAAGATCGAGTACTCACTCAAGTTCAAGGGGAAAAAGACGGTGGGAACACTCGAATCCTGGGGCAGCTGACAGGAAGCGAAGTAGAGATGATCAAAATCGGAGATTCTACCTACAGCAAAGATCCTTTTAACAAGAAGTGGATCAGGTTTGCTAACGCTCCAGCAGCTCAGAAAGTCTTTCTGGCGGAGCTCGATCCGTTATCTTCGCTGCAAATGAAAGAGCTTGGAGAGGTGATGCTTAGCGGTCAAGGAAACGTTAACGGAGAAAAAGTATGGATATGTTATTTAAAACCCAGTGTGCAGAATCAAATGATGGAGGTATTTTGGACCGATTTCCAGTATACGCTTTATATTCGTAAGTCTGATAAGATGCTCGTTAAAGCGACGATCGAAGCGAAAAATAAAGCTAAGTCCGACCCCATGACAATGACACTTGAGTTTAAAGATATTGGCAGGAAGATAACTATACAAGCACCGGATATCTAGAGCGGATGTTTCGGGAACGCAAAAGAGGCAGAGCCAGACTCATTATTAATGAGTCTGGCTCTGCCTCTTTAATTCATTTGACACTAAATCAATGATTGGGTGTCCAGGGATTCGTAAAATGTTTGCACAATGGACAAGCCTCTGATATAGTTTTGGCATAAGTTTTATCCGATAACTTTACTTATTAATGTAACGTACGCTGGAGGTGCCTTTAATGGAAGAATATATTGCGAAAGTTTTAATCTCACAGGAGGAATTGAGAAAGCGCGTGGCTGAGCTGGGGGCAGAAATCACACGGGATTACGAAGGGAAGACTATCTTGGTCCTTGGGATTTTGAAAGGTGCCGTTCCTTTTATGGCAGACCTCATCCGTGAGATCAAATTGCCGCTGACCTATGATTTTATGGCCCTATCAAGCTATGGGACGTCAACTCAGTCCTCCGGTGTGGTGCGAATCCTCAAAGATTTGGAACGTAGTGTCGAAGATGTCCATATTTTGATTACTGAAGATATTGTGGATACAGGATTGACGTTAAAGTATTTAAAAGAGAATATAACAGCTCGGAATCCTCTCAGCGTAAAAGTAGTTACCTTGCTCGACAAGGCTACTCGACGCGAAGTAGAGGTTTTTCCGGATTACAATGGATTTACAATTCCCGATGAATTTGTTGTGGGGTATGGTTTGGACTTCAATGAAGAGTATCGCAATTTGCCCTACGTTGGTGTATTAAAACAGGAAGCCTATGAAATTAACTAATCTTATTAGGAAATGGTGATGATAAAAAAGTGACCCAAGAAGTCGTTTTGGTTTTGGATTTTGGAGGACAGTACAATCAGCTTATTGCTCGTCGTGTGCGAGAGGCCCATGTGTATTCGGAAATGGTTTCCTATAAAACTCCTATTGAAGAGATCCGTGCCCGCCAGCCAAAGGGGATTATTTTCTCGGGTGGGCCAGCAAGCGTCAATCAATTAAATGCCCCTGAAGTGGACGCCGAAATTTATAACTTAGGAATCCCCATACTGGGGATTTGTTATGGGATGCAGCTGATGACGGTACAATTAGGCGGCAGAGTAGAACATCCAGAAGCCAGTGAGTATGGAAAAGCGATGCTCACGGTTGATAGTGTCAAGGACCTATGGAAGGACTTGGGCGGAGAGCGTCAATGTTGGATGAGTCACGGTGATGCAGTGCACAAATTGCCTGAGGGTTTTGTGGTCGCGGCTCATACTTGGAATACTCCAATTGCAGCTATGATGGATGAAGAACGGCATTTTTATGGCGTTCAGTTTCATCCGGAAGTAAAACATACCCCGGATGGACAAGCTATGCTAGAGAAGTTTCTGTTTGATATTTGTAAATGCGTTGGGGATTGGACTATGGAGTCCTTTATCGAGTTGCAAGTTGCCGAAATTCGGGCTAAGGTCGGTAAAGGGCATATTCTTTGTGCGTTGAGCGGTGGAGTGGATTCTTCTGTGGCTGCGGCTTTAGTGCATAGAGCAGTGGGAGATCAATTAACTTGCGTCTTTGTTGATCATGGATTTATGCGTAAAAATGAGGCAGAACAAGTTAAAAAGATTTTTATGGAACAGTTCCAACTTAATTTAGTATTTGTGGATGTCCATGAACAATTCATGCAAAAACTCGTCGGTGTATCAGATCCCGAAACAAAACGCAAAGCAATCGGCAATGAGTTTATCCGCGTCTTTGAAGTGGAAGCGTTAAAACTTGGTCAGGTCGATTTCTTAGTTCAGGGGACGCTTTATCCGGATATTGTGGAGAGTGGAACGGAAACAGCGGAAACGATTAAGAGCCATCACAATGTTGGCGGTTTGCCAGAGGACATGCAATTTAAACTAATCGAGCCGCTGAGGATGCTCTTTAAGGATGAAGTGCGCGAACTAGGAATTGAACTAGGGATGAGTGAGGAGATTGTTTGGCGTCAGCCGTTTCCTGGACCGGGGTTGGCAATCCGTATTCTCGGTGAAGTGACCCGTGAGAAGCTGGACATTTTACGGGAAGCGGATGCCATCATTTTAGAAGAAATTCGTCGTTCAGGAATGTATCGCGATTTATGGCAAAGTTTTGCAGTTCTGCCTTCAATCAAAAGTGTTGGCGTCATGGGGGATGGTCGTACCTATGAATATCCTATTATCCTGAGAGCAGTCACTAGCGAAGACGCCATGACGGCAGATTGGGCAAGGCTCCCTTATGAACTTTTGGAAAGCATATCTTCGCGGATTGTGAACGAAGTACAAGGAGTTAACCGGGTTGTTTATGATATCACCTCGAAGCCGCCTGGAACAATTGAATGGGAATAGGATGACTATTTGGTTTTGTCTTCATCGGCCGACTGATTTTAAAATTAGGAATGCGAAATACTCATTCTTTGTTAAAAGAATGAGTATTTTTTATTTAAGCTAAAGCGACCTCTGTCGTTATTAATAAGTTTAAATTAAACTATACGCCACTATTTGGTAATGTGATATAATTATACAGAGGTGATCATGCTTAACTAGGACCTCTGTTTATTTTGATGAAGTCAAAATAGATAGTGATGATGATCAGAGCCATACTACGTAAGTGTGACGTATATATAGAGATGAACATTATAATAAATTTTTTCCACTTAGGGATGCTCAATTCGATTACCTACAAGCCTTATGTTGCCTGCGTTCAGGAACACGCGTTAACAATAAAAGACCCGATGAACAGAATGGTTGTCAAGTCAAATATTAATTGATAAGATTGGGGATGATTAGATGGCAATGAAAGCGAAGGGCTCTAGAAATGGAGATGTTAATTTGAAGTATGGAAGTGGAATGAATAGTTTGGTTAGTACTATAGTCTCAAATGATATTCAATTGCGACGTTTAATAAAGGATAAAGGAATCGATAATATTCGTTTTATGGCGTATATTAGAACTTCGGATTTTAAAGTCCCTATTGAAGCGACACCTTGTGCTGTCGGGCTGGTAGACTTTGTTGAATGTAAATTAGATGAATCTATTTATCCAGTATCTGAATGGTATAAGTTGACATTAATTCCTACGGAAGAGACAGGGGTATTTGGCTATGAACATTATTATATAACAACTATCGTTTCTTTAATAAATGAAGGCTCAATTTACGTGAAAGTTCTAAATGATTAGGCTTATCAAGCCAGACAATTACTATTTATCAGAAATAGTTCAGGAGATAAGAACAATACAGAAAAGTAATATATAGAATCCAGAGATGAAGATTTTAGGTATTTAGGAGTGGTTTGGAGGAAGTTGTCAAGTATGTAAAAATAAATTATAGGAAATACTAGCAGAATTAAAAAGGTAAGAGTATTTAATAGGACATTGTTGACAGGTGTCTTTCATTTTGTTTAATAGTTGAATTAAGTATTTGAACGTAGTAAAATCAATAGGATAAAAAGATAACCTAAAAATCGCCAAATACGAAGATTTCTTAATCACCTGGTCTTTTTCAAAAGCGTTGGCGTGATGGGGGATGGTCATACTTATGAGTATCCTATTATCCGGAGAGTGGTCACTGGTGAAGACGCTATGACGGCAGATTGGGCAAGGCTCCTATATGAACTCTTGGAAAGCATATCTTGAGAATTGTGAACGAAATACAAAGAGTTAATCGTGCTGTTTATGATATCACCTCGAAGCCGCCTGGAACGATTGAACGGGAATAGGATGGAAGGCATAAGCGCTCGGTTTGTAAGGGCTTAAGAGGGGTTGGAGTATTTGTTAGGGGGTTATGATTTCCGTCACTTTTTGGCGACTTCGTAGCCCCTTATTATATTCTAAATGACAATGTAACTATAGAATAATATGATAAGGGTTAGGTGAGTATTATGCCACTACCTGAGAATAACTTATTGTTTGGGTTTGAGCCAAGATTGACAGTTGAACAACGTGAATACGTTAATGCGATATTTGATAATCAATTAGTCATGGTAAATGCTAAAGCGGGAACTGGAAAAACTACTCTTGCGGTTGCTTGTGCTAAGATTTTAAAAAAGCCATTAACCTATATTTTTAATCCGGTTCAAGAATCCTTTATGGGATTCAGACCTGGAACTCAATCTGAGAAGGAAAGTATCTATCATCAACCGCTGATTGATGCTCTCCTGGAAATCAATGAGAACCCTGCCCAGTGTATCTATAACGAAGAAGCATTAGTAAATGAGGCACTTCGTAGAAAGGTGAGTATTAAACGGGTGATGGATAGTATTTGGTGTTACCCTAAGAGTCCATTATTTCTTAGAGGAACAAATCTTAAAGACATGACGATAATTATTGATGAGTGCCAGAATTTTTCCGTTCAGGAATTAAGGAAAATTTTAACTCGTGTCCATGACTCATGTAAAATTATTTGCATCGGACATTCCGGGCAAATTGATATCCCTATTTCTAAAAGCGGTTTTGTCCCGTATATGGAACACTTTAAGGACCAACCGTATTGCAAGATTGTATCATTAACTAAGAACTTTCGAGGAGACCTTGCAAATTGGGCAGACTCTTTCCAAAATACTTAACGATAAGTCCATCTATAAAGCTATTGGCTTGAGGAGTTGAAAAGAGCGGTCTATTCAAATCTGAAAATTTTGAACAACTATCCTTTTTATGCTATCCTATATATAGTCAACAATGTTTTGACAAGTAAAGGAGAAAAATTATGAAACATACAATAAAAGTCAGCGGAAACCACGCAATGATTTTTCTAAATGATAAAATATACGTTAGTGACGCCTCGTTACTAAGGGATGATCTCATGGAGTTGATAGACCAAGGAGTTACGGATCTTCGGATAGATCTCTCTGAGCTTACTTATATTGACAGCTCGGGACTGGGGACGCTAGTGACTGTTAATAAGCGCACTAAGGAGAAAGACGGCAGGCTTGTGTTGACGGGCGCTCAAGGGCTACCTTTGGATTTAATTAAACGCACACGACTTGACAAGGTTTTTAATATTGAATAATGATTTGTGGCGCAGTGGGATATTAGCAGATGCAGATGCGAAAAAGTGATATGAAGAATGCTCATGTTTGAGGCTCTAGACCAAAAGATTGTTAATCTGTTGGTCTAGAGCTGAACTTATATTAAAAGCAATTTGTTATTAAGCATGGTGATACTTATTGAAGTGCTGACAAAAATGAAGGACTATGTAATATTAAAAGCTATATTATCCTAATTTAGGGAATCATTTAAGTCTGGACGCTCTTAATTAAATAATAAATCCAATAATGCAATAAATTGGCTTTTTATTTTCTTTATCTTATTAAAACAATAGAAAAAGAAGGAATTTTTAATAGCTATGTCAAATAAATAAGATAGGAATTTTTTAGAAATTATGTAGTGCCAAATTAGTGCTAAAAGAGTACCGATCAATGAATTTTTAACACTAGAATGTAAGGAGGGAATCTGGTTCTACCTGTGCAGAATCAGGAAATGAATGAAAATGACCTTAGCAAGAAAAATGGTGGCCTACTTTCTATTAGTAATCTTAGTGGCAACAGTGGGATTTGTGTACACCGTTTACGGGTGTAACAAAGCACAAGTGGCTGTCAATAATCTTAAAAGCTATGAGATTCCGCGTCTGGAAAAGAATACTGACATTGCCTATAATGTTTTAGGCGAATCCTATAATATAAAGGCTTATCTACTTTATGGAACAGAACAATATCTCGATGAATTCAGGCGATTGGCTGCTACGAATGCCAAGCTGGAAGATGAACTTATTACAGAGGCGCATACGGATGAGATACATACTTTATCCGTGAATATTAAAACACTGAACGATAAATATTCCAAAGACGACGAGGAGAAACTAATTCCTTTATGGAAGCAAGGTAACAAAGACGCAGCCATGGAAATTGCGACCAACGAATTAGCACCGTTGGCTTCGCAATTGATAGCCAAAGTTGACGATGCGAAAACTAGTCAAAATAAGGTGATTAACCAAGCGATGGATGATGCCTATGCTGCCACGAAACAGGCTGAAATGGTAGCTATAGTAGCAGCAGTTCTGGTAGCGATGTTAGGAATATTAATTGGGCTGGTTGCTGCCCGTAAGGTTACCGCTCCGATCAGGGTGTTGCAAGGGTTAATGGCTGAGGCTAGTGAAGGGAATCTGCTCGTCAAAGCGGTTGCTCGGTCTAAGGATGAAATCGGGCAGCTTGGTGAGTCGTTTAACATAATGATGGCCTCGCAGTTGGAAATTGTGCAGGCGGTGAAAAACAGCTCGGTTGAGCTGAGCGCAGCAGCCCAGGAAATGGCAGCTTCATCGACTGAAGTGTCGGCAGCGACAGCTGCTATCTCTGCAAAAATTCAGAGGGTGGCTCAATCGATGGAAGAGGCCGCCAACTCAAGTGTGGAAACTTCGCAGGTTCTGATCGAACTTTCAGCACTGATACAGATCGCCAAGGATAAGGCTGGGTCGGCTGGTCTTAAATCGGAAAGCTCGATCAATGCCGCGAAGGAGGGCAAGGCTACTGTAACTATCGTCATGCAAAGTATGAACACTATTTATAACAAGACAAAAGAAGCGGAAAAAATCATCACTCTCTTGAATGAATACTCTCAACAAATTGGTATGATCAATGAAACCATCACGGGCATTGCCAATCAAACGAATTTGTTGGCACTCAATGCAGCTATTGAAGCTGCGCGGGCGGGCGAATCCGGCAGAGGTTTTGCGGTTGTTGCCGAGGAAGTTAGAAAATTGGCGGAACAATCCAATGCCGAAGCCAGCAATATTTCGCAGCTTATTGCTAAAATCACCGAAAATACAGATAGTGCGGTAGTAGCCATGACGCATAGTCTGGCGGAAGTTGAAATCGGTGTGGAAGAAGTCAATAAGGCGGGACAATCTCTGGAAAACATCTTGCTGGCTGTGGCGGAAACCGTAAGTGATATCGACGGAATTGCTAAGGTAACTGACAATGAGGTTGCTTCATCCGATAAAATTGTGCAATTAATCGAGGTTGTAGCTGAAGATATTGAGGGTACAAGTCGGGAGGCCCAAGAGGTGTCAGCAGCAATCCAAGAAACTACAGCAAATATTGAAACTGTGGCGGCAAGTTCTGAGCAGGCTAGTGCTATGGCACAAAACCTCCATAGTCTTATTACCAGGTTTAAAGTTGAAGAGTAGCAGAATAAGGTAATTGATTTTCTGTGCAAAGCATGAATCTACCAGCCATTGACGCTCTAGGCCAAATTGATAATCTGTTGGTCTAGAGCCAATCTTATATCAAGAGCAATTTGTATGGCATTCAAGGGGTCAGTTGCAGGGTTATCTGTAGGAACGCCAAACGGCTGTATCTTTGAGTTATAATATATCAACATCGAATTGCCTGAATTCTATCGGAAGCAAGGCCAGGAAAGATTTGAGATCTGTAACACTTTGAGATATGAAGGAGAATATGTTTTGGCCGATGGTAAAGGGATTGACATAGAAACAACAAAAATACTTTTTAACGATGAACAAGGAAACGTGATCGGAATTTCCAGAGACAGGACAGATAAGAAAGAGCTTGAAAGACAACTCAGAGAACAAATGGACTATGCAGAGCTGCTTTTTAGAACTGTCCCCAGTGCCGTACTTTCAATCGACAAGCGCGGAAAAATCATACGCTGGAATAAAATAGCCGAGGAGATCACAGGTTATGATGCTGCAGAGGTTTTAGGCAAAGAATGCTCAAGGGTATTACACGGAGTAGGTAAGGACGATTGCGGATTGTGTAGAGAGGCTATAGACGCACCTTTAATCAATGTAAAGTGTAAAATTATAACTAAAGAAGGTCAAATTAGACACGTTTTAAAAAGTATAGCGATTTTAAAAGATGAATTTGGCGAAATTAGTGAGAAAATGGAGTGCTTTGGAGATATTACAGAATTAATTACTATGGAGGCTGAGCTTAGGGAAAGCAAAGAGAAATATTCTGCAATCGTAAATAATGCTCCTCAGTTGGTCGTCATTCATAAAGAAGGAATTATTAAATTTGTAAATGATGTTGGTAGAGAGACGTTAGGGTATAAAGAGGAATATATCGGTCGCCATATAAGGGGATTTATTACAAAAAATTCTTTAGTGCGCGTGAATACTGCTGTTAGAGAGAGAATATTGGGTAAAGATAGTGGTCCCTATGAAATAGAACTTGTCAAAAAATCCGGGAAGATCATCAACGTGCTTTTAAAAGGTACAGTGATAACCTATAACAGTGAAAAGGCTACGCTGGCGGTAATGCTGGATATTACCGATAGCAAACAGTTAAACGCAAGATTGCGAGCGAGCGAAGAGAAATTCAGGCAGTTTGCGGAAACGATCAATGAGATCTTCCTCATCACTGATGTGGAGAAAATTGTTTACGTCAGTCCGGCCTTTGAAAGAATCATTGGAATGCCCTGTCAGACTCTGCTGGATAATCCACATGCCTTGGTCGAGTTGATCCATTCATCGGACAGGGAGAAAATGCGTGATTGTTTCCCTCAGAGTTTATTAAACATGAACCAAGCTACAAACGAGGAGTTTAAAATTATTAGACCTGACGGAGAAATTCGGTGGCTCTGGCTGCAAAGTTATCCTATGCGGGGTAAAGCAAACAATAGCTCCTTGAAAGCTACCAGTATTGTCGATATAACTGACCGTAAAAAGGTCGAAGAGAAGCTTCGGGAGCGAGAGAGACAAACCCAGAGGGAGCTTTCGTTGGCGGCGCGAGTGCAGCAGGATTCCCTACCCCAGCCTTTTTCAGGAGACATGGTGCGTGTCGGTACGATTTTTGAGCCCTATAGTAAAGTCAGTGGAGATTTTTTTAACTACAAGTGGTTTGAGAAAGAAAAAAAATTATGTGGATATATTATTGACGTTAGTGGACATGGCGTAGCGACAGCCTTGCAAACCGCTACTTTTAAAATGATGCTGGATAATGTCCTACTTACTGGTGGGTCGATTGAAGAGGATGCCCTTCAGATTATAAATAGAAAAATAATGCCCTATTTATACGAGGATTCTTTTGTAGCCTTACTTTACTTTGAATTTGATTTTATAGCTGGCGAGCTCAAACTTATCTCTGCAGGCATAACGTTATTTTTAGTTGCCAAGCCCCATGAGTGTTCTTTAGTCTCTATAACTGGTTGCTATCTGGGTATTATTGATAATCCTGCTATTGACAAGGTGACGATACCCCTTAAAGCGGGGGAAATCTACTGTATGATGAGCGATGGCGTATCTGATTTACTTGAGGTACATGGCATTTGTAAGCAAGAGAGTTTTACGGAATATGAGAACTGGCTCGAAAAACTGGCTAAAAGTCCTGACAGAAATGATGATTTTTCAGTTATTTGCATAGAGGTCCTCCTGGGAAGCGGGGAAATGAATGTGCTGGATATAAAAACTAAAGGGGAACGCGAACGTGCTCAGTTAACGCTTAGTGAATTTTTGCAAAAGAATGCCCCAAGCTACGCGTCCATACTGGAGGTTGCTATCAACGAAGCAATGAACAATGGGCTAAATAGTGGTGGGCGAGTTCGCGTCAAAACAAAGCGAGTAGGGAGCAAACTCATTATTAGGGTCAAAGATGATGGCCCAGGTTTTGACACTAAGAGAGTTAAAGTTCAACTTAAAGAAGACATGTATGAAAAGGAGTTTGATGAGCTGTTAGAAGCGGAAGGTGGACGAGGTATTCTATTGATGAGATTATTTTGCGACAAAGTGATCTATAATGCTAAAGGCAATGAGGTACTCTTGATGAAGAAAATTCAACAAGCTTAATGAAGCAAGTATTAAAATAGAGAGAAACTGAAAACGCGTTGCCGTCTGCACTCGAAGCAAACTCAAACTCGGCTAAACGAAAATTTTTAAAAAATAAAGGGATTTATAAAGTTTTGTCAAATACAGTAATATACATAATTCCCTAGATATAGCTACATTTAGCTGGGGTTTGATGAGATCAGCTAGTTTTCGCGAAGGAAGAAGGCTCTCTCCAGCTTAATGGGCAGGAGCTAGTGTTGAACAGTAAAGGAGAAAGTTATGAAACATTTGATTAAAGTCAACGGAAACCAGGCGGAGATTTTTCTTAAGGATAAAATATACGTAGGGGATGCGTCGTTACTAAGGGATGATCTCTTAGCAATAATTGAGCAAGGAGTGACGATTCTGAGGATGGATCTCTCCGAACTTACCTATATTGATAGTTCGGGGCTGGGAACTTTAGTGACAATCAATAAACGTGTCAAGGAGAAAGACGGTAAGCTTGTCCTGACAAGTGCTCGAGGGCTGCCGGCGGATCTGATCAAACGTACTCGACTCGACAAAGTTTTTAATATTGAAAATTAGTTTACTGCGCGGTGGATAGACCTTATATAAAAAAGCATAGCGAGAAATTTTTATAGCCTGAGGCTCTAAACTAAGAGATTGTTAATCTCTTAGTTTAGAGCCATTTTTATATTATAAAAGAATTTTTGGATGGAACGACATAACGCTAGGGTAAGGGGGTACTATAGATCTAAGGATTTATCTATATTTCGACAAATGATTACCTGTTAATGGATAATATTTTCTTGCTATTTCAGCATAAAAGCAATAAAATTCTTTTTGAGAATGACAATTCAGGAGGAATCTGGATGGAAAAGAAGCTTTTGAAGAGAATTGAGGGACTTCGTAAGAAACTTAATGAATTTGGCTTAACTCGCAATCTCATTGACAGCGAGGTTGTTGAGGTTAGTCAGCAGTTAGATTGCTTACTTAACGAATACCAAAGGTTAACTGCTTACCAACAGTTAAGCTTTTGGTAAGATTGAAGGTCTATGGAGTTACCTGTTGGTTTAGTACAGGAATACTAAGACTGCTCAGCGGTTGCGATTTGCCATATTATGGTTAAATCATAACCGCTTTTTATTGCTCAAGTGTTAGGTCGCATAATGATCTGTAAAGAATCTAAATTTATGTGCGTTTATTTAGAGAAGAGATTATAATAGAAGCACGACAGGAGGTTACTATGAACTACATTGTATTTGATTTGGAATTTAATATGTTTTTTAAATTTAAAGAAGGCAGTTTCGCTAATTCCAATCTGAAAAACGAAATCATCCAGATCGGAGCAGTTAAATTAAATGAGAAATTAGAGACCATTGGTGAATTCGATTTATTAATTAAGCCTGTAATTTATAAGAGAATGAATCCCTATGTTAAGAAGAAAACTAATATTAATACAAGTCGGGTTGTCAAAGGAACACCTTTTCACGAGGCAATTGAGAGCTTTAAGTTGTGGCTGGGCAATGAATATATTTTATGTGCTTGGGGACATGATGATATTTTAGGATTAAGACAAAATTGCCTGTTTTTTGGGTTTGATTTATTATGTTTTGACAAGTTTATTAACATTCAACAAATTTACATGAACTTGAGAAGCTTAACAAATCAACCGAGTTTAGAAAGTGTGGTGGAAGAGCTTGAGATTGAAATAAGTTCACCCTTTCATGATGCTTTAAACGATGCAGCCTACACTTCTGACATTTTCCGAAAGGTTTATGATTTTTCAGAGAACCCAATAATAAATTGGGAAAAGGAACAAATGGAAAATGAGTTAATAATAGAAGAGCTAACAACTCAAATTGACAAAGCAGAAATAGGATGTCCAGGATGTGGCGAATTCGTGCCCAAAAGTAGGGAAGTCACTAAAAAGAAAAGGTATTTTGCGTTTGGTTACTGCGTCCAATGTAATATTCAGGTAAGACATATTTCCAGAATCACACATAAAAATGGCGTGTACAGTATTGTATCGAACAATACTATTTATAATACAGATCAAGTCTCAGACTAGAGATTTCGGTTCAGAAGATAAAAGAGAATCTATTGAAAAAGAGGCTTGTCAAAACCACGTTTATTGTTTATACTATGCTTAGAAAACTTAAGATTACAGGTGCCTCTTTTAAGAGGAGAATAAGGGAAGTCGGTGTAAGTCCGGCGCGGTCCCGCCACTGTAAACGGGGAGCAAGAAGTTTAACCACGGGGTAGTTCCCGGAAGGGACTTCAGATGTTTTGATCCGTAAGCCAGGAGACCTGCCTGTAGTTAGCTAAAAGCCTACCTTGTCGAAGAACCAAGTGTAGTGTGGATGAGATTATGGAAAAGTCTCTAGTCACTTTGTGATTAGAGACTTTTTTTATTGTTTTTACCACTTTGGTAGGTTCTTTTCAAGGTAATAACTCCAAGCGTTGAAAGGAGAGCTATCGTTTTGACATTAATGGAAATGGCCCAAAAAGGTCAAGAAGCACCACTTTTTACAATGATTGCTCAAAATGAACAAATGAATGTCCAGCTCCTTATGGAACGAGTGGCTACAGGACAGATTGTTATACCCTATAACAGCCATCACCAGCCTAAAAAAGCCCAAGGGTTTGGGTTGGGTCTCAGTACCAAGGTTAGCGCCAGTATAGGTTTAGATGCAGACGAGGATCTGTTAGCTGATGAACTATTTAAAGTGGATGAGGCCATGAGGGCAGGAACTCACGCTATCATGGATTTGAGTACCGCGGGCGATATGGATGAGGCAAGAAGAACGATCATTGCAAGAGTACCATTACCCTTAGGTTCTCTACCCATTTATCAAGCCTTTGCAGAAGCTGTGCGCACGAAAGGTTCGGCTTTAGCGCTTGAACCAGAAGACTTCTTTAAGGTTATGGAACGTCAAGCTGCCGATGGTGTGGATTTTATGGCTTTGCATTGTGCCTTGCACACCGGATTATTAAAAACAGCTAAGGATGATCAGCGTGTAATAAATCTGGTGAGCCGAGGTGGGTCCTTGCTGATGGGCTGGATGCTTTATCATAATAAGGAAAACTTTTTGTATACTATGTTCGATCGCATACTGGAAATTGCCAGAAAGTACGAAGTTACCTTAAGTTTAGCAGATGCTATGCGACCGGGTGCAGGGGCCGATTCATTATGTCGTTCTCAAGCTGAAGAACTTGTCATTTTAGGCGAGTTGGTAAAGCGTAGCAGACAAGCGGGGATTCAAATCATGATTAAGGGACCTGGTCACACGCCACCAAATCAAATTGCTACAACCGTTAAACTACAAAAACAAGTATGTCAAGGTGCTCCGTATTTTGTCTTCGGTCCGGTATCGACGGATGTAGCCCCGGGCTATGACGAAATCACCGCTGCTATCGGAGGAGCCATGGCCGGTGCTGCTGGAGCAGACATTCTCTGCTACGTTACTCCGGCTGAACATATAGCTTACCCAAATGCACAGGATGTTTACCGAGGAGTGGTTGCCTCCCGCATTGCTGCTCATGTAGCCGATCTGGCAAAAGGCTACCCAGGTGCAGAAAAATGGGATTTGCAAATGAGCCAAGCACGTCGAGAGCAGAACGTAGAGGCCCAGAAAACATTAGCGTTAGACCAAAATAGGCTTGGAGATTTCCACCCTAGTGAAAAACCCTTCTGCAAGAAATGCGAAAAGGGTTGCGCCATGGCTGTGGCCGGTGAGTTCTTTCAAGAACTACCATGGGAATGCTGACCGGAGGTCGGAAATCAGAAGCTAGAGGTCAGGCTATTGGTAAGGGCACGATGCATCATGCCCAAATGTAGTAATACGATGCATCGTACCTGAAATAAGAAACGAAAATTAAGAATGGAGAGATTATAATGACACAACTAATTAAAGCAAGGCAAGGAATTATTACACCTGAGGTAGAAAGATTAGCAAAAGTAGAAGGATTAACCCCGGATGAATTATGCGAGAAAGTAGCGAAAGGCCGTGTGGTGATTTTAAAAAACAATCAACGCAAGAACTCGGTCGCGGTCGCGATAGGAGAAGGACTTCGCACCAAAGTAAACGCTAACATCGGGACGTCACCAGACTGTGTGGATTTTTCAGATGAGCTTCATAAAATAGAGGTTGCCGTTGCGGCGGGTGCCGATGCTATTATGGAATTAAGTATTGGTGGAGATGTTGATGCTTTTCACCGGCTGGTGCTCGATAAGTTCACATTACCTATTGGTTCTGTCCCGACCTATCAAACGGGTATGGAAAGTATTGAAAAGCACGGTAGCGTTGTCGGTATGACCGTCGAAGATATGTTCGAAATGATTGAACGCCAAGCCAAGCGGGGCATCGATTTTATGGCGATCCATTCTGCTTTAAACATGTCGATTGTTGAACGATTAAAAAATCAAGGACGAGTCATGGATATTGTGAGTCGTGGAGGGTCCTTTCTAACAGGCTGGATGTTTCACAACGAACAAGATAATCCTCTCTATACTCAATTTGATCGTGTCCTGGAAATTTGTAAAAAATACGATGTAGTGCTTAGTATTGGAGATGCCATCCGACCTGGTTGTATCGAAGATTCGCTCGACCGGGCCCAAGTCCAAGGCTTGATTGTGGCTGGTGAGTTGGTGCAACGCTCCCTGGAAGCTGGTGTACAAGTCATGGTAGAAGGACCTGGTCACGTGCCGTTGGATCAGATCCCAGCAACCATCTTGCTGCAAAAACAACTGTGTCATCACGTTCCGTACTATATACTAGGCAATTTGGCCACGGATATTGCAGCGGGTTATGACCATATTTCGGGAGCTATCGGGGCTACAACGGCTGCTATAGCAGGAGCAGACTTCATTTGCTATGTTACACCTGCTGAACATCTTAGGTTACCAACTGCAGAAGATGTGCATGCTGGGGTTATTGCTACCCGTATTGCTACGCATTGTGCAGATCTAGTCACGGGAGTGAAGGGTGCACGGGAATGGGACTTAGCCATGGGTCGTGCTCGTAAAGAATTAGATTGGGAAAAACAAATGGAATTGTCCATTGATCCTCCAACAGCTCGCCGAATTCGAGCAGAGCGTAACGAGGAGGGGGCTGAAGCCTGTTCAATGTGTGGTGGTTTCTGCGCCGTGAAATTAGTGGGAGAATATCTTGGGAAAACGGGTGGATCTTGCTGAGGAGGGTGAAGTAAATGAACCAGATTGGGGTCATCATGGGAAGTGATTCGGATTACCAGGTCATGGAGGAAACGCTGGAAATTCTCCGTCAATTTGAAGTTTCCTTTGAGGTTATTATTTCTTCTGCCCAGAGAACTTTGGAAAGGACCATAAATTGGGTGAAAGGTTTTGAAACCCAAGGTGGAAAACTTATTATTGCAGCGGCAGGGTTAGCTGCCCATTTGCCCGGGGTTGTAGCCGGTGCAACGATTTTACCTGTCATAGGAGTTCCGATGAGCAGCGGTGCCTTGGAAGGAATCGATGCCCTTTACTCCATTGTGCAAATGCCTCTGGGAATTCCAGTTGCGACCGTAGGGATCGGTGCTGCACGCAATGCGGCGTTGCTGGCAGTACAGATCCTGACGATTCAAGACAGGTCTTTAAGAATTAAGGTCAAAGACTATCGAGCTCAAATGTTGCAGGATATTGAAGCGAAGGACGAAGCGCTTCAGAAACAGTTGAGTGAAGTAAGTTGAGGGCGGATGCCGGCCCTCAGTACTTGGAAGACTTGGCAACAAGGTACTGGTACTCCGAAGCACTGTTTGCGGCCGTCGAATTAGAAGTCTTTACGTTGCTTGAGCCTGCAGGCTTGACGACCGCCGAACTGGCGAGTGCGTTGAAAATGCCTGTTCCTGGTCTGGGGCGTTTTCTACAGGTGCTGTGCTCTCTCAGCTTAGTGGTTGGCGATAGGGATAGGTATTTTAACACCAAACTTGCCAGCAACTATCTTGTGTTGGGCAAGCGTGATTACCAAGGGGCTTCAATCCTCTGGCGTAAAGACCTTAAGTCAGGGTGGCAGGAACTTCCTGAATGCCTTAGGGCCGGCGGAAGAGTGAATTTTCCAGCTGAAGAAGAGGGCCCAGAGCAGTTTGCCCGACGAATTCGTAAGTATATCAATGCTATGGATAATGTGGCCAGGACTAAAATAGATGAGATACTACCTTTCTTTGAGGGGCTTGAACTGAAGGGAGAAATTCTTGATGTAGGGACTGGTTCAGGGGCGATTGCGGGCGGCTTCCTGGAGCGTTTTCCTACTCTCTCGGCCACCTTGCTAGACATCCAAGAGGTTCTCAACTATACTCAAGAGTTGTTGGCAAAGAAGGAATTTGGGAACCGGATTTCCTACAGACCAACCAATATTTTGGAGCCTTGGTTGGTAGCCAAGGAAGGGTTTGAGGTTGTCATTCTCTCGAATATTATCCACGCTTATTCAGAAAAAGAGATTCCTCTGATCCTGGACCGAGCAGCAACTTGCCTCAAACCCGAGGGATTCTTGCTTATCCATGATTTCTTCCCCGAACATTCCCCGGAAAAGGCAGCTTTGCTGGATTTAAATATGTTTATTAATACTTACAATGGCAGAATCTTTCCTCAAGCCTGGGTCAGGGAACAACTAGCCATGTCAAAACTTTACACAACCGAACTCATTCCCTTAGAGACGGACACGGCTGTGATCTTCGCTGCGAAGGACGAAACAAAATTGGCTAGCCTTTGCCTCGATGCCCAAACCAGACTGATCGCAAGGATTAAAACTATGGGATTTGGACAAGTTCTTCCGATAGCCACGGAAACTATTCATGTCTCAGATTGGACAGATCTCCGTTGCCAGTATGGCTGTGATCGGTATGGACATCCCCACTGCCCACCAAATAGTCCCTCTCCTCAAAAGACCAGGGAGGTTTTGAAAGATTTTTCCTATGCTCTCCTTTTAGAGGGGGAACCTCCAGGGAAAATGTTCCAGAGACGGGTTCTGGATGCCGAAAGAGACGCTTTTTTGGCTGGATTTCATAAAGCGTTCGCTTATTGGGCTGGGCCGTGCGTGCTTTGTGACACCTGTGCTGCAAGTGTTCCTAACGGGAAGTGTTGCAATACTCGGGATGCCAGGCCCGCTATGGAGGGAGCTGGGATCGATGTCTTTGAGACCGTCAGACGGGCGGGACTTAATCTTCAGATTTTACGCAACAAGAGCGACTATGTCAGATATTTTGCTCTGTTGCTATTGGAGTGAATTTGCATGCGAGTACTAATGATTCAAACCCCATCGGTCGAAGAAATTTCTCAGGAACGAGTCTATCCCATTGGAATTGTCCTCCTGGCGAGTCAACTTCAAAGGCATGGTCATGAGGTAGATATCTTAGATATGAACTTGGAACGAGATCCTTTTGGATCGCTAAAGGAGAAACTCTTGACGTTCCAACCGGAGGTCGTTGGTTTATCCCTGCGCAATATTGATCCCCTGGGCAATAAAACCAGTTCGCTGGTTTCTCCCTTTATCATCACGGTACGGCTGATTGCTGCGGTTCTGCCCCAAGCCTGGCTGATTGCAGGTGGTACCGGCTTTTCCCTTTTCCCGAAACGACTGATGATCGAGATTCCAGAATTGGATTACGGGATTATCGGAGAAGCAGAAGAATCCTTTCCGGCTCTTCTCCGCTCCCTGGACGGTCCCCCCTCAATACTTGGGTTGTGCTGGCGGGAGGGACCAAAAGTGCGTGTTTCGTCGCCGGCTACTGATTTCGACATGGATAGCTATGTCCCAGCTAACCGGCTTTTACTGGACCCTGCGCGTTATCAAGGGATTAACAACTACGTTCCTACGATTGGAATTGAAGCCAAACGGGGGTGCTCGCTTTGCTGTGCTTATTGTGTGTATCCCCAACTTCAAGGAAAGAGATTACGGTGCCGTCCGACCGCGGCCATAGTGGATGAAATGGAACTCTTGCACAAAGATTATGGCATTGAGAGTTTCCATTTTACTGACCCCGTACTTAACATGCCCCGCGGTCATCTTGAGGGGATCTGTGAGGAGATACTCCGCCGAAAACTTAAGGTGCGCTGGGACGGGTTCATGCGTGAAGACTACCTTAATGAAAAGAATGTCGCGCTATTTGAACGAGCCGGATGTGAATGTTTTTCCTTCTCTCCGGATGGTCTGGGTCAGGATTCGTTGGACACGCTTTGTAAAAACCTCAGTGAGGAGGAAATTTTAAAAGCGGCAAGTCTCGTCGCTCAGACAGACGTGATTAGCGTCTATCATTTTATGGTCAATGTGCCTGGGGAGACGAAAGATAGTTGCGAACAAGCCATCAGGTTTGTTGAACAGCTTTATGAAGTGCACAGTAAGAAGAAGAATCTGGGTACAATCGTTTTGAATAATATTCGGATTTTACCAGGCACCAGGATCGAACGGATGGCCAGAGCACAGCGGATAATCACCCCAGAAACTGATCTGCTTTATCCAACCTATTACAACCCGAAACCGTTTGACACCCTCAGATATAAACTGGAAACGCTCCAGCAGTGCAAAAATGTCTTTATGTGGCAGGGAATTGAGGAGCTAAAATGAAGATACTCTTATTGGAGCACCCCCGAAGCGTCTGCTCGGAACGGTGTAACGACATTGCCAATACTCCCTTGGCCTCCTGCCTTCTTTCAGGTTATACAGCGGGTCTGCTGAGCAGCGAAGGGCACGAGGTTAGAATCGTTGAAGGATTCCTGGAGGGGCTCGACTACCAGGAAATTGAGCGCAGGATAAAAGTTTTTGAACCGGACCTGATAGGGGTTCATATGGTTTACCATTGGCAAACGGATCAGGTTTTGTATGATTTTCTCCATCTGATTAAAGCAGAGCAGCTTGCTTCTTATATCACGGCGTATGGGTATTATCCAACCACTGATTTTGAAGACGTGCTGTTGCAATGTCCGGATATTGATTCAGTGATCTTGGGTGAACCGGAGCTAAGCTTTGCTAAGCTGGTGGAAGGCATTTCTGGCCAGGTTTGTCTGGAGGACATTTCTGGTCTTGCCCAGAGGGATGACACGGGTACAATCGTTTCTCGTCGACGTGAGCTCGTCGGCGATCTGAATACTCTTCCTTTTCCCGCACGAACGGAAGCCCTGTTTCGTCTGCCCGAAGTAAATCTGCAGGGGAGTAGGGGCTGCTATGGGGGGTGCACCTTTTGCTACATTAACCCCTTCTATGGACAAGGTTCTCAGTGGCGTGGGCGATCACCAGAAAATATTATAGCGGAAATCGATGATTTAATTGCAAAACATCAAATAAAGTCCTTTTATTTTACTGATCCTAATTTTTTTGGTCCGGGGGAGAAGGGCCAGCAACGAGCCTTGCGTTTGGCGGCTTTGATTAAATCCAGAAACATCCGGTTTGGCATCGAGGCCCGGGTTAACGATATCCACGCTGAAACCGTAAAAGCTCTGGTGGAAGCTGGCCTGAACAATATTCTTATTGGACTTGAAAGTGGCAGTGACCGTTCTTTGCGTCGGATTAATAAGATGACGACGGTTGCTCAGAACGAGAACGCCATTCGTATCCTCCGCAAACATGGGATCGAACCCAGTATTGGGTTCATTATGTTTGAGCCGGATTCATCCTTGGAGGACATCCGCGTCAACTTTGAATTTCTGAAGCGCAATGACCTGGTGAAAGACCTTTCGATTACGGCTAACGTGCTTTACCATCATTTAATTGTTTTAAAAGGGACAAAGGCTCACCGCGATTTGCAGGCCAGTGGGCGTCTGAAAGTCCAAGCCTCAACTTATGAAAGCGTCGTGGCTCTAACTGATCCTAAAGTAGCGCTCTTGGCTATGATCATGAGGAGAACTACTAACTTTCTCTTCGACTGCATGGCTGGGATATGGGGTGGGAAGGTTGTTGAACCTGAGAACGCCCAGCAACGATATACAAAAATAAATGCTTTGTTAGTCAACTTATTTGAAACTTCTTTAAAGTGGTTGGAGGCTGGGGGACAGTTTTCGGAGGAACAGATAGAGACACTAGTTAAAACAACTGAAAAAGAGATAAATGAGGTTTTGGGATGAGTCTCATTAAGCCTCATCCAGGCTAAGTGACATCTAGTGACTTTTAAAACTTAGCTAATCATGGTATAATTTTACAAGAAAATAGATTGAGCCGACTATATTACAAAACGTAAAAGCAGTGAAAAGTAGCTGCTTTTTTGTTCTGTCGAAGGATATATTTGATTTCGCTGTTCGACAAGTCTAAAAACGTTATAAACTATCAAGTCACTGTAATTATTTTTGTGTCATCCTGAGCGAGAGCGAAGGATCCAGGGACAAAAGATCCTTCGCTTCGCTCAGGATGACAATAAAACGTGATATTAATAGCATAACAAGGGGTTTCTGCAGAGTTGAAGAATCAGTTAAAAGATGCCACAATATATAATGATGTGTTAGGTTCAGATCATTGCCCTATCGGATTGGAAATATTTTGAAAGCATAAAATACGTCGGTTGCATTAATTATATTGCGAAAGAGAGAATAAGCATTTGTATGAGTCAATCAAAAACTATGTTCCCTACAATGAGCAAGAAGAAAAGGATAAAGAAGTAATTATAGCTTGCCATAAGGCATTCTCAGACATTATAACGAGAAATAATCTGATCGCACATATTACCAGCTCGGCATTTGCCGTTAATAGAGCAAGAGATAAAGTGCTCATGATACACCATAATATCTATAATTCTTGGTCTTGGATAGGCGGACATGCCGATGGAGAAAAAGATTTATTGGCGGTGGCAATGAAAGAATTAAAAGAGGAAACTGGGGTAAAGAATATTCACCCTGTTTGCTCAGATATTTTTGCCTTGGACGTGCTCGCTGTGTTGGGGCATATAAAAAGGGGAGTCTATGTATCCCCGCATTTGCATTTATCCGTCGCTTATTTAATTGAGGTGGATGAAAACGACATACTTGTGGTTAAAGAAGATGAAAATAGTGGCGTCAAATGGATTCCCATGGATCAAATTTGTGTCTATAGCACTGAACCTCATATGTGTAAAGTTTATGAGAAGTTAAGAGCCAAAATCAAAGAATTTTAACTTATAAACAAGAAAAATGCCTCTTGTAAAAATAAAGGAGGTTTTAAGATGACTCAAGATGATATCTGCTTTTTTAGCTCTTGGTTTGAAGCTTATGCAAAAAGATATCTTTCGGAAGAGGTGGAAGTTGAGGCCAATCTGAGATATAAAAAAGAACATTCCCTACGAGTTCGAGATTATATGCTAACCCTTGGCGAGAACCTTCAGCTTGATACGAATCAGATGTTTCTCGCAGAGGTGATCGGGCTCCTTCATGATGTTGGTCGTTTTGAACAATATGTAAAATATCACACATTTAAGGATCACCAGAGTGAAGATCATGCGCAATTGGGATTGTTGGTTCTGGAGAGGGAGCAGATCTTTTCTGGTCACGTGAGTATGTCGGAAGAGGAAATTATTCTTACAGCTATAAGGAATCACAATCAGCGTGTTATTCAAGCAAACATAGCTGGAAAAACTCTATTGTTTTGCAAGCTCATACGAGATGCGGATAAACTGGACATTTTCGACCAAGTCGTCAATTTTTATGAGAATCCTTGGCGAACTCCGTATTTTGCCGTTGATGGAAATCACAAAGACAAAAGCTACTCTCCGGAAATTATTCAGGGCATTCTGAACGGAAAGCAGATCTCCTATACCAGTGTTAAAACCCCTGTGGATATTAAGTTGATTCGCTTGTCCTGGCTGCTGGATCTAACCTTCCCGATCGCGTTGGAAATAGCCAATAGAAAACAATTCTTCGCAAGACTCAGGGCATTTATTCCTGTGACAGAAGAAACTCTGCAGGTTTTTCAGTATATAGAGCAAAAAATTTCAACCAAGCTGAGGGGATAAGGAAAGAGGCTTCTAATTGTACGAGACGAAAGGCATGGTCATAACTATGAAACTATTTCTAGAGATATTTATTACGTTTTTCAAAATTGGCTGTTTAGCCTTTGGCGGAGGGTATGCTGTCATAGCCATATTACAAAAAGAAGTGGTCGAATTAAAACAATGGGTTGACAATGATGAATTGACAGATATCATGGCTATTTCTCAAACGTTACCGGGGATTATCTTTGTCAATTCGGCGACGATGATTGGCTATCGGAAAAAAGGTGTTTCAGGCGCTCTGATTGCTACTTTTGCTTCCATACTACCAACTTTTTTTCTGATCTTGCTCCTGACCTTTGTTATATGGGGATTCACGGACAATATCATTGTTCGCAAAGCATTTACAGGAATCTTGCTGGGAGTCACTGCTTTGATTCTTAATTCTGTGAAGAAAACCTGGAAAACAGCGGTCAAACAATATTCTGACATAGTTTTGGCTCTCATGGCTACTGCGCTTCTACTTTTTACCAACGTTAATGTCGTTTATATTCTTCTGATTATGGCCGGGCTTGGTTTTGCTAAGAATCTGTACTATATAAGGGTGGAGGGCAAGGGAAATGAAATTCATTGAATTATTTCTCGTGTTTCTAAAAATCGGAGCTGTTAGTTTTGGCGGCGGTTATGCAATGATTCCGTTCTTTGAGACGGAGATGGTATCCCATAACTGGGTATCGTTGACTGATTATGTCAAAGTTATAGCGATTGCCCAGGTTGTGCCTGGGCCCTTTGCCGTAGATTCATCGTCCTATATCGGTTTTAAAGTAGCAGGTATACTTGGGGCACTGATTGCTACCATAGCCCTCTGTATTCCCTCATTTACTGCTTCGGTGATCATTACCAAATTTTATGCGCAGTTTAAAACCAATAAGTATGTAAATGCTCTTTTGATGGGAGTTAGACCAGCTGTGCTTGGTCTGCTCATCAGTGCTGCCTATATTATTGGCATTAAGCCTTTGTATCAGGTAAGTAATACTCTCATATCTTGGACGATGCTGAAAGCTATTATTGTGATCGGGATCGGATATTATGTACTAAACCAGAAAAAAGTAAAAATAGGTACCTTTACTTTTATAGTTGCGACAGCGGTGGTTGGCATAATATCATTCTGACACGCCCTGGAGGCCGCAACTAACTGGGTTAGCAATATAAGAAAAACGTGCGAGAATTATAAGCGCACGTTTTTCTTGCTCATTAATACATATTGAGCAGAGTGATTAAATACAAGACTGAAAATTTTAAGACGCTGCTGATTTTTTGGTATTATCAATTCCATATTTTAGAGCAGCTTTTGCCCTGACTAAAGCGTTAGTTGAGGAAGCGAAGACTTCATTCTCCGACATGAAGATATTGTCGACGCCGATATCTGAATCAATATTCGACTTCTTAAGGATTAAGTCAAGATCCGACTTTATGCCACTGATGATCAAAGTTCCACCCGCTTCTTTTACATTCCTCATAAAAACTTTCAAAGCGCTGAGTGATGTTAAATCGATCGTCGTAACATACTTCATTCTTAAGATAAAAACTTGGGATTTTTTAACGAGACTATCAAGTTTCTCGCCCAGATCAGAAGCCGCACCGAAGTAAAGATTTCCTTCCGGTTGGATAATTAAGACATCAACTTTCTCTTTGATTGATTCAACTTCTTGTTCAATAATTTGTGACTCAGGCCCCTGGGTTGGAATAAGAAGTTTGAGGGGTGCTTTGTTGGTATCTTTCAGGTACAAGACAATGGAGAGGGCAATTCCTGTATAAATTGCATAGTCAAGGTTAAGCAGGACAATGACTAAGATGCAGGTTACCCACATGGCAATTGAATCTGACGATAATATTCCGGCTTTGACGACCTTCTTGATTTCCTTGCGGTCGATCAAATTGAATCCTGTAACAATTAGTACTCCGGCAAGACAGGGGCTGGGTATATACTTGGCATAGGGAGCAAAAAACACCAGAATGAGGGCAACAAATACACCGGACAGGATTCCAGCGAATCTGCTGGCTGCTCCGTTGACATAATTGATGGCCGAACGTGAGAAGGAACCGGAGGAAGGAAAACACTGGAAGAAAGAGGACACTATATTGGCGATGCCCTGCCCAATAAATTCCTGATTGGAATCGATCTTTTGGCGCGTGTTAGTGGCAATCGCTTTGGAGATCGAGATGGCTTCGACCAATCCTATGATGGAGATTGCAAAAGCCCCACTGAGCATATCCTTTGCGGAAGCAAAGCTAAATTGCACCAACTTAAAGGGAGGCAGAGAAGAAGGAATCGTACCTGTGAGTTTAACTCCCTTTTTATCCAAAGCAAACATAATGATAAAAAAGATGGGAATAGTAATTCCGAGTAAGGCACCCGGCAGATTTTTACTGATCTTTTTGCAAATGATAATAATTGCCATGGTCATCAGTCCTAGTCCCAGAGCATAGTAGTTCGTTTGGTTGATATGGGTTATGATATAATACATTTTTTCCATGGTTGACATATCTGCTGAATTCTTGATCGATATGCTCAGCCAGGTATTCACTTGTCCGAGTGCGATCAATATACCCGCGCCAGCAGTAAAACCGATTAGTACTGTATGGGACACGAAATCTATCACCTTACCCAGCTTAATGGCTCCATAAATTATTTGTAAGACGCCCACCATAAATGTCATTAGAAAGAGCATTTGGTAGGCATTAGGAAGTCCCATATAGCGGATCATGGCACTTGCCGTAAGCAAACAGATGGCATTGGTTGGTCCGGTGATCAGCTGATTTGAGCATCCAAATACTGAACCGATAATGGCGGCTACGATACCCCCATAGAGACCGTAAACCGGGCTAACACCCGCGATCAGGGCATAAGCCATATACTGGGGAATACCCACGACGGTCACTGTTAAGGCGGCAATTAGGTCTTTTCTAATATTCTCCTTTTTATAGTCCCTAATCGTTTCAATGATCGGTATATATTTACTGAGTGTTAAACTGGACATAGGAACCTCCACCTTTCATCCAAATTGTAAGGAGATTAACCTTCGGTGACAATCAGTTTGCTCCGAGGTTTTATCCTTATAATGCTTGTTTAATAGTTTTAAATTTTCCGGCATGTTTAAATTGCTTTTATGCTCCAGAAAGGCATAATTATAAGACAACGCTTTCACAAATTTGTGATATAATACTTTTGATATACTTTCTTAGCGGCCTTTAGAGGCTGCTTTTTTTATTGACAACCCTTTCTTTTCTCTTGCACTTCCTTTCCAATCGAATATCTCGATGATCACAAGTAAAGATTAGCACGGCGTTGACACTGTGTCTATAGCTAAACAGTATACTCATAATCCGTTTATCATATGGTTGACTTCGTAAATATCTAACATTTTTGAGTTCAATAACATAGCACCAACCTCCTTATTAAAAGAGTGTTGGTGCTATTGTAAACAGTGGTTTGCAAAAGGGTGAACTCTAGTATGTCTCGAATTCGAACGGGACCTAGGATTCCCAGTTTGGCTAGGCTTGTGACTTGGGTATAGAGTTAGTGAGTTGGGTCAGTGCGGAGGTGATACTGTGCTTGGAATGTTTGTCGAGAAGGATTCACCATCCGCTCCCAGTGCGGATGGAACAATTAAAATATTGCCATTGCCGGCCACCAAGGCAACTGGTTGAACCTGATTCCCTGCAGAATTTAAGGCCTGGCCATTGACCAAAGCAGATTTGTAGAATATTGTCCCCATATCTGCAAAAGGATACAGTTTGTCATTCTGGGTTAAGGGCTCTTCGCTAATCCATTCTGCCGATGTCCCAATTTCCTGTGCGTAAGAGGAAGTTAGTGTTACAGGAGGAATAGTTTGAGTTTCTGATTGACCGTTCACGGTAAATGTTAAATTCCATGTTAACTTTGAGTCCGCCGAAGGAAATATATTCGCATTAATGGTTGCACCAACCGGAACGGTCATCACAGTTTGAGCAAGAGCTGGTAACTGCTCCCAAAACACCTTGCAGACTAATTCGCCATCTTCAAGTTGTTCACTAGTTCCCATTTGCAAGAGGTCATTTGACGAAGATCCGCCTAAACCAATCCATTGTGCAGCAGCAGCATTTTCCTGACTAGCAGAAAGATTAGGGACTATCCAACTGCCAGAAACGCTTGTATAGCCGCCACTAAACGATGGTATGTCAATGTATCCCGCCCAATTTTCAGAGTAGCGCGTAGTTGCAGGAAGGCTTGTAGTTATAATAGTAGCTTGTGTAGCTTGTGGTTGCTGAATTTGCGAAACATGTATAGGTTGCTTATGTGAAGAGTTCCCAGCGAAAACATAAACGGGTGGCCTATGGTTATTAGTGGCAGGTTGAACCGGAACTCCATCGACGAGAGTAAAGGTTCCCAATCCTATTAATACTGTCAGTGATATAATCTGAATCTTATTCAACATAATTTTCATCACGAAATCCCTCCCTAACCCAGCAGTGCTGGAACCAAAAATAGTTTCTCTAACAAAAATCGAATCAGAGCGCAGTTTTGTACTAGGAGTGGATGCCACATAATACTTTAGCTTATAGCTATCACCTTCCTTACTGAAATAGCAACGACTTAAAATACTGGTAACTTCCTTCTAACGGTACTATATATTCCGACATATTCGAGTATATTTTCTCCATTTACGACAATGCTTGCAAACATAGATTAGCATTTTGTCCAGGGTAAAGTCTATAGCTGATACATATAGTTATAATTAATTATAGCTATGGATTGAGCGTAAAATGCAACCTGTTTTTTTGAGGTTATTCCCAAATCAAGAGGGGAAGGTATAGTAGCAATATCTTGTTCTTTAATTCACGACTTCAGCTAGAGGAGACTGAAATAATCTATGATACTCAAAATTTTAAGCTGTTCTTAAGATAACGATATTAAAGTATAGGGTATAAGCGCGTTAGAGGGGGGCTAAGAGCTTGGAAATAATTATAGAGAGAGGCCCCAAAGATTGCTTTTTTTTCATTAGTGTTATTTGCAGCTACTTGGTAGCATATAAAGAGGGTTAAGCGACAAACAATGAGTCTGAAAACAAATACACAGAAGTTCTTTAATCAGGAACATTAAAGCAGCAATTGTATTACTCATAATAAATTTTTTCGATCTACAACGCAATTGGTAATTTATAATACTTTGCACCATTAATTTCTTTTAAATGGGCGTAATATTATTTGATAAATGTATTTAAAGGATGGTATAATACGTAACAATTCTCGGAATAATTCCCGTCTTGCAATAACTATTGCTTCATAGCAAGCAATTTTGCCATTCTTGAAGAAATCGTTAGGCAATTTATAAGTGAAATCACAGTTAGGTTTAAAAGGAACTCTCCACTGCGGAAGGGATCCTTTTCTTATGTATTAGTTTAGTGACTACCTCTAATGCCCAACCTACAGTGGAGAGGATCAAATTTGAGCGGTTGACACTGGCGTGGATGAGGGTGGAATAAGCAGACTGTGTAATAACAAAACTGTAAGGGTAAGGAGAAAATAAACAAAAGGAGATCAATTTTATGAAAACACTACGAGAAGAGGCTTTGGCACTTCATCGCGATAAGGTAGGCAAACTGGAAGTCTGCAGCAAAGTTCCAGTGCGTAACAGTCGGGATTTATCCTTGGCCTACTCTCCGGGAGTGGCTGAACCTTGTTTGGATATTTATCAGGAAAAAGACTTGGCCTACAGTTATACTAATAAAGGGAACTTCGTGGCCATAGTCTCTAACGGAACGGCTGTTCTTGGTCTAGGAAACATCGGTGCTCTTGCCTCGCTACCAGTGATGGAAGGAAAGTCTGTGCTTTTCAAAACGTTCGCAGGTGTGGATGCTTTTCCAATTTGCCTCGATACTGAAGATATTGAAAAAGTAATTGAGACGGTAAAGATTTTGGAACCTACTTTTGGTGGAATTAACTTGGAAGATATTAGCGCACCAGCCTGCTTCGAAATTGAAGAACGCTTGAAAAATGAAATGAACATTCCTGTTTTTCATGATGATCAACATGGTACGGCCATCGTAGTTATGGCCGGAATGATTAACGCTCTCAAAGTTGTTGGAAAATCTATAGAGAGCATTCGTGTTGTTACCAACGGCGCTGGGGCGGCCGGTGTTGCGATTGTCAAATTGCTCATAAACATGGGCGCTAAAAATGTTATCATGTGCGATACTAAGGGTACGATCTATACAGGACGCTCTCTAGGCATGAACAAATCAAAAAATGAAATTGCCAAAATTACCAATCCTCAGATGTTGATTGGCGTTCTCTCAGATGCTATGGTTGGAGCCGATGTCTTCATTGGTGTTTCAGCAGGTAATATGGTGACTCCTGAAATGGTCAAAACTATGACCAAAGATCCAATTATCTTTGCCATGGCTAACCCCATTCCGGAAATTATGCCCGAACTTGCCAGAGCAGCTGGTGCCAAGGTTGTTGGTACAGGACGTTCGGATTTTCCCAATCAAGTCAATAATGTTTCGGCCTTTCCTGGCATTTTCCGCGGTGCCTTGGATGTTCGTGCCTCACAAATTAACGAAGCAATGAAAGTTGCAGCAGCTTATGCAATTGCGGGCTTGGTCAGTGACGAAGAGCGAAAGGCGGACTATGTTATTCCGCTGGCTTGTGATCCTCGCGTTGCTCCAGCTGTTGCCGCTGCGGTCGCCCAAGCGGCTATGGATAGCGGGGTAGCTCGGATAAAAGTTGATCCTGAAGAAATCGCGAAGAAAGTATGGGCAATTCGTCCAGAGTAATCATTACATTACATTGCTATGCTTTTCCCCGAGGTTAATCAGAGGAATTTTTAGCAGAATTAGTCTGCCGAAACGTTTTACACAGGGGCTGGTGACTTTTATTATCTGATATATGTAATACTGCAGGAATACTTAGAAAAAATGTTGAATGTAAAGTATAACAGATTAAGTCTAAGCGTACGATGAAAACAATAAGGCCCTGGATACTGGGATTTGATGGAAAGGAACAGTTTGTAATATATTTGGCGAAGGTTGGGAGGAAATGAACGGGTAATTTGACTCGGAAAGAGTCAGAGAGACATCAAATCGTGGGTATTTTAAATAGAACGGGTGAAATAATTTTCAGCTTGCCTGGATTTTTTTTGATTGCTATTTTAAGGTCTTAATTATTAGATTATCTAATGAAGGAAGTTAAGCCCCAAAAGCGAGGGACTTAACATTTTACTTGGCAGCTAATAGAGTAATTGAAGACTGACTTTTAAGTAGGAGACTTAAAAATATGTCAACTAAATCAGTCGCTAAAGCTGCCGGGCTGATCGCCGTAGCTAGTTTGCTTTCAAGGATATTGGGCTTTTTGCGAGAGGCTTTGATTTCCGGTTTTTTCGGAAAAAGTTATGTCACGGATGCTTATCTCGCAGGTTTTGCTGTCCCCGATTTATTTTATAACCTTTTAGTAGTAGGAGCGTTGAGTTCGGCTTTTATCCCAGTTCTTTCAGGTTATCTGGCAGAGAAAAAAAGAAAAGAAGCTTGGTATATTGCTAGTGCTGTTATGAATTTGGTGGTGCTGGTCTTAAGTGTAATCACCATCCTTGCTTTAATCTTTGCACCGGAAATCATCGCTCTGTATATTCCTGATGCGCCAATTAAAACCCAAGAACTTGCCACAGCTATTATGCGGATTTTGCTGTTTCAACCAATCTTGCTTAGTTTAAGTGGGTTTAGTATGGGGATACTTAATTCGCTCAAGATATTCGGCCCCCCGGCTGTGGGCTCGGTAATTTATGTTTTGTGTGTGGTGGTTTTTGGTACTATTCTAAGGCCCTTCATGGGCATCAAGGGTTTTGCAGTTGGGGTAGTGATAGGGGCAATGGGCAATTTTTTGATTCAGATTCCTGCTTTGCGCAAAGTTGGGTTTCGCTACACGTTTACATTAAATTTTCGACATCCTGGGGTGCGTAGGATTGCTATCCTAGCCTTTCCGATTATTCTTTCGTTTGGGTTGGGGCAAATTCCAGTGGTGGTTTATCAGAATCTGGCCTCGGCTCTACCGCCGGGGAGTTTATCATCATTCATGTACGCCTATCGATTACAGCAATTGCCTATAGGTATCTTTGCATACAGTGTGGGTCTAGCTATCTTTCCTACTCTGACTGAAGCGATCAGCTTAAATCGCTGGCAATTGTTCCGGGATTCCTTTTCCTTGGCATTACGCAGTATCATGTTTGTCACTATACCAATTTCTGTAGGTATGATGGTTCTGGCTAAGCCTTTAATTGGTGTTGTATTTCAGCACGGGGTATTTACATACCAAGATACCTTGGCTACGGTTCCGTCGCTGGTTTTCTTTGCTTTTGGTATTGTGGAACAATCGGCCTCTGTGATTTTGCCCCGGACCTTTTATGCGTTGCAGGATACATGGACGCCTGTCTTGCTGAGTGGAATTACTTTGCTGGTAAATATTGTGTTGATGAACGTGTTGGTAAAGCCGTTAGCTCAAGGTGGCTTGGCCTTGGCTATATCAATTAGCGGTATTGTCAATATGCTACTGTTGTTAGTTTTTTTGAAGCGGAAGATCGGCTTGATCGACGGTCGGCGGATCATAACTTCGTTAAGCAAAATATTACTTGCTTCAAGTCTTATGGGTGTGGCTGTGTGGTTAGTGTTCCGTTTTACTTCAACATTGACCAGTACGAGCTTCTGGGGTTCACTACTTAACCTAGTTGTTGGCACGTGCGTCGGTGCGGTTGTATTCCTTTTTCTGGCGGTAGTCCTGAGGATGCAGGAACTCAAATTTGTTCTCCAGATTGCGCGCCGCAGGGTTGCAAAATAAAAAGCCTTACAAAGCAATTACAGTCTGTATATTGAGCATGAGAATCGACGTGATTCCATGAACAAAGATTAAGGGTTAGGCAGGAAGCTGAATTAAAAGTGCACTGAGTGATGAAAATGGTTTATTTGGGGGGATTTTTTATGCCAACAGAAAAAATAAAGGTGTATGATTTACGCTCTGCTCTGGAACTGTTAAGGTCAGTACCTGGACAGCTAATTGAAACTGACGAACTAGTGGATCCCCATGCTGAGTTATCTGGAGTCTACCGCTACATTGGGGCTGGTGGAACAGTAAAGCGTCCTACCCAAATTGGCCCAGCAATGATTTTCAACAATGTAAAAGGTCACGAAGATGCTAAGGTTATTATTGGACTTTTAGCAAGTCGTAAAAGAGTCGGCCTGATGCTGGACACAGAACCGGAACGACTTGGTTTTCTTTTAAATGAAGCCGTTAAGAATCCGATTTCACCAGTTACAGTCAAACAAGACAAAGCTTTATGCCAAGAAATTGTACACTATGCCGATGAACCCGGTTTTGATATCAGAAAATTGCTTCCTGCACCAACTAATACCGAGGAAGATGCAGGTCCATATATCACCATGGGGATGTGTTACGCGTCTGATTCGGAAACGGGTGAATCAGATATTACAATACATCGTCTATGTTTACAAAGTAATGATGAAATTTCAATGTATTTTGTACCAGGGGCTCGTCATTTAGAGGTTTTTCGTAAAAAAGCAGAAGAAGCTGGGAAACCATTACCGATTTCGATTAGTATTGGGGTTGACCCCGCTATTGAAATTGCCTCGTGTTTTGAACCCCCAACAACACCGCTTGGCTATAATGAGTTAAGTATTGCTGGTGCTATACGAAAGCAAGCCGTTGAATTAACCCAATGTTTGACTATTAACGAAAAAGCTATTGCCAATGCCGAATATGTTATTGAAGGCGAATTAATTCCTAACGTTCGAATAAGAGAAGACCAAAATACAAATTCAGGCAAAGCCATGCCGGAATTCCCAGGCTATACGGGTCCAGCTTGTCTTGAATTACCAATAATAAAAGTAAAGGCTATAACTCATCGTCGCAATCCTATTATGCAAACTGTGATAGGACCGAGTGAAGAGCATGTTAACCTGGCAGGTATTCCGACTGAAGCAAGTATACTGCAAATGGTAGAAAGAGCTATGCCGGGACGTTTGCTGAATGTTTATGCACATTCATCAGGTGGCGGTAAATATATGGCTATTTTACAATTCAAGAAGAGTCAGCCTAGTGATGAAGGACGCCAGAGACAAGCTGCTTTGTTGGCATTCTCAGCTTTTTCTGAGCTTAAGCATGTAATTTTAGTCGATGAGGATGTGGATCCCTTTGATAGCAATGATGTAATGTGGGCCTTAAATACACGTTACCAAGGAGACATTGATACAGTGTTTATTCCTGGTGTGCGTTGTCATCCCTTAGATCCTACCCAGACCCCTGCTTATAACCCTGCACTTAAGGATACAGGTATTTCTTGCAAAGTAATTTTCGATTGTACAGTACCATTTCATTTAAAAGATCGTTTTGAAAGAGCGAAGTTTATGGAAGTGGACCCTTCTCGTTTTGTACCCCTAAAACAGTCGAATCTTTAACTTCGGTTAGTCTATTTGCCAGTCAATGGGGTTTCTATTATTAGCAATTAAGAAATTATTGGCTTTTGAGAAGGGTTTGCTGCCAAAGAACCCTCTGCTTGCCGATAAGGGACTTGGGTGTGCTGATTCAACAGTCAAATGCTTGGGATTGGTAATTAACGCTTTCTTAGAACGAGCGTTATTACCCCATAATATAAAGACCACGGGATCGGCTTTCTCATTAACCAAAGAGATGATTTTATCAGTGAATATCTCCCACCCTTTGTTTTGATGAGAATTGGGCTTTTTTTCTTCTACAGTTAGTGACGTATTGAGGAGCAATACTCCTTGTTCTGCCCATTTGCGGAGAGAACCATTATTCGGTATATTACAACCCAAATCGGCTTGTAGTTCTTTAAATATGTTTTGGAGGGATTTTGGAAAGGGCACTCCATCATTTACTGAAAAACTAAGCCCCATTCCTTGTCCAATATTGGGATAGGGGTCTTGTCCTAAAATTACTGTCTTTGTATTTTTGTAAGAGGTAAATACTAATGCATTAAACACATCTTCCTTTTTAGGAAAGATGTGTTTATATCTATATTCGTGTTTTACCCATTCCAGTAATTTGATATAATATTCCTTTTTTATTTCATCATCAAGTAGTCTTTTCCAATCAGCTTGAATTGCCATTAGTTATTACTCCTTTTCTCTATGAATAACTTAATACCATACATTATTCTACTCATTTAAAGAAAATCCTTCACGTAATCATGAATATACGCTGCTCTTCTAGAGGAGACACAATGGGATATGTTTGTGGCGCTTTGGGGAGCAGTAAGAGCCTATAGTAACAATGAGTAATCGACAGGATAAATTCTTAAGAAATTGTATAGTGCTATCCATAAGATCGGGATGTACTTCGCAGGAAAATGCGAAGAAAATGTATATTAAAAGGGGCGTTATAATTAACTCATGCGGTAATCTCGAGGGATCCTGACAAAAATGAACTTATCGGAGGGATCACGTTTGGAAAAAATAGATGAAGGGGAGTGTGATATTATGGTTAGTGCTTCGGAAATTAAACGAAAAGCCATTGAATTAGGAGCGGATTTAGTCGGTGTAGCAGATTTACAGAGCGTTGAGGGGCTTCCTACCTTACCTCCTGGACTCATGGAGCCTTACACTCATGCTGTTGTGATTGCTGTTGCTGTTTCTCCAGATGTCTTTGAACAAATTACGAATGCACCAACTCCTTTGTATTTGCATCATTATCTGGCTGCGAATATCCTTTTAGATGATATTAACCTACGTCTGCAAAGAGAAATTATTCACGAGGGTTTTCGAGCTCTTGCTATCCCTGCTTCACAAATTGTGGATAAGCTGAACTGGATGGCTCATATATCCCATAAAGCTATGGCTAAGGCCGCAGGTCTCGGTTGGCAGGGAAAAAGTCTTTTGCTTGTTACTCCAAAGTATGGCCCACGCGTGCGTTTAGCCACTTTGCTGACCAACGCACCCCTTGAGTCTGATGTTATGTTGTCTAATCGATGTGGTACCTGTACAAGATGCCAGGAGGCTTGTCCGGCTGACGCTATTAAAGGGGGTTCATGGGAAGACCATCCTCAAACGAGGGAGGAAGCCCTTCACTTTTCACGATGTGTGGAAAAAGTAAATGAAGATTTTGCCAAACGGCCTGAAATTGGCAAACCCATTTGCGGAGTTTGTATTAGTGTTTGTCCTTGGGGAAAACCGAGGTAGTATCTATAATGAGAACATTAGAAGAGATAGAGGAAAGGGGCTGAGTGACCCATGCGAATCTTACATACATCAGACTGGCATCTTGGCCGGATGCTTGAGGGGCGAAGCCGAATTGAAGAGCAAGTCAAGTTTGTCGATGAGCTTTGCAGGATTGTGGAAGATGAAGCGGTAGATCTTGTCTTGATTGCCGGAGATGTCTTTGACACCGTAAATCCTCCCGCCATTGCTGAAGAACTTTTTTATGAAGCTTTAAACCGCTTGTCGGCTGGGGGAAAACGGGCCGTAGTGGCTATTGCAGGTAATCACGATAACCCAGAGCGTCTTTGTGCAGCCAGCCCACTTGCAGTCAGGAATGGGATCACGTTATGTGGCCTCCCGAAAGAAGTATTAATGCCTGGTCTCTTGGCGCAACCAAATCAGGGCAAGGTCGTCAGGGTTGCGGCAGGTCAAGGGTGGATGGAGTTACATATTCCCAGTTGCTCGGATCCGGCTATCATAGCCATGCTTCCTTATCCTTCTGAGTCCCGGCTTAATGAGGTATTAAGCGAGAGTTTAGATGAGGAGATCCTACGGCAGGAATACACAAAGCGCGTACAGCAATTATTCGCCACGTTTGGCAAGAACTTTCGCCCGGATGCGGTTAACCTCGGGGTAAGCCACCTTTTTGTGCGGGGAGGAATGGAATCTGAGTCAGAGCGGCCGATTCAACTGGGAAGTGCACCGACAGTTGAGGTTGAGGCGATGTCCTTCGGAGCTCAATATGTTGCTTTGGGGCATTTGCATCGTGCCCAGGCTGTTAAAGGAGCATTAGTTCCAACCCGCTATTCCGGTTCTCCGCTGGCCTATAGTTTTTCGGAAACAGGCTATGCCAAATCCGTGATCCTGGTCGAGGGGTTTCCCGGCCAAGCAGTAACGACTCGGGAAATCTTCCTGAGTGCTGGCTACCCACTGGTGAAATGGCAGGCCAAAGAGGGGCTAACTCAAGTACAGGGTTGGCTAGATGAGGGAAAGGATCTTAACGCCTGGATTGATTTAGAGGTCTTTGTGACGAGTGCGCTTAATTCTCAAGATATTCACACCCTACGTCGTCAGCGGGAACGCCTCGTCAATATTCGCCCTGTTTTCCCGGAAATGGAACAGATCGTTGCGGAGGCTCGCTCAAAGTTGCCGATTGATGAGCTCTTCCGCAAGTTTTACCAAGACAGAACCGGTGGTGCTGAGCCGGAGCAAGAATTAGTTTCGTTGTTCTTAGCCCTAATTGATCCGGACAAGCACGGCGGGAGCAATGAAGAAAATGGTGGTTCGCTCCAGGGAGGTGCGGCATGAGGCCGATCCGCTTAAGACTAGCTGGCTTAAACAGCTTTAGGGAAGTTCAGGAGATTGATTTTTTGAAACTATGTGAAACGGGTGTGTTTGGAATTTTTGGCTCAACTGGAAGCGGAAAATCCACAATTCTGGATGCTATTACGCTGGCGCTTTATGGTACGGTTGAACGAGCGGCTAACAATACGCAAGGAATTCTCAACCATGCAGAAGATCAGCTTACTGTGGAATACATTTTTTCCCTGGCTTCGGGAAGCCGACGGATAACCTATCGAGCAGAACGGGCTTATCGGCGCTCTGGGGAGCGGACAGTAAAAGCTTCAACCTGTCGTTTTATAGAGATTGCCGAGGGAATTGAAACTGTTTTGGCCTCCAAGGCCGAAGAGATGACTAAGAAAATAGAAGATCTGTTAGGCCTATCTGTGGAAGACTTTACTCGGGCGGTCGTTCTTCCCCAAGGGAAATTTGCGGAGTTTTTAACTATTAAACCTAAAGATAGGAGACAGATGCTGGAGCGGTTGTTTTCCTTGGAAGCCTATGGAAGAGAACTCTCGGCTCGATTGGCAGAACAACTGGGAAGTGCGGAATTTAACTTAAACGGTGTGGAGCAACGGCAACAGGGTTTAGGGGATGCTTCGGCAGGACGGGTCAAAGAAGCTGAGGTGGATCTAGAAGAGGCGATCGCCAAGTCGGCTAGTATTGCTCAAGTTTTAACAAACTTAAAACAACAATATGAGGAAGCCAAGGAAATCTGGGGTCTTCAAGAACAGTTACAGTTGATAAAGGAAAAAGAAGGTCAGTTGGCAGCCGCACAGCCCAAGATAGATATGATGTTAGAATGCTTAAATCTAGCTGAGCGTGCGGAATCGATTCGTCCAATTCTGGAGGAACTCAGACTTTTAGAAGAACAATTCAAGGGGGCCCAGGGTCAGGTTGAAGACGCAGACGTTAGACTTAAAGAGGCCAGGCTTGCTAAGGAAAGCGCGGAAGGGAAATGGGCGGAGGGTAACCTAAAACGACTAGAGGTTGAGCCACACTGTCTGCGCCGTTTGGAACAACTTGAACAGGCTAAAGGCTTAGAAGTCGATATCCAGGCACGCGACGAACGGTTAACTCATACGCGTCTCAATTACAGCCAGCTTGATCGAACCCGAAAGGACTTGGAACAAAAACTTCAAGCCGCTCAAGCGCTAAAGGTAGAAGCTGAAAGGCGTCAGCGAGAAGTGAAAATCCAAATAACTCAAAGCACGGTAGACCCTGTGCTACGGACTCAGGTTAATGCGTCGGCGCAAGCCTTAGAGGGGTACAAGATCGTTTCCAAACAAGTGGACGGACTGCAAAGAGACTTGAAGATAAATGCGTCTGAAATGGAGGAACGACAATTAAAATTGCAGACTTCTGTAGCTGAGGTTAAAACCGCTCAGGAATCTGTGCAACAGTTAAAGGAGGTACTGATTAGTCGACAACAAAATCCACCGGTTCAAGAGGAAATACTGAGTGACCGAGCCCAGGAAATGGAGCACTACCGTCATATAATTGCCAATATCGAACGAGGTGAGCGGGATGGGATTGCGGAACAAAAACGTTGGCAAGTAATCGCGCTGGAGTGCCAGAAATCCCAAGTGAATGTGGAAAGCAGGGAGAAAGAACAGGGCGGTATTGCAGTTGCGGTTCAGGAGGGTATAGCTTTTGTCGATCAAAAAACGGCTGAGGTGAAGGGACTAGAGCAAAAAAATCTTGCGGGACTACTGGTTGAAAATTTGACTGAGGGAGAAGCTTGCCCAGTCTGTGGCTCTGTCCATCACCCTAAGCCCGCTCAGAGTTTGGCTGACGAGATCTTAGTTAAGGCGAGACAGGAGTTGGAACAGGTCTCCAGAGAACTCCAGAAATTGGAGAACAAACGGACAGACGGCGCGACTGCTCTGGCTGTGGCTAAGGCTCAGCTGTCTGCGAAGCAAGAGCTCGAAAAAAACCAGCTAGAGCTCTTGGCAATCAAGAAAGGCATCCTTGTTGATTATCGTCTGGAATTATCGAAATCTGATCGCGATAAGGACATTCAGGTCTTAAATGCCCAACAAGTTGCCCATGAATTTAAGTTAAAGAATGATAAACTCATTTTGAATCAATGGAAAACAAGTCAAGAACAGTTGAATCATCAGTTGGAGGATGCCCAGCAAAAGTTAGCTGAAGTGGATAAAAAACAACATGCCCTTCAAGCCCAAATTGCTGCCACTGAGGGTGTAGGGAAGGAAATCTATAATCGGTTAAAGCTGTTACTTGAAGAACAAGCTCAGCAGAAAGATCGTTTGGACACGTTGCGCGGGGGTATTGCTCTTGCGGAGATCTTATTGTTACAAGAAAGATACGCTAGCTGGGACCGGACGGTGAGAACGTTAAATCAGGAGTTATCAGGTCTTGAAGAGCGGGTGAGGGAATCCGATGAGGCCCAGCAGCGGCTTGTTCAGGAGAAGACGAATTGTGAGCTTGAGCTTCAAAATTTAAAAACCGTCGGCAGTGAAGCTGCTCGCGAGATTGCAGAGCTGAAGAGTAAATGCGATGCCTTAACGGAGGGAAAGTCGGCCTTAGAACAGATCCAGCAGGTTAAACAAGAGTTGGCTCTTGTAACTGGGAGTGAAGAAAAACTTAAGCAGGCTTATGAATTAGCCAAAGAGGTGTGGAATCAGGCGGAACAAACTCAGGCAGTTAGCCATAAAACTCTAGAATTAGCACGAGAAGGGTATGAAGCGGCCCAGCGAAAACTGGAACAGAGTCTAAAGACAGCACAGTTTAGGACAGCGGCAATGGCCCAAAGTGCATTATGTGATGAGGCGGAACGACTGGAAATGGGCCAGGATATCTCGGGCTTTCGGCAGGATGCTTCGCTGCTTAAGCAGAAACGCGAAGAGTGTGAAGAGCGGCTTAAGGGACGAACTCTCCGCCCCGAGGAATGGCTTGCTTGGCCGGTTCAACTCAAGGAAGTTGAAAAAAACCATACCGCAGCGATTGAGAGTCGTGGCGCGACTCAGCAAAGGTTGGATAAACTGAAGATGGAGCATGAAGAATGGATGCGCCTCGAACGTGAAAGACAAGCCTTAAGCAAGCAACGGAGCTTACTTAAAAATCTACAATCTGTTTTTAAAGGGAATGCCTTCGTTGAGTTTATTGCCCAAGAACAATTAGCCAACGTATCTTTAGATGCTTCCGAACGCTTAAAACAGTTAACCAATCAGCGTTATGCTTTGGAAGTTGACGCAGAAGGCGGTTTCATCATGCGTGACGATGCCAATGGTGGAGTACGTCGACCTGTGAGTAGTTTGTCAGGCGGAGAAACTTTCCTCACCGCCCTGGCGCTCGCCTTGGCTCTGTCCACCCAAATCCAACTACGGGGAGAATCACCACTAGAGTTTTTCTTCCTTGACGAAGGATTCGGAACACTCGATGTTAATCTGCTTGAAACAGTGATGAATATCTTGGAGAAACTTCACTTGCAAAATTTAACGATCGGGATTATAAGTCACGTGCCAGAACTTAAAAATCGTCTCGCTCGCCGTTTGGTTGTTACGCCTGCGGAGGCCGGAGGAACTGGAAGCACGGTCAAATTGGAAATGGCTTAAAATAAATATTAGTAAAAGGAGTAAAATGGAACAACGCTATATGGTTAAACAGCTTACAAGCTTATATCAAAGTTGCAATGAATGTGGCTTGCCGATCATCAATTGTATCTGTAATAAATCGGCTAAAGTAACTACTAAAGCAAAGTTCTGGATTCTATCAAGTGAAAGAGAGTTTTACAGACCGTCTAATACGGCGAGGCTCTTAAAGTTAATAAATCCGGAGTCTACCGAACTATTTCTATGGGAAAGAACTAAGCGTCCTGAGCAATTGATTAAAAATATTAGCAGGGAGAACCATACTGCCTTTGTAGTATTCCCGACAGAAAATGAGGAATTAGAAACTAGAAAAGTGGATTTCAAACCAACTAATAAAATTCCAGCCTTTATAATCTTAGACGGGACTTGGAAAGAAGCTCGAAAGATAGTTCGGAAGAGTGACTTTTTAAAGGGTTTACCGATTGTTTCCCTAGAGCCCAACTATTTATCAAGCTATGATTTGAGAAGAGGAGCAGCCAAAGGCAATTTGTGTACGATAGAAGCTGCCATTGAAATCCTAAAGATGAACGAAGAGCTGGGCAGTGCTCAGAGCGTAGAAGCTGATTATAAGTTATTTCTCAAAAGTTATAAGGCTGGAGTTAGCGGACATAAATTAAAAGGGTAGAAGTTGGTACGGGAGAGAATTTATTGACCTGCTCAGGAGTAACTGGTAATATTGGGGTTAATTTGAGTAATAAGGGGGATTAGTAGGGGCTGTTCTTCTTTGGGGCAGAGGCTGGGGAGAAGGAATGTGGAATCAACCCAATGAATTACCAATAAAGTACAAGGTGCGGATGAACTTTACACCGGTGCTATATGATGAGGAGGGATAGGTAATGAATCTAGAACAGGCAATAGAGATTGCGCCATCTATGAAGGATTTCTACGACGAGGATATTACAGTGCTCGTCTTCAGTATTGATACAGTACTCGTTGCTATTAACCATGAGAATTTAGATTTAAAAATTCAAAATAATGAGTCTACTTCTAAATATGAAAAGTTAGTCACAATGCAGTGTATCAGAGAAAAGAGGAGATTGGTGCTCCGAGTGCCCATCGACAAGTCGCAGTTTGGAATTTCGTATTTAGCGATTGCTAATCCATTGTGGATGAATGGTCAGTTGCAAGGTGCCATAACTGTGGTGATATCTGATCAACGGTATGACGAATTGAAGAAGGCAGGTATTGATTTATCAGAACTAGTGAAAAGCAGTCATACTGCGTCTGAAGAGCTCTCTGCTTCGAGTGAGGAGCTGGCAGCTACGGCCAGAACTATGGAGAGTGGCACCACCGCGGCTATGGTTGGACTGCATAAAATAAATGGAATATCCCAAGATATCCGGAGGATATCAACTCAAACCAGTATCTTAGGACTGAATGCATCGATCGAAGCTGCACGGGCGGGTGACAAGGGGCGAGGTTTTGCAGTGGTCGCTGATGAGGTGAGAAAGCTATCTGAGGGCGCCAAACAGTCCGCATTAGCCATATCCGAAGATATAAACGAGGTCAATAACACGGTTAGTAGTCTAATAGAGTACATTAAGCAATTGGCGATCGTTAGTGAGAGTCAAGCAATGGATGTTGTCAATCTGACAAAGTCACTTGTTGAAATATCTAAAATGGCCGACGAGTTAGCGTCTCATGGAGAGTTTCATAGTTAGAAAACACATATCATAATGATAAGGGGTAAGTAGTATGTATGTACCAGTACCAAGCAGTAAGTTAGGAAATAAGACGGCAAAGGAGAAACAAACTTGCCTTACGGTCACAGAACCTGCCGAGCTGATGAAGTTTCTGCTGGGTGAGATCCCCAGTAAAAGTCGGAACGATGTTAAGTCCCTGCTGGCTCATCATCAGATTTGGGTAGATAATGAAGTTATTACTCAATATAATTATCCTCTGGAGATTGGCCAAGAAGTTGTTGTGAAATGGACTAAAGTGTTACTGGAAAAGCAACCTCAAGGACTTAATATTGTGTTTGAGGATGCATATATTATAATCATCGAGAAAAAAGCTGGTCTGCTTTCTATCGCGACTGCCACAGAAAAAGAACAAACAGCCTATAGTATTTTAAGTGAGCATGTGAAGAAAAGGGACCCGAAGAACAAGATCTTTGTGTTGCATCGTCTTGATCGAGATACTTCGGGGATTATGATGTTTGCGAAAAGTGAGAAAGTGCAGCAGTTGCTGCAAAAGGCTTGGAAAGAAACCGTTTTGGAACGAAGTTATGTAGCGGTTGTCGAAGGTCTTGTGACTCAAGAGCGAGGAACGATCACTTCTTGGCTAACGGAAAGTAAAGCCTTTATCATGTACTCTAGTCGTACCCCCAATGAAGGTCAAAAAGCAGTGACCCATTACGAGGTTCTTAAGAAAAACAAACATTACTCGTTAATGGAAGTGAAGCTGGAAACTGGGCGAAAGAACCAAATCCGTGTTCACATGCAAGATATAGGGCATAGTATAATTGGAGATAAGAAGTATGGTGCGACCAAGCATCCTATTGGCCGGTTAGGACTTCATGCTCGGGTGCTTGCTTTCAGGCATCCGATTACTGGTGAAGAAGTACGTTATGAGACGGATATTCCTAAGGAATTTCTCAATTTATTCAGCCAATAGCCCACATGATCAATTACCGAAAAAAGAACCGGGTTTCTACCCGGTCTTTTCCTACGTCTTTCCCAATTTTATCAGCGCTATAAGGAAGTGGAATCTTCTCTGCATTATCAACAATGCATTGGGCCAAAATATATTGCGATTGGCTGGAATGGAGTTGAGCTATAATGTCAAATCGGTTAGAGCGTGAAAAGGCGACCGTGCAAAGGATGCTTTGGCTATATTGCAAAAAACATCACCACTCAGAAGGTGGATTGTGTTCGGAGTGCCAAGGATTATCGGATTATGCCCTGACTCGCCTTACCCATTGTAAGTTTGGAGATAGTAAACCAACCTGCGGCAAATGTGCAGTGCATTGTTATAAACCAGAAATGCGTCAAAAAATCATTGAGATCATGCACTATTCAGGCCCCAAGATGCTTTTTGCCCATCCGATTGCAGCGCTTCGGCATTTGATCGATGGATGGAAAAGAGTATAAGTAACGTCGCAAGAATATGGGGGAAAATAATGAAAAAGATGAAGTGGGAGATTTATCTGGGGCTAGGACTATGTGTTGTCTCGTTTGCTATTTATTTTATAAAAGCACTCATTTTCCATGATATACGGGGAATATTAAGTGACTTATTGTCACAAATTGCGTTTCTTCCGATCTATATTCTATTATCAACTATCATTATTGATAGCCTTTTAAACCGACGTGAAAAGGGACAACGCATAAAAAAACTTAATATGGTGATCGGAGCTTTTTTTAGTGAGAGTGGGGTCGCCTTGCTTCAAAGCCTTTCTAAGTATGATCGGACGAGTGAGGAGACAGTAAGATTAATCTTATTAGACGATTGGCCTCAAAAGCATAAGACGATGAAACGATGGTTAGAAAACGATAAGTTCCAGATGAATAGTCGGCTAGGCAAGTTAGAAGAGCTCAAGGTGCTTCTGTTGACGAAAAGGGATTTTTTTTTAAGGATGTTGGAAAATGCTAATTTACTAGAACATGAATCCTTTACGGAGCTCTTGTGGGCGATCTTTCATCTAACAGAAGAGTTGGCTAGTCGCAAGGATTTGGGCCATCTTAGTGATGCTGATTATTTGCATTTTTCGAGTGATATCGAACGGGCGTATACCCTATTAATTCTTGAATGGTTGACGTATATGATTCACCTTAGGACGGATTATCCCTTTTTGTTTTCTTTTGCCTCCAGAACCAATCCCTTCGATCCGGAAGCCCAAGCGGAAATCTCCTAGGACTAGTGAATATGGTAAAGTGTTGATAACGTACTTGAAAGTTTAACGTCGGAATTGAGGCCGAGTCCTTGAGAAACGGACTGAGACGCTTTAAGTGCACTCAAAGTTAAAGAGGGGATGGGAAGGGCAGAACACTCATTCAGGGTGAAAAAACCCAGATCACTAACTTCCTCCGGCTGTGCTTGGAGGTTCCCACCTTGAAATTGCATAAGGAAAATAATATAGGTGTCATGTTTTTCGGCAGGCTGATCGCGTAAGCCGATAATTGCGAGTGGTTTTGAGTTAATTCCGGTTTCTTCTTGAATTTCGCGACTGATTGCTTTTCCGATCGATTCCCCTTGATCGACATATCCCCCTGGAATAGTCCACATTCCTTTGCCAGGATTATGCCCACGTTGGACAAGCAGGACTTTGTCGTTATGCCAAAGAACCCCTCCAACGCCGAGGGAGAAATTTCCCCAGTGGACATAGAAACAGTTCGGGCAGGTGCTTCGAAGCTGGTCGTCAATGATGGATTTTTGGAGAGGATTCCCACATAGCGGGCAAAATAAATACGGCCCAGTAGAATGAGACATGTGTTTTATTTCCTTTCTCTTGTTTGAATTTGCGGTCAGCACGGATTGCTTAGTGTCGGTTACTTCCATCTGTTTAAGTCATCTCTGTTGGATGGGTTTGTTGAGGCAAATGGAAACGTTGTACGATTTTCCCGTAGATAAAAAACATGACCATAGATGCTCCCATAAAAGTGATGGCAAGCGTCCAGACGCTTGATCCTCCGCCAAAGTCATACATCATGCCACCCAGTAAGGGGCCAATCATTCGGCCACCAGACGTAGCGCCTCCGATAATACCTTGATAAGCGCCTTTTTTTCCTTGGGGAGCAAGTTGTGCAGCAGCTGCAGGAATCGCAGGCAAAATAAGCATTTCCCCTAGCGTTAGGATAAGCATGGCAATAATATAGGATATATACGGAAACCTTCCCAGTAAAATGACATATCCGCTGGTTAAGAGAAGGGAAGCAAGATAAAATTGCTGCTTAAAGGACCGTGTCCAAGTGTGGATTACCCAATTGATAAGGGGTTGTAAGATTACGATAAAGATGCCGTTGAGTGTCCAAAGCACACTGTAAGAAACGAGGGAAAAACCAAGTTGGTTCATTACAACGGGCAAAATCGTCACGAGCTGAATATAAGCGCCCCAAACAAAGAAGATTCCGCCACTTAAAGCCAAGAGTACTTTAAATCCGTTGTCTTTTGTCAGCCGTTCGGTTTGCTGTAATGGTGGAATCAAATGAATGGGTGCGTTTCGTTCGGAAATTCCCAGGATTACTAATATTAAATAGATTAAGAAGGCTCCAGCATTTAGAGTAAAGATGAGACGGAAGGAAACTTGAGCGATCATTCCACCAAGAGCAGTGCCGACGGCTACTCCGGCGTTATTGGAGACATAAAGAAGATTAAAACTTCGCCTTCCGCCTTCCGGCCAAACGGCATGAAGCAGTGCGTAAAGTGGGACGAAGATAAAAGCTTGAGCTAAACCAAAGAGAATAAACGCTGGAACATAAACCCTCCAGACCGGAAAGATACCGATAGCTCCAATGGAAAGGACTGCACCAACCAGGCCGATAATCATAATTCTCTTCGGTCCAAAACGATCGGCTAAAAAGCCACTCATAAATTGACCGAGGAGAGATACTGCAGATTGAATTGCAAGCAGGATGCCTGCTTCGGTTAAAGTATGGCCCAAGACCGTGTGCATAAAGAGGCTGTTTAAAGGCCACATCAAAGAATTACCGACTGACTGGATGAAACCACCGATGATTAAAACTATGACAGCACGCGGTATATCTAAACGTTCTAAGTTCAAAAGGAAAACCACCTTTGGTATAGTGAACTTACATTATTTCGACATTCGTATAAAAAAACCTTTAATTTTTGATTTGAAGTCTGAGTAAGACGAATCAGGCAAAGGAAAAATTATAATCTGCCTAAGCAGGATTATGAAGAAAGATCTCGAAAGCATAAATTAATAAACTAACAGAGAAACTAGGGGAAAAGGAGAGTGAATTCATGAAATTCCATGAAACAGAAACGTTTAAAAACTTAAGCAAAGCTTTTGCTGGAGAATCTCAAGCGCGTAATCGGTATTCTTTTTTTGCTGGTGTCGCTAAGAATGAAGGGTATCAAAATATTCAAGCTGTTTTCGAGGCAACGGCTGCCAACGAAAGGGAACATGCCCAGGTTTTTTATAAACTTTTGATTGCACATAACCAGGATGCTACTCAAATTATTCATGTTGATGCAGATTACCCACTGGTTTATAAAGATACTCTCACCAATCTAAGAGCAGCTGCAGCAGGGGAACGAGAAGAATGGGCTGAACTTTATTCAACCTTTGGCGCTATTGCAGCCCAAGAGGGCTTTGCCGATATTGCCAGGTCTTTTCAAATGATTGCTGAAGTTGAGAAGCACCATATGACGCGGTTTGAGCATTACGCTGATGGGATCGAAAATGGAACGCTTTTCAAAAAAGATACGCCGACGGTATGGAAATGCACAAACTGTGGCTACATCCATGAAGGTCTTGAAGCACCTGGAAATTGTCCGGCTTGTGCGCATCCGCAGGGATATTTCGAAGAACTGCCTGAGATATATTAAGAAAAGCCGAGTAGGATTGCATTTCTACTCGGCTTTTTGATTGCTTTAGTGTCTTATCATAAGGAGAAGGGTTGTTCTGGACCAGCGAGAACAAGCCACAATCAAAATGAACCAAATAATAGCTTGCAATGTTAAGGAAATTTAAACATAATAATAATAAAATTCAGAATATTACATAAAAGATGGGGGCGCGGAAAATGAAAGTACCCATGATAGAATTACAAGAGAGAGTTAAGAAGTTTCAAAATAGTATGCAGAAGAAAGGAATTGAAGGGGCACTATTGGCCCAGCGGGCGGACACTCTATACTATACTGGAACAGCCCAAAATGTTCATATTTATATTCCCAAGGAAGGCACGCCCGTTGTTTTGGCCTATCGCGATTTTGTCAGAGCCCAGCAAGAAAGCCCTTGGGATATCATCCCTTTGAAGGGTATATCTGAGATTCCGAACTATATCCAGGAAGCAGGACTCCCTTTGCCGGGGATGATGGGATTGGAACTCGATGTTCTGCCGGTTAATCAATATGAGCGCTATCGCAAAACATTTCCGGACACTAGCTTGGTGGATGTCTCCACCGAGGTCCGCTTGCAGCGTGCAGTAAAGTCCGAGTGGGAATTAGTCCGCCTTGAAAAAAGTGCCCAAATTCATGCCTTGGTTTTGGAGTTTGCTAAGGAGGTCCTGCATCAGGGAATGACTGAGGTTGAGTTAGAGGGGCTAGTAGAAGGAAAAGCGCGGGCGCTCGGACATGGTGGCTATATTCGAATGCGCGGTTTTGACTCAGAATTCCATTTTTGTGTCATCACTTCGGGGGCGCGCGCTGCAGTAGCCAGCTGTTTCGATGGACCTGTTACGGGTCAAGGGATCTCAATCGCTCATCCTCATGGTGCTACTATGGCTCAAATTAAGCCGGGTGAAGCAATTGTTGTGGATATGGTGACAGTGGTGGACGGCTATCAGATTGATCAAACCCGAATCTTGAGTCTTGGCCCATTATCAGAGGAACTAACTAAGGCCTATGAGGTGGCAAGGCAGGTCGAAGAGCAAATTCGAGCTGCCTTAAGCCCAGGGAGAGTGGCTGGTGAAATCTATGAAGAAATTCTAATGTGGGTTCGTGAGAATACCCCTTATGAAGAGAATTTCATGGGTTATGGACGCAGCCAAGTTCGTTTTGTCGGACATGGGGTAGGATTGGAACTCGATGAACTTCCAACTATTAGCAAGGGATCGAAAGAAGTGCTCAAACCCGGAATGGTGATAGCTATTGAACCAAAATTTGTTTTCCCGGGTGTTGGAGTTGTAGGGATTGAAGATACGGTTGTTATCGAATCAGAAAGAGGTGCCAGGTATTTATCGACAAGCCCACGGGAATTGACCGTGCTTTAAAAGTAATTTACAACAATTGGTTACGATTGTTGAGGATATGGTTCAAATAGGATAATATAATGGTGAAAGGTCAAGTATAAGAAACATACATGGGGTGGGGTTTAGCTAAATTTAGCTAAGGTCTCGCCAGACTTACTTGTTTACTGGAGTTGCTTGTCAGCTGGCCTTTAGTATCTGACCTCTGACTTCTGTGTAGTGTAGTTGGTCAAGTAAAAGTGAAATAGGAGTGATTTAAATTGTTTAAGAAGATTCTCGTCCCCACTGATGCTTCAGAATACTCACGTCGCGCTTTGAAGGTAGCAGTAGAATTGGCTCAATCTGTTCAAGCCGAAGTGATACTTCTCCATGTTAACTATACGCCGCAAGCCTATTGGGGGTATACAGTCTCTTATGGTATCACCATGACACAAGATCAACTTGATCAAAATGGAGAACTGGCTTTAGAGGCAACATTGATGGGAATTGATGTCTCACAGGTTGTTCTTAGTAAAAAAGTGGAATCCGGGCACCCTGTGACCGTTATCTTGGAACAAATAAAGAAGGATGCTGTTGATTTGGTTGTTATGGGAAGTCATGGTTACGGAGCACTCGCCGGGTCGGTTTTGGGAAGTGTTAGTCAACGGGTATTGCAGCGCGCGAATTGTCCCGTACTGATTATTAAGTAGGGATATTATTTGGTATGTTGGAATTTCTCAGGATAAAAAGTCACATCATCGGGCGAGTTATGACTGGAAGTGAGATTTCTGATGACTTCAGACGAATTTCACAGACATTCCGGGACAAAAATCCCTGCACATTTGGCAGGGATTTTTTACGTTGGTCGCGAATAGCACATAAGGAAGGAAAGTAATTTTCACTAAGCACTGAAAATTATGAGTAGACTAAGCTTATTGAACTAAGGATCGCTAGATACGTGGAGGCGCTTGAGGTTATGAAAGAAAGAAATGTTTGGCTAAGTCCGGAAGAACTTCAACATATGCTATATGGCTCATTGCAATGGGGTGATGTGGCCTCACGTATCACTTCGTCTAAGACGACGGGGATTCGAAAGTTGAGTGAAGCCATTCCTGAAAAACAATCGGATCCATTATGGACGGAGCCGAAGCCGAAGCCGAAGCTGAAGTCGGAGCCGAAGCCGAAGCTGAAGTCGGAGCCGGAGTCGGAGTCGGAGTCGGAGCCGGAGCTGGAGCTGGAGCTGGAGCTGGACTCAAAGCGGCTCGAAGGACAACCTGTTATTTGGCTGCTAGGAAGTGTTGGTCTTCTGACGCTATCCTCGTGGTTTTATTTTGTCTTATTTGCAAAGTGAGTTTCGGATGATTTTTTGAGAGGAGAACTCAGGCAGGGGCGAGTCAACATGACTCGCCCCTGCCTGAGTAAATTTTTTTTAAAAAATCCTTTGCAATATCTTAGAAATTTAGTTATCATATAGTAAGAAGGTCAGGGAAGGTCAATGATTATTAGAGGACCATTTCAGAAAGATTATATAAACAAGGAGTATCAACAATGGGAAACCTTGCGGATCGCATTGAAGAATATTTGAAACGGATTTTGGAAGAAACATCAGAAGGGTATATTATCTTACAACGCAGCGAACTCGCGGTTGAGTTCTCCTGTGTTCCTTCTCAAATCAATTATGTACTTGATACCCGTTTTACAATTGAACGGGGCTATTTAGTGGAAAGTCGCCGGGGTGGCGGTGGGTATCTGCGCATTATTCGTTTAGGGTTGGGTCTCGAAGGTGAGTATCAACAGGTTATGCGGCAATTGATTGGAGAACAACTTTCCCGTGAGCGCTCATACGGTCTTGTTGAGCGGCTAGTGAATGAAGAATTGGTAACGGCACGGGAAGCGGCGATGATCAAGAGCGTACTTTCTAACGACGCTTTAGGTGGAGAATTTAGAGGATGGGACGTTCTACGCGCACGTCTCATGAAGACCATCTTGACAACGCTGAGTCGAGATGACTTGCTATAAAGGGGGAATTTGTATGTTATGTCAACACTGTCAACAGCGGGAGGCAATAGTGCAGTTATCTAAAATAGAGAATGGACAGACCCAAGAATTTTTTCTTTGCGAACTCTGTGCTAAACAAACACAGGAAGTAAGTTTTATTTTTCACCCCGCGATCGTGCCAGAGTTTTTACAAGCCCTTTTTGGGTTTAATCCATCGTCAATAGAACAACCCTCTGAGATATCTTGTCCTAAATGTGGTATAACTTTTTCTCGGATAACCCAGGCAGGTAAGCTAGGATGTAGTACCTGTTACGAAACCTTTGAGACCCAGCTTGAACCATTGCTTCGTCGTGTTCATGGCGGGGGTCAGAATGTAGGTAAGGTTCCAACTAGGCGTGGCGTTACTCTGAAATGTCGCCAAGAAGAAAAAAAACTGAAAGAGCAGCTTCAAGTCTTGATTCAAAAAGAAGCATTTGAGGAAGCTGCTGTGGTAAGGGATCAAATTCGCCAAATTGAGCAAGCAAAGGGAGGTGAAGAACATGATGCGTAAGGAGCTCCTCTTACAGCGCAGCGCTTGGATGACAGAAACGGATTCTCCAGTTGTTATCAGTAGTCGGGTACGCTTAGCGCGCAACCTTGAGGATTTTCCTTTTCCGCATATTTTAAGTGCGGAGGATGCGAGTAAGGTTGAACAAATCGTTGCGCAAGTTCTAACCGAAATAAAAGTCAATAATGAGCAATTGCTCTATATACCTTTAACAGAACTAAGCAGCGTTGAACATCAAGTGCTTGTTGAAAAACATCTGATCAGCCCGAGTTTGGGTGGATTAACCGGAGCACGTGGGGTAGCATTGGCCTCTGACCACCGATACGCGGTAATGGTTAATGAAGAAGACCATTTAAGAATGCAAGTGCTTTTGCCTGGAAGTCAACTCTCGGAAACTCATCGTTTAGCAACGGCTTTAGATGATGCCCTAGAGGCAAAACTTGATTTTGCCTACCGAGAAAGCCAAGGGTATCTTACAGCCTGCCCTACGAATGTGGGTACGGGGCTTCGCGCTTCAATCATGGTTCATCTGCCGGGCTTGGTTATAACAAAACAGGTACAACGGGTTCTTGGAGCTTTGACTCGTTTGGGGCTTGCCGTGAGGGGGCTTTACGGTGAGGGATCCCAAGCTTTTGGGCATATATTTCAAGTCTCTAATCAGATTACGCTCGGGAAAAGTGAAGAGGATATCTTAACTCATCTGGAGGCGGTAACTGGACAAATTGTAGAACATGAACTTCAGGCGCGAGAACTCCTCCGACAACAAATGCCGCTGCTCCTCGAAGACAAGGTCTGGCGGGCTCGGGGGACATTGCAAAATGCTCGGTTACTCTCTTCAGAAGATGCTATGCATTTATTGTCCCACGACCGCCTGGGCTCAGACATGGGGTTACTACCTAAAATTAACGATGGTTTTGCCACATTGATCGTCAATACACGTTCAGGATGTTTACAATATATCCTCGATCGGGAACTTGACCCCCACCAAAGAGATGAAGAACGGGCTCGACTCATACGAGGAGCGATGAGCGAAGCGCGATGCACGATACACGAAGCATGAAGCATGAGGCATGAGGCTGCGTTTAATCAATTTCGAATCACAAGCATTGAATTTCGTGTCTCGATAAAGGAAAGGATGAAGAAATGATGAAGGGTCGTTATACAGAACGTGCAGAGAAAGTTTTAGCCATAGCCCATAGTGAAGCGAAACGGATGGGACATCAAGTTGTGGGAACGGAACACATTTTGTTGGGGCTGATTCAAGAGGGGGAAGGAATCGCTGCTCAGGCATTGATAGGAATGGGTTTAGATCTTGATAAAATTCGTGGGCAAGTTGAACAAATCGCCGGGGTAGGGCAGCCCTTTAATGGAGAGGTGGGACTTACCCCGCGGGTAAAACGAGTTTTAGAGTTGGCTAATGAGGAGACACACCGCCAAGATGTTAATTATATTGGCACGGAACACTTGCTGTTGGGATTAATTATGGAAGGCGAGGGAATTGCGGCTCGAATCCTGGCAAATCTCAACGTAAGCCCTGAAAAAGTATGGAAACAAGTAGTGAAACTTTTGGGTGGAGAACTGGATGAGTCTGCAATACCAGCGCCTAATGCCATATCGTCTTCTAAAAATGTCGGTCCTGCAAATACACCAGCCCTCAACGAGTTTGGGCGTGACCTTACAATGCAAGCTCGTGAAGGTCGTCTTGACCCGGTGATTGGGCGAGAAAAGGAAATTGAACGGGTCATTCAAATCTTAAGTCGACGTACCAAAAACAATCCAGCGCTGATCGGAGAACCTGGTGTCGGTAAAACAGCGATTGCCGAAGGATTAGCGCAAAGTATTGTTAGCAATAAAGTACCTGAAATTCTCTTGAACAAACGAGTTATCACGTTAGACCTCTCAGCCATGGTTGCGGGAAGCAAATATCGCGGCGAATTTGAAGAGCGCTTAAAGAAAGTCATGGAAGAGATTCGGATGGATGGCAACATTATCCTCTTTATTGATGAATTGCATACCTTAATTGGAGCGGGAGCTGCAGAAGGCGCGATTGATGCGGCAAATATCTTAAAACCAGCGTTGGCCAGAGGTGAACTTCAATGCATTGGGGCCACAACCTTGGAAGAATACCGAAAATACATTGAGAAAGATTCCGCCTTAGAACGTCGGTTTCAACCCATCACGATTGGTGAACCGACGGTAGAGGAAGCGATTCTGATTTTGAGCGGTTTAAGGGATCGTTATGAGGCCCATCATCGCGTGAAAATTACAGATGAAGCTATTGAAGCAGCTGCACGCCTGTCCGATCGGTATATTGCAGACCGTTTCTTACCGGATAAGGCCATCGATTTGATGGATGAAGCAGCTTCACGTGTTCGTTTAGCTAGTTATACCGCACCGCTAGATTTGAAATTACTTGAAGAAGAAACAGAGCGCTTGAAGAAAGAAAAAGAAGCGGCAGTTTCCAGTCAAGAATTTGAAAAAGCTGCGCAGATCCGAGATCAGGAACACAAATTACGTCTAGAGCTTGCTGAGCAACGGGAGATATGGCAAAATCAGCGTTACAAAGAAAGTGCCCAAGTTACAGCGGACGACATCGCCCAAATTGTAGCTAGCTGGACGGGAATACCTGTCAAAAAGTTAGCTCAGGAAGAAAGCGAACGTCTTCTGCATCTCGAGGAGATCCTGCATCAGCGACTCATAGGGCAAGAGGATGCTGTCACGGCAGTAGCCCGGGCAGTCCGCCGCGCGCGGGCAGGATTAAGAGATCCCAAGCGTCCGATTGGTTCCTTCATCTTTCTTGGTCCAACAGGGGTGGGAAAAACTGAACTCGGTCGCTCTTTGGCAGAGGCAATGTTTGGGGATGAAAAGGCGTTAATTCGTATTGATATGTCGGAATATATGGAGAAACATGCAGTTTCTCGGCTCGTCGGAGCGCCTCCGGGATATATTGGCCATGATGAAGGCGGTCAACTAACGGAAGCGGTAAGGCGTAAACCCTATAGTGTCGTTTTGCTGGATGAAATTGAAAAGGCGCATCCTGAAGTGTTCAATATTTTACTACAAGTCCTTGAAGATGGGCGTTTAACAGATACTAAAGGAAGGACTGTCGATTTTCGAAATACGGTCATCATTATGACGTCAAATGTGGGGTCTTCTTTCTTGAAAAAAGATGCCATGGGATTTGCTGCCAAAAAAGATGAAAAATCGGATTATAAGAATATGCATGGACAGGTTATGGCAGAGCTAAAACGCACTTTCCGTCCTGAGTTCCTAAATCGTATCGACGAGCTGGTAGTCTTCCATACTCTTCAAGAGGAACACTTGGAGAAAATTACGGAGATCTTGATGCATCAAGTGGACAAACGCTTGGGAGAGCAAGGCTTGAATCTTCAAGTCGAAAAAAGTGCTATTCTACTGATTGCAAAGGAGGGGAATGATCCGGTTTTTGGTGCGCGGCCGCTACGGCGTGCAATTCAACGCTTAATTGAAGATGCTCTTTCTGAAAAAATATTAGAAGGAGAATTTAAAGACGGAGACACTATTGGTGTAGAAGCAGAAGATGGAAAAATGAAGTTTTCCAAGAAGTAATCGATAGATGTTGATGAGAGTGGAGGCAATTTATGAATTGCCTCCACTCTCCATGAGATCGGCAGGGACTAGGGGATTATTCGGACATGTTTGATTGGAAGGGGGCATTGTATGAAAAATAAGATTATTTATAGATGTTCTAATTGCGGCTACGAAGGCCCGCGGTGGATGGGCAAGTGCCAGAACTGTGAAGAATGGAACACGTTTGAAGAACTAATGAGTCAAACAAAAGCAACTTCAGTGTCGAATAGTAGAAAAACTTCGGCAAAGAGGTTATCTGAGGTCATATCGGGGAATAGTGATAGAATAATTACGAGCATAAGTGAATTTAATCGAGTTCTCGGGGGTGGAATTGTTAAAGACTCGATAATTATCCTGACGGCAAAGCCTGGGGCAGGGAAGTCAACGTTGCTGTTGCAAGTGGCTGATGATGTTGCCTCGAAAGGATACAAGGTTTTATATGCTTCTGCCGAAGAAAGCGATAGTCAAATTAAAAGTAGGTCGGATAGAATTTTAGATGGAAGGAAAAGTGATATTTGGATTTACTCTGATACTAGTATGAACAATGTCCTTGCTTCAGTTGATGAACTTGACCCTGATTTAATTATCATAGACAGTATTCAAACGTTTAATCTGGAAGAACATAATTCTCGCCCGGGTTCACCTATTCAGACCATGGAATGTGCAAGCGAACTCTTAAAAGTTGCGAAGAACAACCGCCGCCCAAGAGCTGTGATTATGGTTGGGCAAATGACTAAAGACGATGAAATTGCGGGACTTCGGGCTTTAGAGCATCTGGTCGATGCGGTGCTAATACTGAATGGAGAAAATGGAGAAGAATTGAGGGGAGCATGGTGTTCTAAGAACAGGTTCGGGAGTACTGGGGAAATTGGTTTCTTTTCGATGACTGAACAAGGGATGTTATCGATTGATAATCCTTCTGAGTTTTTCATGACGCAAAGGGGAGCCGGACAAAAGGTAGCGGGAAGTGCATTAACAGTTATAAAAGAAGGGTCGCGTCCTATTATCGTTGAAATTGAAAGTTTGGTATCGAAGTCGTTCACTCCTTATCCGTCAAGAATTGCGGAATGTTTAAGAAGAGATCAATTAAACACAATGATTTCCATACTTGAACAAAGAGGAAAAATTAACCTATACGACAAAAATGTGGTGATAAAAACAACTGGGGGGCTTCAACTTAAAGAGCAATCGGCAAGCCTGGCAATTATCATGTGTATTGTTTCATCGGTAAAAGATAGAGCTATTCCGAATGACACAGTGTTTGTTGCGGATGTAGGACTGACTGGAGAACTTAAAAAAGTCCCTGCCATCGACGCTAGAATACGAGAAATAGACAGAATGGGGTTTAAGCGAGTCTACGTGGCAAAAAATACCGTAAGAGATTCTTTAAGATTCAAGAATATTGAAATCATAGAACTCAACACCTTGTATGAGGTTATTTTACATTTAAATATGGCAGGGCAATAAAAAAAGCTCCTGCTAGTGCAGGAACTTAATCGCTTATGTCAAATTGAAAATGGTTAGAGTCTGGAGCTTTTTGTATTCTTGATAGAGGACTTCGCTCAAAGAAATGTCTAAAGCGTTGGATAGAGCGGCTATATAAAACAGTTGTTTACCCAATTCTGCTTCTATGATGTCTCGGCAGTTATCACAAATCAATCCTTCAAGTTGGCTGTCCAAGAGCTCTTTTAAATCGGCAAGGCTTGCATCTGGGGGGAGGGATTTTTTATGCGCATTCACTGCATGGCAACCGCAACTTGTAACCGATTTAACAACGGCTCGATTAACACGTGCTGAAGTTTCTTGCCCTTTGGACAAGATATCTAAAATGCTTTGATGTCGGATTAATAGAGATTTTACTATGCTTTGGAATTGGTCAGTGAGTTGTTCCATATGTGCGATCCTCACTCCTTTCTGCCTCTTCTATTATACCGAGATGGTTGGGTTGTTGTCAATTTTCAATAGAATTAAGGATGAATTTGGGAAATTGACAGGCTAAAGACTTGTATGATATAATTTTAAAATTTTGACCCGGGCTAGGTTACTTGCTATAATAGTATATAAGGGGGTGGCCGAATGTTTAAGGTTGGTGACAAAGTTGTATATCCGATGCACGGTGCCGGTATTATTGAGTCAATTGAAGAACGGGAAGTTCTCGGGGAAATACGCCAATATTATGTCATGCATTTACCAGTGGGGAATATGAAATTGTTTATTCCCTTGAACAACGTGGAGAACCTGGGCTTACGGCAAGTGATTTCTCCGACCATGGTTAAAGATGTGCTGGAAGTACTTAGAACTAAAGATACGGCAGCTACCCTAGCCTGGAACCGGCGCTATCGTGCGAACTTAGAAAAGATTAAGAGTGGGAATATCTTTGAAGTCGCCAATGTTGTGCGCAGCCTTGCTCAAAGGGATAATGAGAAAGGTCTTTCGACTGGGGAAAAAAAGATGTACGAAAATGCTTGCCAGATATTGATTAGCGAACTTGTTTTGACCGAAGGTTCTGAAGAGGCAGCAGTCAGACTATGGCTTTCAAAGGCTTTAATTCTGGCCTAGCCTTAATAGTGGCGCATTTGAGTCATTGACAATGGTAATTTAGTTGCACTTCTGACCTCAAAGTCGTATACTTTCTGTTATGCTTGGTAATGAAATCTAAACAAGATATTAAATTTCCTGTTTTTGTTTGAGATTTAATGGTAATTCGCAGTATAATTGGAAAGGTTTTTAGTCACACTAAGTTAAAAGGAGGTGAAATGATGATTCGCAATTTAATACGCGGGATCATCACTCTGTTAGCGGGGGCGTTGGGATTTTATCTTGATTATTTATTTCTGCGCCTTGGTCTTTTGCAATCTTTGGGACTGAATTTGTCTCCTATCTGGACATACGCAACCATGATTGTCTTATTTGCTATTAGTGGTTTTTTAGTTGCACCGGCTAGTATCCGTTCGTTCCTTTCCTTGATGCGTTGGTTGGATTCGCGGTTAACTGGGGTCCCAACTCATGATCTTATGAGTGGGGCCATTGGGGGTATCATCGGACTTATTATTTCAAGTTTATTTAGTAATTCATTTGTTAGTGTTACGTTTTTTGGACCACTTTTGGCGGTCCTCCTAAGCATGTTTTTGGGATATCTGGGTTTGACGATTGGAATGAAACGAAAAGAGGATGTTCTGGGTTTTCTTAACTTCATTCCAAAATTTCGTGACCGAGGGGATAAAACAGATAAAGCAGACAAACCAAAGGAAGGTAAGGCAGAACCTGCTCTGGAGTTAGTGAATTATAAAATTCTTGATACCAGTGTAATTATTGATGGACGGATTGCCGACATTGTTAAAACTGGTTTTTTGGAAGGAATATTGCTTATCCCAAGTTTTGTCTTGGAAGAGCTTCGACACATCGCAGATTCTTCAGACTTACTTAAACGAAATCGCGGGCGCAGAGGACTTGATATTCTCAATCAAATTTCCAAGGAAACGGCGATCAAAGTGCATATTCACGAACAAGACTTTGAGGATATAAATGAAGTCGACAGTAAACTAGTGCGCTTGGGGCAAGTTTTAGGGTCTCCTCTGTTAACCAATGACTATAACCTAAACAAAGTGGCTGAACTTCAAGGGGTTAAGGTTTTAAACATTAATGAATTGGCCAATGCTCTTAAACCGATTGTTTTACCTGGTGAAGAAATGCTGGTACAAGTGATGAAAGAAGGCAAAGAGCCGGGACAGGGTGTTGCCTATCTTGATGATGGAACGATGATTGTTGTGGATTCAGGACGACGCTATATGGGTCAAAGCGTTTCTGTTTTAGTAACAAGTGTTCTGCAAACGGCAGCGGGGCGGATGATTTTTGCCAAGCCAAAAAGTTCCTTGGAAAAAAAACCGATGGGTCTTCGCCCAATTGACGAGATGAATGCGATTGGCTAAGATAGGGATCGTTATTCCTGCAGCTGGCCAAGGCAAACGGATGGGGGCTGGATACAACAAACAATTTCTAGTATTGATGGGACAACCACTCTTGGCACATACGGTAAAACTGTTTGAAGCTTCCAGCTATGTTTCGGAAATTGTTATTGTCGGGGCAGACGGCGATGTTGTGCTCATTGAAGAGCTTGTTCGTCATTATAGGTTTAATAAAGTTGTGGCCATATGTAAAGGTGGTGCGCAACGTCAAGATTCCGTTCATGCAGGGGTTCAAGCTCTAAGTCCCATTATCCAACGGGTAGTGGTTCATGATGGGGCGAGGCCCCTTTTGACATTACAGGTATTTCACCAATTTTTAGGAGAAACGCAAGCGTTCTCGGCGGCAATTATGGGGATCGAACTCAAGGATACAGTAAAGAGAGTGGATACATCCGGCAAAGTGATAGACACCCTGCCACGCGAACGTTTGCGGGCCGTTCAGACGCCACAGATCTTTGATCGTGGGATATTGGAAGAAGCACATCATCAGGCAGCATCCGCAGGTTATTATGGCACAGACGATGCTTCGTTGCTGGAATGGATGGGATATTCTGTACAGATGGTAGAGGGTTGCCAGGAAAATATTAAAGTGACTACGCCCGAGGATTTGTGGTTAGCTGAACGAATTCTCGCAATGCGCGATGAGCGGCGTTCGAAGTTTGAAACGTGATGCCGTAAGCTGCGAAGCAGATAGGCGCTGACAGGGACGGGAGAGAGCGGGCGGGCGGGAAGACACAAGGCGGACAGTTCTCGGAGACAGGGGTATCCCCCTGTCTCCGATTCCGGACCTCGGACCTCGGAAAGGGGTGTTGGTTATTAAAGTTGGAATAGGATATGATGTACACGCTTTGGTTGAGGATAGGCTTTTGATTATTGGAGGGGTGGAAATCCCCTTTGAACGGGGTTTACTGGGACATTCGGATGCGGATGTTCTGATTCACGCGATCATGGATTCTCTGTTAGGGGCCTTGGCCTTAGGCGATATAGGAAAACATTTTCCAGATCACGACCCTCGCTACTGTGGAATTTCAAGTCTCGCTTTACTTGCGCAGGTCATGGAACTCATCGAAGCAGAGGGGTATCGTGTCGGAAATATTGATAGCATCATTGTGGCAGAACGTCCTAAGCTTGCCCCCTTTATTCCACAGATGTGCTCTAATCTTGCATGCGTTCTGAAGATCAATGAATCATGTGTGTCAGTGAAAGCGACAACAACCGAACGCTTGGGATTTGAAGGCCGAGGGGAAGGAATTGCAGCCCAAGCGATTGTAAACTTAGAAAAAGTTGGAGGATGATTTATGGAAATTCGCGTTCGATTTGCACCTAGCCCGACAGGCCCACTTCATATTGGAGGGGCAAGATCCGCCTTGTTTAATTATTTATGGGCTCGTAAAAATAAGGGAACCTTTATTGTCCGGAGTGAGGACACTGATTTAGAACGTTCCAGCAGAGAATCAGAACAAAATATTTTAGAATCGCTGCGTTGGTTAAATATTCAATGGGATGAGGGAATCGAGGTCGGCGGAGAGTATGGCCCTTATCGCCAAACAGACCGTTTAGCGCTTTATCGGAATTATACGGATCAGCTTTTGAATAGTGGACACGCTTACTATTGCTACTGTACGGAAGAAGAGTTAGAACAAGAAAGACAGGCCTTGATTGCTACAGGAGAAACCCCTCGCTATCTAGGCAAGTGCCGTCAATTGACGCCTGAGCAACAGGCAGTTTTTGTAGCTGCAGGTCGTAAACCTGTTGTGCGTTTTCGCGTGCCCGAAGGGCAAGCAATTCATATTAATGATCAGGTGCGTGGGGATGTTGTTTTTGAGAGTGATGGAATTGGGGATTATGTTATCGTCAAATCAGATGGGATACCCACCTATAATTTTGCAGTCGTGATTGATGATACGACCATGAATATTACGCATGTTATTCGGGGAGAGGAACATCTTTCCAATACACCGCGTCAAGTCCTGATTTATCAAGCTCTGGGGTTAGCCGTGCCTGAATTTGCGCATATTTCCTTAATCCTTAATACAGAAGGGGGGAAAATGAGCAAGCGGGACGGGGACACAGCGGTTATGGACTATCAGCAAAAGGGGTACCTCCCGGAAGCCATCGTGAACTTTATTGCACTCCTTGGCTGGGCGCCGTCTGGAGAGGAAGAGTTTTACACTCTAGACGAATTATCAGACGTTTTTTCGTTAGATCGTGTTTCCAAGAGTCCGGCTGTTTTTGATATTCAAAAGTTGAATTACATTAACGCTCATTATATTAAAGAAGCATCAGCTGAACGCTTGGCTGAACTTGCGTTACCCTATGTTGAAGAAATGGGTATTCTTCCGCGAGGGGAGCGGTCTGCTGAGCAGCAGCAATGGTTGATTAGTTTTATTGAAGCGATCTCTGAGAAAATAGCTTATTTGGCAGAAGTAAAGGATTATATTCATTATTTTCACGGCGAGGTGCCACTGGAAGCAGAAGGGGAAGCCCGAGAGGTTTTAAGGGGCGAACAGGTACCAGCCGTCTTGGCGTTATTTGAGGAAAAAATACGGGAAGCTGAACTGCTTTCTGGAGCTACGGTTAAAATCCTCTTAAAACAAATGACTAAAGAGTTAAAACTGGGGGGGAAATTTGTCTACATGCCCGTGCGGGTGGCCTTGACAGGACAGATGCATGGCCCGGAACTTTATGATATCATCCCATTGTTGGGGCGCGAGAATGTTTTGAAACGACTGAAAGTTACAGAGCGGCGTTATTTAGGGTGAGGTAAAAGCACCAAAAGGAAGACAGGAGAATCGTCCCCTTGTCTCTCTGGCAGGCAGAGGTGAAGGATTAGCGGTGAGGTTATTTGCGTGGCGAGGTGCTGCAGGAGCCAGAGGGAGAAGCTAAAGGCTTGTTCTAATTGACAGGGATTAGGTACGGCCCTATAATAAATACAAACTATAAATGGATTTTATGAGTTTGAAATTTAATAGGAATTAGGACGATGACGAGAAAGAGTACAAAGAGAAATTGCAACGAGCGAAGATGGGGTAGTGGAAGCCATTTGCAAGGAATTTTTGGAAGTGCGTCTCTGAGTTGATGGGCAGAAACATAAAAGTATGTCAATCCGTAACGACTGCGTTAAAGTCTTAAGCTGGAACGACATGTTCGTTCAAACAGAGTGGGACCGCGGAATCTTTCGTCTCTGGACGAAGGATTCTGCTTTTTTGTATTTATTTACGGGTTTTATGGACAATATTAGGGAGAGGAAGGGGTGGGGCAGAAGATGTTTCGACAGATTCGTCGTGATATCCGAGTTATCTTCGAAAGAGACCCTGCAGCGAAAAGTATTTGGGAAGTCATATTGTGTTATCCTGGGTTTCATGCGGTTCTTTTTCATAGAACGGCACATTGGTTATATCAACATAAGCTGGTACTCTTACCGCGCCTGCTTTCTCAGCTCTCTAGGTTCCTTACCGGGATTGAAATCCACCCAGGTGCGAAAATCGGGCAAGGGTTTTTTATTGATCATGGAACCGGTGTGGTCATCGGCGAAACTGCGGAAGTCGGAGACAATGTTACCCTCTATCAGGGAGTTACACTAGGTGGGACTGGTAAAGAAAAGGGCAAGAGACACCCGACCATTGGAAATAACGTAGTGATCGGTGCCGGGGCAAGAGTTTTAGGGTCTTTTAAGGTTGGCGATAATGTAAAAATCGGAGCAGGGTCTGTTGTTAATAAACCGGTCCCCAGTGACACAACTGTGGTGGGGGTGCCGGGGAGGATTGTCCTGCACCATGGGGTCCCGGTAAAAGATCCTGATTTAAGACATGATGAACTTCCGGATCCGATAAATGAAATGTTAAAATGTTTGATGCAACGTGTGGAATCTTTGGAGCAACGTTTAAAGCAAGAGGAGTGTCGATACAATGTCTTTGAAATTATTCAACACCATGACCCGTCAAAAGGAAGAGTTCCAACCCCAGGAGAGCGGGAAAGTCACGATGTACGTTTGCGGTCCGACGACTTATAATTATTTCCATGCTGGGAATGGTCGCATGTTTGTTGTGTTTGACATGATTAGACGTTATTTCATGTATAAAGGGTATGCTGTTCGCTACGTCCAAAATTTTACGGATGTGGATGACAAAATCATTCAACGTGGCAAAGTTGAAGGCATGGACCCTTTGGCCTTAGGCCAAAAATACATTGAAGAATACTTTAAAGATGCTAAAGAATTAAACCTTCTTCCCGCTACTATACACCCAAAGGCTACAGAGCATATTCCGGAAATGATTGAGATAATTAAGGAACTTGTGAATACTGGGTTAGCCTACGAAGTCGATGGGGATGTTTACTTTGCGGTAGACCATTTTCCTAACTATGGGAAGTTATCTGGTAGAACATTAGATGATATGAAGGCTGGGGCAAGGGTTGAGGTGGATGAACGTAAACATCATCCCATGGATTTTGCACTTTGGAAAAAGGCGAAGCCAGAAGAACCAGCTTGGGAAAGCCCGTGGGGGAAGGGCCGCCCAGGCTGGCATATTGAATGTACGGCGATGTCCTTGAAATATTTGGGCGCTGGATTTGATATCCATGGCGGAGGGGAGGATCTTGTTTTCCCTCATCACGAAAACGAGATTGCCCAAACGGAAGGATATCTTAAAGGGCAGACCTTCGCCCATCATTGGATGCACAATGCTTTTCTGACAATTAATCAAGAAAAAATGTCCAAGTCCTTGGGCAATTTCTTTACAATTAGGGAGCTACTCGCGAATTTTTCAGGAGAAGTTATTCGCTTTTATTTATTGGGAACTCATTATCGCAGTCCGTTGGATTTTAACGATCAAAACCTGGTTATGGCCCAAAAAGGCTTGGAACGGTTGCAAACCAGTATCCGTTTGGCTCAGGAGGCACTAGGGAGAGAGGCCTCTTCAAAAAATGAGCCAATTGAGGCGGAATTGTATAAGGCCGCCAAAGAAGCGCGCGAAGCTTTTGAAAAGGCCATGGATGATGATTTTAATTCAGCGCTGGCCTATGCCGCGCTCTTTGAATTAGCCAAAACGATGAATGGGTATGTCCAGGAAAACCCTGTTTCTTCAGAAGGATTGGCAGAAGCTCAGAAGACTTTAATAGAACTGGGAGGAGTACTCGGCATTGACCTATCTCATCCGGTTCAAGCTCCTGTCGCAAATGATGAAATGTTAAAACAGGTTATGGAAGTTGTTTTACAGATCCGTTCACGTTCGCGCCAGAAGAAAGATTGGGAAATGGCGGATTTTATTCGTGATGCGCTCAAAGATAAAGGCATTAGCATCGAAGATACTCCACAAGGCGCGAGGTGGCAAGTTAAGAAGGAATTAATGTAGTCGTGGAAAGGGAGAGAGTATGCGAAATTGGCAGGAAATGAATGCCTTGACGTTAGCTTACTTGGGAGATGCGGTCTATGAACTTTGGGTTCGTACCCATCTGCTCGAGCTAGGGCATGAAAAGGTTAAGGAGCTTCACAAACAGGCAATCAGCTATGTTCGTGCAAGTACCCAAGCCCAACTTTTGCACGCCCTTTTGCCGGATCTTGACGAGATTGAACACCAAATTGTTTTGCGTGGGCGCAATGCTAAAGGGGGGCATCCCAAGAATGTAGACGTTGTGACCTATCGTCATGCCACAGCGTTTGAAAGCTTAGTGGGTTATTGGCAATTGAATGATCGAACTGAGCGCATGCAATGGGCATTCGCTAAAGTAGACGGCATGCTTCAGGAAGAGTCGATGAAAGAAACTGGTGATGTCTGAAGGTGAAGAGGAGAGAGGGAACGATTACGATGAGAGTGGATCTTATTCAGCATACACCTGATCCGGAAAAGGTAGTGGCCGCCGCTGCTCGCCTGTGTTATTCAGCGGACCCGGTACCTGATCTATTACAGCATTTAGATGATGAATCGGTAGAGAGCTTGGTCCGTAAATTGCGAGAGATGGGCCATCTCTCCACATTTGAGCATGCGAGTTTTCAGTTTTCTATAGATGGGGTCTCGCGTGCTTTATCCCACCAGCTTGTACGCCACAGAATTGCAAGTTATTCGCAGCGTTCTCAGCGTTATGTCGAAGAAAAGGGGTTTGAGTTTGTTATTCCACCGAGTGTAAGGCAAAATCCTGAGGCGTTAGGACGTTTTGAGATGGTTATGGCTCGCCTCCAGGAAGACTATCAGGAACTCTTGAATTGTGTGCCTGCAGAAGATGCCCGCTATGTCTTACCGAATGCCTGCACAACTTCTTTAATGGCTACGTTTAATGCCCGATCGTTATTGAATTTTTTTGAACATCGTACGTGTTTAAGGGCTCAGTGGGAGATCCGTTCTTTAGCGGAAAAGATGTTAGAGTTGGTACGCGTTGTAGCTCCCAATCTTTTTGGTGAAGCGGGGCCGACCTGCCTAACTCAGGGAGTTTGTCATCAGGGTAAGTATAGTTGCGGACGATTGAAATCCCTTGAAGGAAAGAAGTGAACGACTTGAACGAAGAAATGGTTTACGGGAAGAATCCCGTCTTGGAGCTTTTGAAAAGCGGAAATCCCATTAACAAAGTCCTCTTTCAAACGGAAGGGGCAAGTGGACGGAATCAAGAAATTCTCACGTTATTGCATGAGAGGAATATTCCCTACCAATTTGTAGATCGTCAGAGCCTTGATCGGTTAACGAATCGGGAGCGGCATCAGGGAATGCTCGCTTATATTGCTGCGCGAGAGTACTCTAGCGTCGATGACATTCTAGCCCTAGCTGAAGAGCGGCAAGAAGACCCCTTTATCTTGATGCTCGATGAGATCGAAGATCCGCATAATTTGGGTGCGCTGCTGAGGACGGTAGACGCTGTTGGCGCCCATGGGGTCATCATCCCGAAGCGGAGAAGCGTAGCCTTGACAGGTACAGTAGCCAAAACATCTGCCGGAGCAGTTGAACATGTGTGTGTGGCGCGAGTGAGTAATTTAGTTCAGACGTTGCAGGAGCTGAAGAAGAAAGGGTGTTGGGTATCCGGAGCTGAAGCCGGAGGAAAAGAGGCCTTCGCAGCGGATCTCACGGGTGCCCGTGTTATTGTTATCGGTAGCGAAGGGAAAGGTATAAGTCGTTTGCTTCGAGAAAATTGCGACGAGATAGTTAGTTTACCTATGAAAGGGAAGGTCACTTCGTTAAACGCCAGCGTTGCAGGGTCTGTTATGCTCTATGAAGTTCTTAGACAGAGAACGAGTTCGAGTCACGAGAAACGAAGTGCGAAACACGAGGCGTGAAAATTGAGGCGCGATGCGACATGTACGAGCCAAACATCAGAGTTGCTATTTTGCAAATTCTGAAAGCTCCACTTTCATACAAGTTCGAACCCCGTGACTCAGACTTTGAGTTTCGAATTTGCGTATAGCGACAGAACAACCAAAACTTCGCCTTGACGCTTTTCTTTAGGGTCGAGTATAATGAGAATGTTCTCGTGGACAAGGGCGAGGCGAGATTTCGTCTTCTTCATGACGACATTGTAGGGGGGATCAACTTGGCTCTTCAAGCCCAACCAGAACTAACGGAGTGCGAAATCATCGATGTTATCGTGGACGAAGAGGTGGTTGAGCTTGCAAAGGAAGGCGACACTACTGCACTGGAGTACCTAATTAACAAGTATAAAAATTTTGTTAGGGCTAAAGCACGTTCCTACTTTCTTATTGGAGCTGATCGCGAAGATATTATCCAAGAGGGAATGATCGGACTCTATAAGGCTATCAGGGACTTTCGTGGCGACAAACTCTCTTCCTTTCGAGCTTTTGCTGAATTATGTATCACGCGTCAGATTATTACTGCAATTAAAACCGCAACCCGGCAGAAACACATTCCCCTGAACTCGTATGTTTCTCTAAACAAGCCCATTTATGACGAAGATTCTGATCGGACTCTTCTGGATGTAATTTCGGGAACTCGAATTACGGATCCGGAAGAACTTATTATCAGTCGGGAAGAATTTGACGACATCGAGGAAAAAATGGGTGAAATCCTCAGCTCGTTGGAGTGGAAAGTACTGATGTCTTACTTGGAAGGAAAATCATATCAGGAAATTGCCGTAGATTTGAGGAGGCATGTGAAATCGATTGACAATGCGTTGCAGAGGGTTAAAAGAAAACTCGAACGCTATCTAGAACGACGAGATGGATAATTTTACATAGGCCCTCACAAATAAAAAGCTTGCATTGTGAAGAAAGAAATGGTAGACTACGTAAGTGCCTGGTGATAACGCATTGTTGCATTGTTGCAGATGCAGGTTAAATGCCGACGTAGCTCAATTGGTAGAGCAGCTGATTTGTAATCAGCAGGTTGCGGGTTCGAGTCCCATCGTTGGCTCCATTCAAACAATGAAGATCGCAAATCAGATTTAGGCAGCTCACCAAACAGGTACACTAATTCGCTGGACAGCTGGACAAGTGCTTAATACCATTTTGGACAACTGAATCGCACAACATCGCGGGGTGGAGCAGTGGTAGCTCGTCGGGCTCATAACCCGAAGGTCGTCGGTTCAAATCCGGCCCCCGCAACCAAGTTTTATATAGACAGCAAAGCTGTCTTTTTTGTTATAAGATATTTTTTCTTGACAGAGAAATTATCTTATGATAAAGTATTCTGAGTAATGTATTAAAATACAGCGTCCTACCGTTGCCCGGGAGGTGTTCGTGAATGCGTGTTGGCATTATTTTAGCGTGTACGGATTGCAAGCACCGTAACTATGCTACGATAAAAAATAAGAAAAATAACCCAGATCGTTTGGAAGCTCAAAAGTTTTGTAAGTTCTGCAAAGGCCATACTCTTCATAAGGAAACAAAGTAATTTTTTTTTGTAATGGTTTAGACTGTACGCTAGGAAGCGTTGTCACAGAGTCGATGACATCGATGTCGTGTAAGGAAGTGAAGTGATGGGCGCGTTGAAAAAACCGGCCAATACTCAGCGACAGACGGAAAAGGCAGCAGAGTACTTCCGCGGAGTTTTGAGCGAGTTAAAGAAAGTTCATTGGCCAAGCCGTAGGCAGTTGCTCACCTACACAGGAGTTGTGTTTGTTGCGGTGGCAATTGTATCCATTCTTATGTGGATTGTTGATAGCGGTTTAAGTGTGGCCTTGGCTAAGCTACTGCCCTAACCTATGAGTTTCTAAGGCAGTGTCTGAGGAGGTCCCAGAGAAATGGCAAAAGACTGGTATGTTATTCACACATATTCCGGCTATGAGAACAAAGTCAAGATGAATCTTGAAAAACGAGTCGAGTCTATGAACATGGAAGAAAAGATTTTTCGCGTACTTGTGCCGATGGAAGATGAAATCGAGTTCAAGAACGGGAAAGAAAAAGTCACTAAGCGCAAGGTCTATCCGGGCTATGTACTTGTTGAAATGGAAATGACCGACGATTCATGGTACGTTGTCCGTAATACGCCGGGAGTAACTGGGTTTGTTGGCACTGGGACAAAGCCGATTCCTTTACTCGATCAAGAAGTTGTTAAGATTTTACAACAAATGGGAATGGATGAAATTCATACCCGGGTTGATTTCGAGATTAATCAAAGTGTCCAGGTCATTGCTGGCCCGTTTAAGGACTTCGTGGGAGTGGTTCGCGAAATTCTTGCAGACAAAGGTAAACTGCGGGTTGAAGTGTCTATGTTTGGCAGAGAGACTCCGGTGGAATTGGAGTTTGCGCAGGTTCAAAAACTCGACTAAGATGTAGAGAGTTTAACAAGGAGGTGTAATGATAATGGCGAAAAAAGTAATTGGTTTGGTAAAGTTAGCGATTACAGCGGGGAAAGCGACACCGGCACCTCCGGTTGGTCCAGCTCTGGGTCAGCATGGGGTCAACATTATGGCTTTTTGCAAAGAATACAACGAGCGCACTAAGGATCAAGCAGGGCTGATTATTCCGGTTGAAATTACTGTCTATGAAGATCGTTCGTTTACCTTCATCACCAAAACTCCGCCGGCAGCGGTGTTGCTTAAGAAAGCAGCGAACATCACTTCAGGTTCTGCTGAACCTAACCGCAAAAAGGTTGCGAGTGTCCCTAAATCTAAGGTGCGTGAGATCGCGGACATTAAGATGAAGGATTTGAATGCAGCAAGTGTTGAAGCAGCAATGCGCATGATTGAAGGTACTGCTCGGAGTATGGGTATTGATATCGTCGAAGGTTAAGAATAAATTGTGGGAGGGCCTAAGGCTCGCATTACCACAAGGAGGTTAAAAGAATGGCTAAAGTAGGAAAAAGGTATCAAGAGGCTGTGAAATCGTTTGATCGTATTGCGCTTCACGAACCTGCAGAAGCGTTTGCAATTGTAAAAACTAATGCCAAAGCAAAGTTTAATGAAACAGTAGAAGTCGCTTTTAAATTGGGCATTGACACCCGTCATGCAGACCAACAAATTCGTGGCGCGATAGTGCTCCCGAATGGTACGGGTAATACCCGTTCAGTCTTGGTATTTGCTAAAGGGGATAAAGCTAAGGAAGCGGAATTAGCTGGTGCAGACTTTGTTGGTGCCGAAGACATGATTGCAAAGATCGAGCAAGGGTGGTTCGGGTTTGAAGTTGTTGTTGCAACGCCAGATATGATGGGGATGGTTGGTAAATTGGGCCGTGTTCTCGGACCTAAAGGGCTTATGCCAAACCCGAAAACTGGAACAGTTACTCTCGATGTTGCACGAGCGATCAAAGAAATCAAAGCTGGTAAGATTGAATACCGTGCTGAAAAGTCAGGTATCATTCATGCACCAATCGGTAAAGCCTCGTTTAGTGCGGATCAACTGTTAGAGAACTATCGTGTGTTAGTAGAGACTTTAGTTAAAGCTAAGCCTGCGTCTACCAAAGGTCAATACATCCGGAGTGTTACGATTTCTTCGACTATGGGGCCTGGCGTGCGTATTAACCCTGCAAAAGTTCTGTAATGAAACGAGAGTAACCCTTGACAGTATCCTATAAATGGGATAAACTTACCACAAATTCAATCAAGTCCACTGTAGAAAGCAGGTGCCGTAAGGCTTAATGTCCTGCCGAGGTTGGAAGATACGCCGATAGATACTTATTTGGCATTCTTAACCTCTGCAGATGCGGAGGTTTTTTGCTGAGTTTATCTGAAGGAAGGAGGTGCACAGAATGTCTAACATGGAAGAAAAAGGACTAGTTGTCTCGGAAATTAAGGAAAAATTTCGTCAAGCTTCAGGAATTGTCTTAGCTGACTACCGCGGTTTGACGGTAGCTCAAGTGACCCAATTGCGTACTCAATTGCGCCAAGCTGGAGTGGAGTTTCGGGTTATGAAAAACACACTTGTGCGACGAGCAGCTAATGAAGTGGGTGTGGAAGGCCTTGATTCATATCTTAAAGGGCCGACAGCACTTGCTTTTAGTGCAGACCCTGTTGCTCCAGCTAAAGTTTTAATGGATTTTGCGAAAGTAAATAAACTTAAAACATTTAAAATCAAGGCTGGAGTTCTCGATGGGAAGGTAATTGGGGCCGAGGGCGTTAAAGATCTTGCTGAACTTCCGTCACGCGAAGTTCTCTTAGCGATGGTCCTGCGCGGAATGCAGGCGCCACTTTCTGGAATGGCCAATGTTCTCCAAGGACCGATCCGTAAAATGGGATATGCTTTGGAAGAAGTGCGTAAACTCAAGGCGGCTCAATAATTTAAATAGTTTTTTGAAATCAACAAGGATTCATATTTTGAGGGGGAAATTAAAATGTCTAAAGTAAATGAAATTCTCGAAACCGTTAAAGGGTTAACAGTTCTCGAATTATCCGAACTGGTCAAGGCGTTCGAAGTAGAATTTGGGGTCAGCGCAGCTGCTCCTGTAGCTGTTGCAGGTGGAGCAGCTGCTCCTGCAGCTGAAGAAGTAGAAGAAAAAACCGAATTTGATGTTATGCTCATGAATTGCGGTGCTTCTAAAATCAGCGTTATCAAAGTTGTTCGTGAAGCAACGGGCTTAGGTCTCAAAGAAGCCAAAGATCTCGTAGATAACGCACCGAAAGCAGTTAAAGAGAAAATTACCAAAGACGAAGCTGAGGCTTTGAAAGCTAAATTAACTGAAGCCGGGGCGACCGTAGAAGTTAAATAGGTTTAAATGAATAAAGAAGGTACTCTCCTCAAGGAGGGTGCCTTCTTTATTTGAGTTGAGATCATAGATCACATCGCAGTAAATTATAAAAAAATTAGGTATAATCTCAAATAATGTTTGACATGGTGCTGCGGTTTTGTTATAATTTATGAATGTTACCATGCCTAACTGGAATTATTACTTAATCTGTCCATGCTATGGTAATTACTTGTAAACTTAGGTAACATTTTGCATTCATTTGGATAATAAGGAGATATTATCTTGAAATTAGCGCAATAATTCGGAACACCATAAACAGTCAAAGCGAGGTTCTATTAAAAGGCCTTGCTTTTGCCTGTATATGTAAATATATTATACCTCACTGAGAGGAAACCGCACTGAGGGGTGAAATGCAAATGTTCTATCCTGTTAAGGTTGGGACACGGGAGCGCTGGAGCTACTCCAGAATCCGGGAAGTCCTCGACATGCCGAATTTAATTGAAATTCAGCAGAACTCCTATCGTTGGTTTCTTGATGAAGGGTTGCGCGATATGTTTCGCGATATTTCACCGATTCAAGATTTCACGGGCAATCTCGTTTTAGAATTTATTGATTATAGCTTAGGAGAGGCTAAATACCAAGTGGAAGAGTGTAAAGAGCGTGATGTCACATTTGCTGCGCCGCTACGCGTCAAGGTACGCCTCATTAACAAGGAAACTGGGGAAGTAAAAGAACAGGAAGTCTTTATGGGGGATTTCCCACTGATGACAGACAAAGGTACGTTTATTATCAATGGTGCCGAACGTGTTATCGTCAGTCAACTTGTACGCTCGCCGGGAGTCTATTATGCAGAACAAATAGATGCCAGTGGTAAGAAACTCTATGGAGCGACGGTTATTCCGAATCGTGGAGCCTGGTTGGAATTCGAATCAGATGTGAACGACAATATCTTTGTAAGAGTTGATCGAACGCGAAAATTACCAGGCACCGTACTTATTCGTGCTTTGGGATATGCAAGTAACGGCCAGATTTTAGAGCTGTTTAACGATAATGAATATATTCGGGCGACATTGGAAAGAGACAACTCAGAGTCAACAGAAGAAGCTTTGGTTGAAATCTATAAACGGTTAAGACCAGGAGAACCTCCAACCGTTGATAGTGCGCGTTCATTGTTAGAAGCGCTATTCTTTGATGCTAAACGTTATGATCTGGCTAAGGTGGGTCGGTATAAACTCAATAAAAAACTAGCAGACTTCCAGGATCCTGACGACTTACCTCCCATGGAGGTCCGGCATTTGACCCGTGGAGATATTATAGCAAGTGTTAAACGGATGCTGGCCTTGATGGACGGGCAGGGGCATAAAGACGACATTGACCATTTAGGGAATCGTCGCTTACGCTCGGTGGGAGAACTTCTTCAGAATCAATTCCGGATCGGTTTGTCCCGTATGGAACGTGTGGTGCGCGAGCGGATGACGATTCAAGATGTCGAAGTGATTACCCCCCAAGTATTGATTAATATCCGTCCGGTCGTAGCTGCAATAAAAGAGTTTTTTGGGAGCAGCCAGTTATCCCAGTTTATGGATCAAACAAATCCACTGGCCGAGTTAACCCATAAGCGCCGTTTAAGTGCCTTGGGACCTGGGGGATTGAGCAGAGAGCGCGCAGGTTTTGAAGTGCGTGACGTTCACCATTCCCACTATGGTAGGATGTGTCCGGTAGAAACGCCAGAAGGACCAAACATTGGTTTGATCGGCTCTTTAGCGACTTTTGGGCGTATTAATCCCTTCGGCTTCATTGAAGCCCCTTACCGTAAGGCGGATAAAGAGAACGGTAGGGTTACGGATGAAATACATTACTTAACCGCTGATGAAGAAGAAAAATATGTCGTAGCACAGGCCAATGCGCCACTTGATGAAAATTCTAAATTTCTCGGCGATAAAATTGATGGTCGCCATGGTCCGGATTTCGTTCATGTGTCCCCAAATCAGGTCGACTACATGGACGTATCTCCCAAGCAAATGGTATCGATCGCCACGGCTCTTATTCCATTCCTCGAGCATGATGATGCAAATCGGGCCTTGATGGGATCGAACATGCAACGTCAAGCTGTACCACTTTTGCGTACGGATTCACCTTACGTTGGGACAGGGATGGAATACAAAACAGCGAAGGACTCGGGTGTTTGTGCAATCACCAAACAGGCCGGAGTCGTAGAGCGAGCGACCGCGGACGAAATTATTGTCCTGCATGATGATGGAACCACTGAGAAACACAAGTTACTCAAATATTCACGCTCCAACCAAGGAACCTGTATTAACCAGAGACCTATTGTTATGAAGGGGGAACGGGTTGAAGCGAGTCAGATTATCGCGGACGGTCCATCGACGGATCACGGAGAACTTGCCTTGGGTCGTAATGTGCTTGTGGCTTTCATGACTTGGGAAGGGTATAACTATGAGGACGCGATTCTCATTAACGAAAAGCTTCTCCGGGAGGATTACTATACATCCATTCATATAGAGGAATATGAATCAGATGCACGGGATACAAAGCTTGGCCCGGAAGAAATTACGCGTGACATTCCCAACGTAGGGGAAGATGTTTTAAAGGATCTTGATGAGCGTGGAATTATCCGAATTGGAGCTGAAGTTCGTCCCGGAGATATCTTGGTCGGAAAAGTTACTCCGAAGGGTGAGACCGAGCTCACGGCAGAAGAACGTCTACTGCGTGCGATCTTTGGAGAAAAAGCACGTGAGGTGCGTGATACTTCCTTGCGTGTGCCTCATGGTGAAGCTGGGAAAATTGTCGACGTGAAGGTGTTTACCCGCGAAAATGGAGATGAATTGTCTCCAGGCGTGAATCAACTGGTTCGAGTTTATATTGCCCAAAAGCGGAAAATTTCCGTAGGGGATAAGGTCGCTGGCCGCCACGGTAACAAAGGGGTTATTTCCCGAATCATGCGTCAAGAGGATATGCCGTTTATGCCGGATGGCACGCCGATTGAAATTGTTCTCAATCCGCTGGGTGTTCCTTCTCGAATGAATATCGGTCAGGTTCTGGAGACGCACTTAGGCAGAGCAGCTAAGGCTTTAGGAATCCGCATTGCAACTCCGGTTTTTGACGGTGCAACTGAAAATGACATTTTTGAAACGTTAGAGAGAGCTGGCCTGCCAATGGATGGGAAGACCATGTTGTATGACGGACGTACAGGAGATCCGTTTGACAGCAAGATCACTGTTGGTTACATGTATGTGCTCAAGCTTCACCATTTGGTTGATGATAAGATTCATGCCCGTTCGACGGGTCCATACTCGCTTGTAACACAGCAGCCGTTGGGTGGTAAAGCTCAATTCGGAGGCCAACGCTTTGGAGAAATGGAAGTGTGGGCGTTGGAAGCCTATGGTGCGGCTTATACTTTGCAAGAAATTCTAACGGTCAAATCAGACGATGTCGTTGGTCGTGTTAAAACGTACGAAGCGATCGTTAAAGGAGAGAATATTCCTGAACCAGGAATTCCGGAGTCCTTTAAGGTCTTGATCAAAGAAATGCAAAGTTTAGGACTTGATGTTAGAGTTTTAGCAGCCGATGATCGAGAAATTGAGATTCATGATACCGATGAGGATATTACAGAAACCGCTAAGGAACTTGGCATTGATCTGCATGAGGAACTTCCACCTCCAGCGACGCGCATAGCTGCCACAAAGGATGAAGAGGAACTCATGACCGACGAGGATGAACTCATAGTCGACGAGGAAGATCCGCTCGATGATTTAACTGAGGAAGTCCTTGAGGAAGAAGATATAGATCTTGGCGATCTCAAATAGTCCCCCGGACGAAAGGAGCGATAAGGATTGCTAGACGTCAATAACTTCGACCGCATGCGTATCGGCTTAGCTTCACCAGATATGATTCGTGAGTGGTCATTTGGAGAGGTAAAGAAGCCTGAAACCATAAACTATCGGACTTTAAAGCCGGAACGGGAAGGTTTGTTTTGTGAGAAAATTTTCGGTCCAACTCGGGACTGGGAATGTCACTGCGGAAAATATAAACGCGTTCGGTATAAGGGAATCGTGTGTGACCGTTGTGGAGTCGAAGTGACCCGTTCTAAAGTTCGTCGTGAACGGATGGGGCACATTGTACTCGCAGCTCCAGTGTCACATATTTGGTATTTTAAAGGGATTCCGAGTCGCATGGGTTTACTTTTAGATATGTCTCCACGTGCTTTGGAAAAAGTTCTGTATTTTGTTTCCTATATCGTGACAGATTCTGGTGATACGTCTTTAATGAAGAAACAGCTTCTGACGGAAACTGAGTACCGGGAATACCGTGATAAGTACGGGGATCGTTTCCAAGCCGCTATGGGAGCAGAAGCAGTTAAGCAATTACTTGGCGAGATGGATTTAGACAAACTTAATGACGAGCTTCGCGTAGAGCTAAAAGAGGTATCTGGACAGCGGAAAATCCGCGCGATCCGTCGCCTGGAAGTTGTCGAAGCCTTTAAAACCTCTGGAAACCGCCCGGAGTGGATGATTATGGATGTTGTTCCTGTGATTCCGCCGGAACTACGACCGATGGTCCAGTTAGATGGTGGTCGATTTGCTACGTCTGACCTCAATGATCTCTATCGGAGGGTCATTAATCGCAATAACCGCCTAAAGCGCCTTTTAGATTTGGGCGCACCAGACATTATTGTGCGCAATGAAAAGCGGATGCTTCAAGAGGCAGTTGACGCTTTGATTGACAATGGTCGGCGTGGACGTCCGGTGACTGGTCCGGGAAATCGCCCGCTCAAATCTTTGAGTGATATGTTAAAGGGTAAACAAGGGCGCTTCCGACAGAACCTTTTAGGAAAACGCGTGGATTATTCCGGACGTTCTGTTATTGTGGTTGGACCAAATCTCAAACTTCACCAGTGTGGCCTGCCCAAGGAAATGGCCTTAGAACTCTTTAAACCGTTTGTGATGAAAAAACTTGTGAATGATGGTCATGCCCATAATATTAAAAGTGCTAAACGCATGGTAGAGAGAGTCCGCCCTGAGGTGTGGGATGTCCTCGAGGAAGTTATTACCGATCATCCAGTACTGCTGAATCGGGCTCCAACTCTTCACCGTTTAGGAATTCAGGCCTTTGAGCCGATTTTAGTTGAAGGACGTGCCTTACAGATCCATCCCTTAGTTTGCACGGCTTACAATGCGGACTTTGACGGGGACCAAATGGCGGTTCACGTTCCCTTGTCTGCGGAGGCTCAGTCTGAAGCGAGATTGCTGATGCTGGCGTCTCATAATATCTTGAACCCCAAAGATGGTCGCCCGGTTCAAACTCCTACCCAAGATATGGTTTTAGGATCCTATTACCTAACGATGGATCGGCCTGGAGCCTTTGGGGAAGGAAAGATATTTAAAGATTATGATGAAGCCGTCTTAGCCTATGATTCAAAAGTTGTTCACTTGCAGGCTGCTATTAAAGTTCGCCGTGATGGGAAACTTCTTGAGACGACAGTGGGTCGCTTAATCTTTAATTCCGTCATCCCTCCTGAAGTTGGCTATTTTAACGAAGTTATCGGCAAAAAGGGCCTCGGGGACATTGTAGCTAAAACCTATCGCAGGTGCGGCTATGAAGCGACAGCCTCATTATTGGATGGGCTGAAGAGTCAAGGGTTTAAATTTTCTACTCGAGCGGGAATGACCGTCGGCTTAACGGACATTACTGTTCCTAAGGAGAAGACTGAGATTCTTGCTTTGGCGGACATTGCGGTCGCTAAAACAGAGCAACAATATCGCCGCGGTTTGATTACGGATGAAGAGCGTTATAACTTAGTCATTGATACCTGGGCTAAAGCGACTAAAACAGTTACTCAGGCGTTGATGGATACTCTTGATCAGTTTAACCCAGTGTACATGATGGCAACGTCAGGTGCCCGTGGTAATATTCAACAACTTAGACAACTAGCGGGAATGCGGGGACTTATGGCAGACCCCTCCGGACGTACAATTGAGTTGCCAATCAAAGCCAATTTCCGGGAAGGACTCACTGTTTTGGAATACTTTATTTCCTCCCATGGTGCCAGAAAAGGGTTGGCAGATACTGCGTTGCGAACAGCTGACTCAGGTTATCTGACCCGTCGTTTAGTTGATGTATCTCAAGATGTGATTGTGCGTGAAGAAGACTGCGGCACGTTGACGGGTATTATGGTGGAAGATATTAAAGATGGTCCTGAAATCATTGAACCCTTTGTTGATCGTCTTGTCGGACGATTTGTCTTGGAAGAGATACGGCATCCAGAGACGGGAGAAATACTCGCTACACCGGAGCATGAAATAACCGAGGAACAAGCGGATGATATTGTCAGAACATTTGATTCAGCCATTATCCGTTCGGTTTTAACCTGTAAATCACGCTATGGTGTCTGTAAGAAGTGTTATGGTCGTAACTTAGCAACCGGACGCCCGGTTGAGATGGGTGAGGCTGTTGGGATTATCGCAGCTCAATCCATTGGAGAACCAGGAACTCAGTTAACCATGCGAACCTTTCATACCGGCGGTGTGGCAGGGGATGATATAACCCAAGGTCTGCCCCGGGTAGAAGAGTTGTTTGAAGCCCGTAAACCAAAAGGGCAGGCGATCATCTCGGAGGCTATTGGTAAGGTTTCGATCAGTGAAGTTAAAGGGCGACGGGAAGTAGATCTTTTCACTGAAACTGAAGAGCACATAACGTATTCTATTCCCTACGGGTCACGTCTCTGTGTTAAGGAAGGGCAGATGGTCGAAGCGGGCGACGAGCTGACAGAAGGAAGTATTAATCCGCATGATATGTTGAAAGTTAAGGGTCAACGTGGAGTGCAGGTTTATCTAGTGGGTGAAGTTCAACGCGTCTATCGTCTTCAAGGGGTGGATATTAACGACAAGCACATTGAAGTCATGGTTCGCCAGATGTTGCGCAAGGTAAAAATTGATGACGCTGGAGATACAAGCCTGCTGCCTGGTGGTCTAATTGATGTCTTTGATTTTCAAGACGAGAACGCGAAAGCCATTGCTGAAGGTGGGGAACCTGCAGTTGCTCACCCGGTCCTATTAGGGATTACTAAGGCTTCCTTAGCAACGGATTCCTTTCTCTCTGCGGCTTCTTTTCAAGAAACAACCCGGGTTCTCACAGAAGCAGCCATTAAAGGAAAAGTTGATCCGTTGCTTGGCTTAAAAGAAAATGTCATCATCGGTAAATTGATCCCTGCTGGAACAGGCATGTCGAGATATCGCAATATAAAAACTATAGAACCAAAATAAGTATGAATTATTGACACCTTAGAGTGCAAATGCTAAACTACAATAGTGTGATTAAGGGGGAAAGCATTTTGTTGCTTGAGGAAACCTTCAAACATGCCAAACAGAAAACTGTTGGGTTTAAACAAACCCAACGAGCCCTGGAAAAAGGGCTCGTTCGGCGTGTGTATCTAGCTAAAGATGCTGAAACGCATGTTCTGCGACCAATCCTAGAGTGGTGTCATGCCCATCAAGTGGAGCACATTGAGGTTCCAACTATGAAGGAATTAGGAAAGGCCTGCGGGATAGAAGTAGGTACAGCGGTAGCAGCCGTATTAGAAGACTAGTGCCCAGAATTCGGGCCTCGTTAAGACCACGCAGGTTTTGGAATTGCTTGCTAAATGCTGTTGCAAGCAATTCCTCGTATATTGATTTGATTAGAAAGGAGGTGGAGACATGCCGACAATTAACCAACTGATCCGTAAAGGCCGTGCCACAATCGCTCAAAAATCGACAGCTCCAGCTTTACAATGGGGTTATAACTCTCTTAAGCGTAAGCAATATCCGTCAGGTGGATCCCCACAAAAACGAGGAGTTTGTATCAGAGTTTATACTACAACTCCTAAAAAACCTAACTCAGCACTTCGTAAGGTTGCTCGTGTGCGCTTAACTAATGGGCTAGAGATCACATCGTATATCCCAGGAATTGGACACAACTTGCAAGAACACTCCGTGGTTCTCGTCCGTGGTGGTCGTATTAAAGATTTACCTGGCGTACGTTATCATGTTGTTCGTGGCGCTTTGGATACAACTGCTGTTCAGAAACGCGCGCAAGGACGCTCAAAATACGGAGCAAAACGTCCTAAAAAGGCTTAAACATGCTTTCTGATTTTAGAAATATGATATAAAGGAGGGAAATAAATGCCACGTAAAGGATATGTTGCGAAACGCGAAGTTCTGCCCGATCCAATTTACAAGAATCAAACCCTGACAAAGTTTATCAATCAAATTATGTTAGACGGTAAAAAGGGAACAGCAGAGGCTATTTGCTACAGCGCATTTAATATGATTCAAGAAAAATCTGGTAAAGATCCCCTTGAAGTCTTTGGCACAGCGCTCAAAAATGTTATGCCCGTATTGGAAGTCAAGGCTCGCCGTGTTGGTGGTGCAAATTATCAAGTTCCTATCGAAGTCCGTGCAGAGCGTCGTTCAACCCTGGGTCTGCGTTGGCTTGTCGCTCAGGCTCGCAAGCGCGGCGAGAAAACCATGCAGGAGAAGATTGCTGGAGAGTTACTCGATGCCTCTAACAATACTGGTGGTTCTGTCAAGAAGAAAGAAGATATGCATAAAATGGCTGAAGCCAACAAGGCTTTTGCGCATTACAAGTGGTAGTTTGAGGCACACTGATTTTGACAGAAAGGGGGATTCACAGTGGCAAGGCAATTTTCGCTAGAAAATACGCGTAATATCGGGATTATGGCTCACATCGATGCTGGAAAAACGACAACAACGGAGCGCATCCTCTTTTACACTGGACGAGTGCATAAAATTGGAGAAGTTCATGATGGCGCGGCGACAATGGATTGGATGATTCAGGAGCAAGAACGCGGCATAACTATTACTTCTGCGGCGACAACCTGTCAATGGAGAGATAACCGGATTAACATCATTGACACACCAGGGCACGTGGACTTCACAGTAGAAGTCGAACGTTCTTTGCGAGTATTGGATGGCGCGGTAGCAGTGTTCTGTTCGGTCGGCGGAGTTGAACCTCAATCTGAAACTGTTTGGCGTCAAGCGGACAAATATAAAGTTCCACGGATCGCGTTTATTAACAAAATGGACCGGTTGGGTGCGGATTTCTTTCGTGGTGTTTCCATGATTGCTGATCGGTTGGGCGCTAACCCTGTTCCAATCCAATTACCGATCGGTGTCGAGGAAAACTTCAAGGGTATTGTGGATTTAGTGACTATGACATCAACTGTCTATACTGATGACTTAGGCACAACTGAAGAGCACAATGTGATCCCTGAAGATTTAGTCGACTTAGCCACCGAGTATCGGGAGAAACTGATTGAAGCGGTCGCTGAAACAAGTGAAGAGCTCATGATGAAGTATCTCGAAGGGGCAGAAATCTCAGAACCAGAAATACGGGCTGGTATACGGCGCGGAGTCATTGGAAACAAATTTATTCCCGTTCTTTGTGGTTCGGCATTCAAGAACAAAGGGGTGCAACCACTGCTTGACTGTGTCGTTGATTACATGCCATCTCCTCTAGATGTGCCGCCAATTAAAGGGGTACATCCGGATACTGGAGTAGAAGATCAAAGGACAGCCTCAGACACCGAACCTTTTTCTGCCTTGGCCTTCAAGATTATGGCTGACCCTTTCGTGGGTAAATTGGCATTTTTCCGAGTTTATTCTGGGGTTTTAGGTGCTGGTTCTTATGTCTATAACTCAAGTAAAGGCAAGAAAGAACGCATCGGACGTATTCTTCAAATGCACGCCAATCATCGTGAAGATATCCAAGAAGTGCGTTCAGGGGATATCGCCGCTGCGGTGGGATTGAAAGATACCACTACAGGGGATACTTTGTGTGATGAGAAGACACCTATTATCCTGGAAAAAATGGTGTTTCCTGATCCAGTAATTTCCGTGGCGATAGAACCTAAAACGAAAGCTGACCAAGAAAAAATGGGTGGTGCGCTATCTCGCCTTGCCGAAGAAGATCCAACCTTTAAAATGCACACGGATACAGAAACTGGGCAGACGATCATTGAAGGAATGGGCGAGCTCCATCTCGAGATTATTGTTGACCGCTTACAGCGGGAATTTAAAGTCCAATGTGACGTAGGACGTCCTCAAGTTGCTTATAAAGAAACTATTCGGAAGACTGTTAAGTCTGAAGGAAAGTTTGTTCGCCAATCGGGTGGTCGTGGACAATACGGTCACTGTTGGATCGAACTTATGCCACTTGAACCAGGCAGCGGCTTTGAATTTGTCAATAAAGTGGTGGGCGGAGTTATTCCCAGGGAATATATTAACCCAATTGGGGCTGGTATTGAAGAAGCTTTACAAAATGGTATTCTGGCTGGATACCCTGTTCTTGACATACGTGCTACTGTTTATGACGGTTCTTACCACGATGTTGACTCATCAGAAATGGCCTTTAAGATCGCTGGATCGATGGCTTTTAAAGCAGGAGCCCTCAAGGCAGATCCTGCAATTATTGAGCCAGTCATGAAAGTCGAAGTGACAGTTCCCGAGGAATATATGGGAGATGTCATTGGGGATATTAGTTCCCGCCGAGGACGCATAGAAGGTATGGAAGCGCGTGGTAATACACAGGTTGTGCGTGGATTTGTACCACTCGCCGAAATGTTTGGTTACTCGACAGATTTGCGTTCAGCCACACAAGGGCGCGGCGTCTATACTATGCAGACTGATCACTATGAAGAAGTGCCCAAAGGCATCGCTGAAGGCATTATTGCCAAGCGTCAAGGTGCGTAGTCGAGGTTCGGGTTCGGGGTTCGAAGTTCAAACTTTGAGACCTTACTGAATAATAGAGTTACTAGTAATTTAAAGGAGTGAATAAAAATGGGAAAAGCTAAATACGAACGTACTAAACCACATGTTAACGTTGGAACTATTGGTCACGTCGACCATGGCAAAACCACCACGACAGCGGCAATCACCGTTGTTCTTTCTAAACACGGAGGCGCAGTAGCCACTGCGTTTGACCAAATTGACAAAGCTCCTGAAGAACGCGAACGTGGAATTACCATTTCGACTGCCCACGTGGAGTATGAAACCGACAAACGTCACTATGCACACGTTGACTGCCCAGGGCACGCAGACTATGTCAAGAATATGATCACTGGCGCGGCTCAAATGGACGGCGCTATCCTCGTTGTTTCTGCAGCTGATGGTCCGATGCCGCAAACCCGTGAACACATTCTCTTGGCTCGCCAAGTTGGTGTTCCGAGTATTGTTGTTTGGTTGAACAAGGCGGACATGGTAGACGATGAAGAGCTCATTGAACTCGTCGAAATGGAAATACGTGAACTCTTAAATATGTACGAATTTGATGGTGACAATATTCCTATTATTCCTGGTTCCGGTCTTAAAGCGCTGCAATGTGGTTGCGGTGAACGCAGCTGTGAATGGTGCGGAAAAATCTGGAATCTAATGGATGCAGTTGATGACTATATTCCAACTCCGGAGCGCGACACTGATAAGCCATTCCTGATGCCTATCGAGGACGTTTTCACGATTACTGGGCGGGGGACTGTGGCGACGGGTCGTGTCGATCGTGGTAGGGTTAAAGTCGGCGACGAAGTTGAAATCGTTGGTTTAACGACTACTTCTCGTAAGACTGTTGTAACTGGGGTTGAAATGTTCCGCAAACTTCTTGATTCAGCTCAAGCAGGAGATAACATTGGCGCATTGCTACGTGGAGTGGAACGTAAAGACATCGAGCGTGGGCAAGTTCTTGCAAAGTCAGGCTCCATTAAACCTCATACAAAATTCTCGGGTGAGGTTTACATCTTAAATAAAGAAGAGGGCGGACGTCACACACCATTTTTTCACAACTATCGCCCTCAGTTCTACTTCCGTACAACGGATGTGACAGGTGTCATCACTCTTCCCGAAGGTACTGAAATGGTTATGCCAGGAGACCGCGTAACTATTGACGTCGAACTCATCACTCCAATTGCGATGGAAGAAGGACTTCGCTTTGCTATCCGCGAGGGTGGTCGCACCGTTGGTTCAGGTATTGTTGCTAAAATTAATGCCTAATTAGTGAATCATATAAATGTGATTTTTAGGGAGGAAGAGATATCTTCCTCTCCAAAAATGAAGGTCGGACAATGGGGTGCTGGATTATTGAGTTTTTTCTCATCTGGCCTCCGGCCTCTGATTTCTGGCACGGCGTAAAAGGTTGCTGGACAGGTGACTCCCCTTGGACCAGGGAATTTTTACGTCCGAAACCCGTATAACGGGAATTACGAGGAGGTAGTTATAAACTTATGAGCCAAAAAATTAGGATTCGCCTTAAAGCTTTTGATCACAAAACCCTTGACCAATCAGCCGAACGCATTGTAGAAACTGCCAAGCGAACTGGCGCGCAGGTCAGTGGACCTATTCCCTTGCCAACTGAGAAAAGCATCTATACAATTTTACGCTCGCCGCATGTTAACAAAGATTCTCGCGAACAGTTTGAGATGCGCACTCATAAACGTTTGATTGATATCCTTGAGCCGACACCGAAAACTGTCGATGCGCTGATGCGTTTAGACTTGCCCGCGGGCGTGGACATTGAAATCAAGCTTTAATGTGCTATTTTGAAATTTGTTTTAAATGTAAGTAGCACTATGTTTTATTATGTGATATAATATCGTTATGTTTGTTGCGAGAAACGCCCGGTAGCGTGGAGTAGTTGCCGGGGAACGCAACAAGGTAAATAAAGCGACGCTCTCGTGCTTCAGTTTGATCTGACGCACTTCAAAGCGTTTAGGAGGTGGCATTCGTGTCCAAAGGAATTTTAGGTAAAAAGATTGGTATGACTCAGATCTTCACGACAGAAGGTCGTGTTGTTCCGGTCACAGTTGTCGAAGCCGGTCCTTGTCCGGTCGTACAGAAAAAAACGGTTGCGACAGACGGTTACAACGCTATTCAGATCGGTTTCTCGATGCTTCGCGAAAGCTTAAGCAATAAACCGAGAAAAGGGCATTTCCAAAAGGCATCACTTAAGCCGATGCGGTATGTTCGGGAGTTCAAGGTCAATGATGTCGACTCTTACGAAATCGGCCAGGAAGTACAGGTTGATCTGTTTACTGTTGGTGACAAGATTGACGTTGTCGGCACTGCAAAGGGTAAAGGTTTCGCCGGAATGATCAAACGTCATCATGCTAGCCGTGGACCGATGGCTCATGGATCAAAGTATCATCGTCGTTCAGGTTCCTTAGGCGCGAAGGGTCCGGCTCGAGTTTTTAAAGGTCGTAAGCTGCCAGGACGTATGGGTGGCCAACGTGTAACAGTACAAAACCTGGAAGTGATCCGGGTTGATGCGGATAAAAATCTGATCTTGATTAAAGGGGCTGTCCCAGGAGCGAACAAATCGTTGCTCATTCTGAAGCCTTCTGTCAAGGCGAAGTAACACTGAGAAAGGAGGAATAAGCAATGCCGAAAGTTCAAGTTTTAAATATGCAAGGCACATCGGTCGGGGAAATCGAACTTAGCGAAAGTGTCTTTGGAATTATTCCAAATACTCACGTTCTTCATTCAGCTGTTGTCTCACAACTGGCTGGAGAAAGGCGGGGAACGCAGTCTGCCTTGCTGCGCGGTGAAGTGCGCGGAGGTGGACGCAAACCATGGCGTCAAAAAGGAACGGGCCGTGCACGTTCTGGTAGTACACGTTCTCCATTGTGGAGAGGCGGTGGGGTTATTTTTGCACCCAAACCTCGTAAATATGGTTTTAAATTACCTAAAAAAGTTCGACGCTTGGCTTTGCACTCGGCACTTTCTTCGAAGGTTATGGAGCAACAGCTAATTGTACTTGATGCCTTAAGCATGGGGGAAGCAAAAACCCGTGAAATGGTAAAAGTACTCAAAGCTCTTAATGTTGACAAGAAGGCAATGATTGTGATGGATGATGTGGATGAGGCTGTACAGCGCTGCGCACGCAACCTCGAGGGCATAAAAACAACGGATGTTGCAGGAATGAATGTAATGGACATTCTTCATTATGATATTCTGGTAATGACCAAAGCGGCGGTAACTAAAACAGAGGAGGTGTTTGCGTAATGCGCGACGCACGTGATGTCCTCAAAAGTCCAGTAATCTCAGAGAAGTCTGTAGGACTTGTCGAGGAGAATAAATACTCCTTCTGGGTAAATCCAGCTGCGAACAAAATCGAAATCAAAGCAGCTGTCGAGAAGATGTTCAAGGTATCGGTTGTCGAACTTCGCACTATGAGTGTCAAAGGCAAAGAGAAGCGGGTCGGCAAATATGTTGGGAAAACATCAAACCGCAAAAAAGCGATTGCAACACTTAAGGCTGGAGATAAGATCGAGAACTTCGCGGGCCTATAAGGCAACTTGAAGCAAAGGAGGAAAATGAAAATTCATGGCATTAAAATCATTTAAACCCACATCTCCAAGTCGTCGTCATATGACGGTATCGACCTTCGAAGAGATCACCAGAACAGAACCTGAACGTTCTTTGCTGAAGCCGTTGACAAACAAGGCTGGCCGCAATAACGATGGACGTTTATGCGTACGCCACAAGGGCGGCGGACATAAACGAATGTTCCGTGTCATTGATTTTAAGCGGAATAAAGATGGAATCCCTGCTCGCGTTGCGAGCATTGAATACGATCCCAATCGCTCAGCTAATATCGCCTTATTGTACTATCAAGATGGACTTAAGACCTATATTCTAGCACCGAGCGGCTTACAAGTGGATCAAATGGTTGTTTCTGGACCGGATGCAGACATTAAGATTGGTAATACATTACCTCTTCAGAATATTCCGGTGGGTACTTTGCTCCACAACATTGAGATGAAACCTGGCAAAGGGGCTCAGATGGTTCGCTCGGCTGGTGGATCAGCTCAACTCATGGCCAAAGAAGGTTCCTACGCAACGCTCAGACTTCCTTCTGGTGAAATGCGCATGATTCGTATTGAATGTCGCGCAACCATTGGTCAAGTGGGGAATTTAGATCATGAGAACATTAACGTTGGTAAAGCTGGAAGGTCGCGTTGGCTGGGTATTCGTCCGACAGTTCGTGGTTCTGTAATGAACCCTTGTGACCATCCACATGGTGGGGGCGAAGGACGTAACTCGATCGGCCGCAACCCATGTACTCCTTGGGGAAAACCAGCTCTGGGGGCAAAAACCCGGAAGAAGAAGAATTCGTCGAATCGCTTTATTGTGAAACGGCGCAGTAAGTAGTCGAAAGGAGGCCTATAAATGGGCAGATCTCTGAAAAAAGGACCTTTCGTCGAACTTCGTTTACTCGCACGTGTCGAAGCGATGAACGAATCAGGTGAAAAACGCGTCATCAAGACGTGGTCCAGACGCTCGACAATATTTCCGCAAATGGTCGGACTCACCATTGCGGTTCACGATGGACGGAAGCATGTTCCGGTCTATGTTACCGAAGATATGGTAGGGCATAAACTGGGCGAGTTTTCCCCTACTCGCACCTTTAAGGGCCATGCTGGCAGCGAAAAAACCAGCGGCTTACGTTAATTCGAGAGGAGGTTAAAGGCACATGCAAGCAAAAGCAGTGGCAAAATATGTACGTATCTCTCCTCGCAAGGTGCGCCAAGTCGTCAATTTGATCCGTGGCAAAAAGATCAGTGATGCGTTCGCTATTCTTCAGTTTACACCTAACGGTTCCACAGATGATGTGGCAAAGGTGTTGAAGTCAGCAGTTGCAAATGCAGGACACAACTATAACATGAATGTTGATGATCTGATTATTACTGAAATTTGTGTGGATCAAGGACCGACGTTAAAACGCATCAAGCCTCGAGCCATGGGACGTGCAGACCAAATCCGGAAACGGACGAGTCACATTACTGTGGTTGTGGGCGAGAAGAAGGAGGGCTAAACTTATGGGTCAAAAGGTTAATCCCAAAGGCCTCCGCATCGGAATTATCCGGGACTGGGAAAGCCGATGGTATGCAGACAAGAATTACATGGAACTTCTTCATGAAGACTTGAAGATCCGTGCTTTTGTAAAAAACAAACTCAAGCAAGCAGGTTGCCCAAAAGTTGAGATCGAACGAGCAGCCAGTCGCGTAAAGGTATCGGTTCATGCAGCTAAACCCGGCATTGTTATCGGTCGAGGCGGTACGGAAGTTGAAAATTTACGTAAGCAACTTGAAGTAATCACTGGCAAACAAGTGGCAGTCAATATTGTTGAAATCAAGAAACCTGAAATGGATGCCACCTTGGTAGCCGAAAACATCGCATTACAACTCGAAAAACGAGTGTCCTTCCGGCGGGCAATGAAGCAAACTGTTGGCCGAACAATGCGGACAGGTGCACAAGGAATTAAAATTCAATGCAGCGGCCGTCTGGCTGGAGCCGAAATTGCCCGAACCGAATGGTATCATGAAGGAAAAGTACCCCTTCACACCTTGCGTGCTGATATTGACTACGGTTTTGCGGAAGCCAATACCACGTATGGCAAAATTGGTATCAAGGTTTGGATTTATAAAGGTGAGGTTCTTCCCGCCAAGAAGGTCGTCGCTCAGGTGGAAGGAGGAAACTAGATGTTAGTCCCATCCAGAGTGAAACATCGAAAACAACATCGTGGTCGGATGCATGGTAAGGCTACGCGCGGTAACACTATTAGTTTTGGAGAATTTGGTCTTGTGGCCTTGGAATGTGGTTGGATCACGAATCGCCAAATAGAGGCTGCTCGTATCGCTATGACCCGTTTTATCAAACGGGGGGGGCAAGTTTGGATTAAAATCTTCCCGGATAAGCCTGTTACAGCTAAACCGGCTGAAACCCGTATGGGTAGTGGTAAAGGTTCACCAGAATACTGGGTTGCGGTTGTCAAACCTGGTCGTGTAATGTTTGAATTGGACGGCGTTACGGAAGAGCAAGCTCGTGAGGCTCTGCGCTTGGCAATGCATAAACTCCCGATCAAATGCAAGTTCGTTACCCGTGCTGATCAAGAAGGAGGTGACGCAAATGAAAACTAATGAGTTTCGTGACCTGACCAACGATGAAGTGTTAAAGGAAATTGACGACTTCAAAACAGAACTGTTTAATTTGCGTTTCCAATTGGCAACGGGTCAACTCGATAACCCAATGCGAATTCGTGAAGTCCGCAAAGGTATTGCCCGCGGTAAAACGATCCTTCGTGAGCGCGAGTTGAAAATTGAACGTGTCTAAGTTGAGAAAGGAGGCTTTTCAGCGTGGAAAGAGCCCAACGTAAGGTTCGGATTGGCAAGGTAGTCAGCGACAAGATGAATAAAACCGTCGTTGTCTCCGTGGAGATTACTGAGCGCCACCCAGTTTATAAAAAATCAATTACTCGTACGAAAAACTATAAGGCTCATGACGAAAACAATGAAGCACATACGGGAGACACTGTCTCGATCATGGAAACTCGCCTTTTGAGTAAAGATAAATGCTGGCGTGTGGTTGAAATACTTCAAAAATCACTTGCTCTCTAAAATTCTCATATATTTAGTTCGAAAGGGGGTCAATGGGAATGATCCAGGTACAAACTAGGGTTAGAGTTGGTGACAACTCGGGCGCTAAAGAGCTAATGTGTATTCATGTGCTCGGCGGATCAATGCGCCGATATGCATCAATTGGAGATATAATTGTTGCTTCCGTTAAGCAAGCAACACCCGGGGGCGTTGTCAAAAAAGGGGAAGTTGTTAAGGCTGTTATAGTGCGGACACGGAAAGAGATTAAACGTCCAGACGGTTCTTATATTCGGTTTAGCGAAAATGCGGCTGTTCTCATTAAAGATGACAAGAGCCCACGTGGAACCCGTATCTTCGGACCAGTTGCTCGTGAGTTGCGTGATAATTTTATGAAAATCATTTCCCTGGCACCGGAAGTTATCTAAGACCCCATGACATATGGAGGTGAAGAAAGTGGCTGCTACAAAGCATAAGGTACAACCTGACAAGATACACGTCAAAAAGGGCGACTATGTCATGGTAATCAGCGGTAAAGATGCCGGCAAAAAAGGCAAAGTTATTGATGTGATTCTCAAGAAAGGTCGCGTGGTGGTGGAAAAGGCGAACATTATCAAGCGTCATACCAAACCATCTCAAAGCATGCCTCAAGGTGGCATTGTTTCTAAAGAAGCACCAATGGCTAGTTCGAACGTCATGTTATATTGCCAAGAGTGTAATTCCGTGACTCGGGTCAGTGTCAAAGTGACGGAAGACGGAAAATCGCGCATCTGTAAAAAGTGCGGCGTGAATCTGCCGGATAAACACTAATCGCGAAAGGAGGGACCCCAGTGGCTCGTCTGAAAGATAGATACCTTAACGAAATCGCTCCTGCTTTACAGCAGAAGTTTGCTTATTCAAATGTCATGCAAATCCCCAAAGTGGATAAAATTGTCATCAATATGGGTGTTGGCGAAGCGGTTCAAAACTCCAAGGCGATTGATTCTGCTGTAGGAGACTTAATGAAGATTACAGGCCAAAAACCTGTTGTCACGAAAGCCAAGAAATCTATTGCCGCCTTTAAACTGCGTGAAGGAATGGCGATTGGCTGCAAAGTCACCCTGCGTGGGCAACGGATGTATGAATTTATGGATCGCCTTTTAAATGTTGCTTTACCTCGCGTTCGTGACTTCCGAGGTGTTTCAGCCAAGGCGTTTGACGGACGTGGGAATTATACGTTAGGAATCAAGGAGCAGTTGATCTTCCCAGAAATGGAGTACGACAAGATCGACAAACTTCGCGGAATGGATGTAGTTTTCGTAACGACGGCAAAATCGGACGAAGAAGCGCGCGAGTTGCTTCGTGGGTTCGGAATGCCGTACCGTGATTAGAGAAAAGGAGGTTCAAGAGCGTGGCTAAGACATCAATGGTTGTCCGCCAAAACCGTGGACAAAAATTCGCCGTGCGTTCGC
>JARLHV010000035.1 GCA_031292055.1 Desulfosporosinus sp.
CCAGGATATCAAGGACAACCGCAAGGTCCACGTCCAGGATACCAAGGACAACCGCAAGGTCCACGTCCAGGATATCAAGGACAACCGCAAGGTCCACGTCCAGGATACCAAGGACAACCGCAAGGTCCACGTCCAGGATACCAAGGACAGCCACAAGGTCCGCGTCCAGGGTTTCAAGGACAGCAACCTCAAGGTGCTCGTCCGGGATATCAAGGACAGTCGCAGGGCGCTCGTCCAGGAACTCCTCAGCGTGCTGGTGTCGGTGCGCCAACAACCCCAACTATTACAGAGCAAGCTAAAAGGCAGCCACCGGCCAATAAAAAAGCCCAAGACAAAGCTTATGAACGGAAACGTGAAGTAGAAAAAGAAAAAGAAAATGCGATGCGTTCGCCGCATAGACGTTATCAAAAGCATCCTAAAAAAGAAGTTCGGGATACGACGCCAAAACACATTGTAATTCAGGAATCTATTTCGGTTCAAGATTTAGCAGGTAAGATGAGTCGTAAGGCTGGAGAATTAATTAAACACCTTATGAACTTAGGCGTCATGGCAACCATTAATCAGGAGTTGGATGCTGAAACCGCAACAATTTTGGCGGCTGAAATGGGAGTTACGGTTGAGATAAAAGCTGAAAAGTCTATGGCTGTTATTGAAGAGATAGATGATGATCCCAAAGACCTCGTTTTTCGCCCACCAGTTGTAACGGTGATGGGACACGTTGATCATGGTAAAACATCACTCTTAGATGCAATCCGTACGACGAATGTGATTGATTCTGAAGCCGGGGGAATTACGCAACATATAGGGGCGTACCAGGTGGAAATTAAAGGCCAAAAGATTACGTTCTTAGATACACCTGGGCATGAAGCCTTCACAGCGATGCGTGCCCGTGGTGCGGATGTTACGGATATTGCAGTTTTGGTGGTTGCGGCGGATGATGGAGTCATGCCTCAGACCATCGAAGCAATTAATCACGCTAAAGCGGCTAAGGTTCCGATTATTGTGGCAATAAATAAGATTGATAAAGAGAATGCTACTCCAGAAAAAGTAAAACAAGGACTGACAGAGTTTGGCTTGGTGGTTGAGGAATGGGGCGGAGATACAATTGCTGTTCCTGTATCTGCAAAAACCAAACTGAACATTGATCAACTCCTTGAAATGATACTACTTGTCGCGGAGGTTAAGGATTTAAAGGCAAATCCGAATCGCCCAGCGGCAGGAACTGTAATTGAAGCCGAATTGGATAAGGGTAAGGGACCGATCGCGACGGTACTTGTTGCCAAAGGTACGCTCAATATAGGGGATGTAGCTGTAGCAGGGTGTGCATTTGGTCGCATTCGGGCTATGGTGGATGATAAAGGACGGCGTGTTAAAAAAGCAGGTCCATCCATGCCTGTTGAAGTTCAAGGTTTATCTGAAGTACCTCAAGCTGGAGACGCCTTCTATGTTGTTGCAGATGAAAAATTGGCAAGACAAATAACGTCTGCACGTACTGCCGTGCGTAAAGTGGAAGAATCGAAAAAAACCGTCTTTAAAGTTAGCTTAGAAGACCTTTTTGATAAAATCAAAGAAGGGGAAATCAAGGAGCTAAACATTATTATTAAAGCGGATGTCCAAGGGTCTGTCGAAGCATTACGGCAGTCACTGCTTCGGCTTTCCACGAGCGAGGTGCGTGTCAACCCAATCCACGGTGGAGTTGGTGCAATTAATGAAAATGACATTATGCTGGCTTCCGCTTCAAATGCCATCATTATAGGTTTTAATGTTCGAGCAGATTCTAATATGAAAGCGACTGCTGAACTTGAAGGTGTCGATTTGCGTCTCTATCGAGTCATATATGATGCCATTGGCGACGTCAAAGCAGCCATGACAGGTCTACTTGATCCTACCTTTAAAGAAGTTGTTTTGGGTAAAGCTGAAGTTCGTCAGGTCTTTAAAGTTCCTAAAGCAGGAGTTGTCGCTGGGAGTATGGTGACAGAAGGCAAGATTATTCGGGCTGCTAAAGTCCGTGTTATTCGAGATGGAATCGTTATTCATGACGGTGTCATGGAATCTTTGCGGCGCTTTAAAGATGACGTTAAAGAGGTTGCCGAAGGTTATGAATGCGGAATTGGTATCGAAAAATTCAATGATGTTAAAGAAGGAGACATTATTGAAGCGTTTATTATGGAAGAGGTCCAACGCACACTTTAGTAATTCAGCCCTGGAGGGATAGGTATGTCAAAACATCGGCCCAATCGATTGTCAGAAACGCTCAAAGAAGAAATTTCTCAACTTATTCTAGTAGAGTTAAAAGATCCCCGGATCGGATTTGTAACGGTGACAAGTGTGGATGTTGCTAATGACTTAGCACATGCCAAGGTGTACGTCAGTGTTCTGGGCAGTGAGGATGAAGGAAAAGCATCTTTGGATACGTTGAATCGTGCTGCCGGGTTTCTCCGAACAGAAATTGGAAAACGTATACGGCTTCGACACGTTCCAACTATCGTGTTTGTCTATGATCCTTCCATCCAACATGGTGCGCACATTGCCAAATTGTTGCGTGATGTTGGTGTATCCGATGATTCGGGTAAGGATGAATCGCATGAATGAAAGCACCTCAATAGAAGAGATGATAGAAGTCTTAAGAAAAGCGTCGACGGTGGCGCTTTTCTCCCATGTCTCACCAGATGGAGATTGTGTGGGCTCTATGTTGGCAATTGGTCTGGCTTTGGAGAAAATGGGGAAAGAGGTTTCTTTCTTTAATCCAGAGCCTTTACCAAGTTATTTAATGTTTTTGCCGGGCTCTTCTCGTATAAGACAAGACCTTCCTAGTCCTCAAAAGGAAATTTTAATGTTTGTAGATTGTACGGATTTGCAACGAGTTAACCTTTCAATGTCTGAAATTTCTCCAGAGAGTATTGTGCTAAACTTAGATCACCACATCTCAAATCAGTTCTTTGGTCACTTTAACTGGGTTGATGCCCAAGCAAGCGCTAGTGCTGAAATTGCCTTGATTTTAATTAACCAGCTGGGTGTAGAAATTGATAGAGATATGGCTACCAATCTCTACACGGCTATTGTGACGGATACGGGCTGTTTTCAATATAGTAATACGACCGCTCAAACACATCGTTTAACAGCAGAACTATTGGAGGTCGGTCTTGATTTGGCAGGTATTCATCATAATATCTTCGATCAAAAGCCCCTTGCCCAGATTAAGTTACTCGAGTATGCCCTAAAAGGATTAGAAATCTCTGTAGATGGGCAGTTGGCTGTCATGATTCTAAGCCTAGAGGATTTTCGAGAATGTGGTGCAGAGCAGGAATTGAGTGAGGGACTGGTAAATCACGCGCGAAGCATTGCGGGAGTTGAGGTTGCGGTGTTGCTGAAAGAGGTAGGGTCTCAAGAGATTAAGGCAGGTCTTCGTTCGAATCTTTGGCTGAATGTCAATGAGATTGCTGCCCAGTTTGGCGGAGGAGGGCACAAGCGTGCTGCGGGATGCACTCTCAAACTTCCTATGGTTGAGGCCAAACAAAGCATAACTACAGCGATTGAGGAGGCGTTAAAGATTGGAAGGAATCATTAACGTCCTAAAACCACCGGGAATGACCTCTTCCGATGTTGTCGTTTGGATGCGCAAAGTATTAAAAATTAAAAAAATTGGCCACACCGGAACGCTTGATCCTGGCGTGGCTGGAGTTTTACCTCTCTGTGTGGGCAAGGGAACACGTCTGGCAGAATATATAACTGAGCAGGGGAAGGCTTACCTTGCAGAAATTGCTTTTGGGATAACCACTGATACTCAGGATTCTTTTGGGAAGGTGATTCAAGTTACTTCTCCGGTTTTGAGACAAAGTGACTTAGAGCGTGTTTTGCCAGGCTTTATGGGTAAAATAGCACAGACTCCCCCCATGTACTCAGCTGTCCGTAAAGAAGGAAAACATCTTTACGAATACGCTCGGCAAGGATTAGTCATTGAGAGAACCACGCGCGAGGTATCTATTTATAAATTGACGTTAGAAAAATGGTATGAAGGGGAATTCCCACGGGCGCTAGTAACTATTGAATGTTCAAAAGGAACATACATAAGGACACTTTGCCATGATCTTGGACAGGCATTAGGTTGCGGGGCACATATGTCTTATTTGTTGCGTGTTCGTTCCGGCCCATTTAAGATTCAGGAGAGTTGGACACTTGAGGAGATTGAAGAGGCAGCACGTGAAGCAAGTTATCCCTTTTTACTCCCCTTGACAGTCGGAATTGATCTTCCCCAAGTTTTTTTATCAGCGGTTCGCGCGAATGCTTTTCGACATGGGTTGCCAACCAAGAGAGAACTAGTTAAGGTCCCTCCAAATTCTTGGTTCGAAGGTCGTGGTTCGTCGTTCGAAACGGAAACCGGGGTTCGAACATCGAATATCGGAGATCGAATATCAAATGCGTCCTATGTTCAGGTAATGGAGGATGGAGAATTGATCGGAATTGGGATCTGGCGAGAGGATAGCCTTTTTCCGCATAAAGTTTTTGGATGATATAGGAGGGTCAAATCCGTGCAAGTTCGAACAAGTTTGCCTACAAACAAAGAGTCTTGTGTTTTAGCGTTAGGTAATTTCGATGGAGTACACCTGGGACATCGTCGCTTGCTTGAGCATGGATTAGGACAAGCGGTCCGTTTAGGTGTGGGACTTTGCGTTTTGATCTTTGAGCCCCACCCTTTAAAAGTGTTATTTCCCGAACGAAAAATAAAGCTCTTGTCGACAACTCAGGAACGCTTACTCTATCTGGAAGAGATTGGAGTTCAAACCGTCTACCTTTTACCATTTACACAGGAGATGGCAAACACTTCCCCGGAAGAGTTTGTAGAGAAGATTCTGCTTCCCCTCGGGGTGGTTCATGTTGTGGTTGGTTTCAATTATTCATTTGGTGCTCAAGGTAAAGGAACTCCCGAATTAATCCAGGAGTTAGGGTGTGAGCATGGCTTTGGAGTTAGTGTACTTCAGGCTCAAATGATTGATGGACGCGTGATTTCTTCGAGCAGTATTCGGAAAGCATTACTCCAAGGAGATATTCAATTAGCTAGCTCCTTGCTTGGGCGCCCGCCTTGCCTAAGTGGGACAGTTGTTCATGGAGAAAAACGCGGGCGTCAGCTTGGTTATCCGACAGCTAATATTCTCCATTCCGATGACGTCCTAGTTCCCAAGCGAGGGGTATATGCGGTGTGGGCATATTTAGACGGCAGGCGTGTCGCGGGGATGATGAATATCGGGATGAAACCAACCTTTCATGATCTGCATCGGATAATAGTCGAGGTCCATTTCTTCGATTATGACGGAGATCTGTACGACAGAGAGATTATGGTCTATATTGAAGAACGTTTGCGTGATGAATGTAAATTTAATGGAGTAAACGAACTCTTAATTCAGTTGAATAAAGACAAGGTTCAAGCTGAATGTGTCTTGAGAGAAACCTTCATGTAGGTCGGTGTGCAATGCCTCCGGTCCTCGTGCCTTTACAATAATATTATCTTTGTGTATAATATCCATGGAACGAATAGGACCCACTGACTCGGCTTGGCGAAGTCTCCAACGTCGACCTGGGCAGTTGGGAATTATAACAAAATGGGGGAATTTTTTATGATGACGTCGGAAAGAAAACAAGAAATTATTCTAAAACATGCACGACAGGAAGGGGATACAGGTTCTCCAGAAGTGCAGATTGCGCTTCTCACTGAACGGATTACGTATTTGACAGAGCATTTTAAGACGCATAAGAAAGACCATCATTCCCGTCGGGGACTCTTAAAAATGGTTGGTTCAAGACGTGCGTTGTTAACGTATCTGAAAAATGTTGATTTTGATCGTTATCGTAATATTGTCGCGGAACTAGGTTTGCGGAAATAATACAACTTAAGGTAACGGGAGAAGCGGATCAAAGTGATCCGCTTCTTTATTTGCGGACAATTATTTATTAAATGTGTCTGGGGAAAGCGTCCTATAAGTACGTTAGTTTTCAGTAAAGTTTTAAAAAAAGCCCTAAAATTTGAAGTGCAAACGATATTATTCTTATATATAGTTTTTTTATGCAAATTGCAGGAAATAATAATACTATGTCGAAGAGGAAACAAGTTGAACAGAAGGATTGAAAAGTTTTAAGGAGGTTCCATTGTGAAGCAGGAAATATTTGAAAAGTCACTCTCGGTCGGTGGGAGAGTTATGACTTTCCAAACCGGGAAGATTGGTAAACAAGCGGGAGGTGCAATTTTTCTCCGTTATGGAGATACCGTGGTTTCTGCGTTTGCTACTTGCAGTGCTGTAGCTCGAGAGGGAATTGATTTCTTTCCCTTGACTGTTGAGTTTGAAGAACGTATGTATGCTGCCGGTAAAATCCCAGGTGGGTTCATTAAACGAGAAGGAAGGGCTAGTGAGAAGGCAACTCTATCGGCTCGTTTAATTGATCGTCCAATTCGTCCGTTGTTCCCACATGGGTTTCGAAACGAAGTCCAAGTGGTCGCTGCCGTTATGTCGGTTGATCAAGATTGTGCGACGGATATCACAGCCATAAATGCAACATCCGCAGCCTTATCTGTATCGAACGTTCCCTTCGAAGGTCCTATTGCCGCTGTTACAGTTGGACTTGTTGAAGATGAATACATTATTAATCCTACCATTGAACAATCGGCAAACAGCCGGATGCTTCTCACGGTAGCTGGGACAATAGACGCTGTAATGATGGTGGAAGCCAGTGCCCAGGAGGTCCCAGAAGACCAAATATTGGAAGCCATCATGTTTGGGCATGCAGAAATTCAAAAGATTGCCAAGTTTATAGCAGACTATCGTGAAGAAGCTTTCGCTTTGGGATTAGCTAAAGAGAAGGACGAGGTAAAAATCACCAAAATCCAAGACCGAATTGTGGAAGCTGTTAAAACCTACACTTATCATAAATTGGATGAGGCAGTCCGTGTAGAAGAGAAGAAAGCAAGAGAGAGTGCAATCGACGAAGTTAAAGCGGAAGCCTTGAGCTATTTCGAAGCTGAGTTTCCGGACGATACCAAAGCAATTAATACGGTATTGGAAGACATTGTACACTTGATTGTCCGTAAATTGATTACGGACGAGCATATTCGTCCAGATGGTCGAGCTGTGGATGAGGTTCGCCCCATCACTGTCGAAGTAGGAATTTTACCACGTACCCATGGAACGGGACTCTTTACACGGGGTCAAACTCAGGTCCTAACTGTAGCGACCCTAGGGGCCGCAAGAGATGAACAAATACTTGATGGTTTAGGTCTTGAAAGGTCTAAACGTTATATACATCACTATAATTTTCCACCCTACAGTGTTGGGGAAATAAAAATGATGCGTGGGCCATCTCGAAGGGACATTGGGCATGGTGCCTTAGCAGAAAGAGCATTACTGCCTGTTTTACCCGATGAAAACGAGTTTCCTTATACGATTCGTTTGGTTTCTGAAGTCTTAGAGTCTAACGGTTCGAGCTCTATGGCCTCTGTATGTGGAAGTACCCTTTCCCTTATGGATGCGGGCGTTCCTATTACAGCTCCGGTGGCGGGCATTGCAATGGGGCTCATTAAGGAAGGGGAGCAAATTGCGATCCTTACTGATATCCAGGGCCTGGAAGATCATTTTGGGGATATGGATTTTAAAGTTGCCGGAACCAGCAAAGGGGTAACCGCTTTGCAGATGGATATCAAAATTAAGGGTGTATCCCGAGAGATTCTTTTAAAAGCTTTAAGTCAAGCCAAGGCTGGTCGGCTTTTTATCTTGGATAAGATGTTGGCTATCATTGACCAACCCCGCCCTCAGCTTTCCTTCTATGCGCCAAGAATCATTACTGCGTCGATTCATCCGGATAAGATTCGCGATGTTATTGGACCAGGTGGGAAAACAATCAAAAAGATTGTCGAACAAACGGGAGTCAAAATTGACATTGAGGATGACGGTCGCGTCTTTATATCTTCGGTTGGCGGGGAGGGCGGCGAACAAGCGCTCAAGATTATCCAAGCTCTAACTCAGGAAGTGGAAGTTGGTAAAATCTATAAAGGTAAAGTCACGCGAGTTATGGATTTTGGCGCTTTTGTGGAGGTTATTCCAGGAGTTTTGGGCCTTACCGGCAAAGAAGGGCTTGTTCATATTTCTCAGTTAGCTCATGAACGCGTCGAAAGAGTAGAAGACATCGTTAAAGTTGGGGACGAAATCATGGTTAAAGCTACAGCGATTGATAAACAGGGTCGCTTGAATCTTTCCCGTAAAGATGCGATGCCAAATGTTCGTAAAGAAAACCCAGCGTCACTTTAGTTATTAAGGCTAAATTCCAATATTATCTAAATGATGATCAGTCTGAGAGATCCCCTCTTCGCATAAATGTTAAGGAAGGGGGGAAACGGATGTTCATTAACTTAAGAATCTCGCGGCGAGTCCTCTCGTTAGGCGGGATTTTCCTTCTGTTGCTTGCTGGGATTGCTGCAGAAAATTGGATTGCGGCATGCATTGCTCCGATCTCTAAACCAATTGAGCAGATCAAGACGGATCAAAAAGTCATGGCTTTAACGATTAACGTGGATTGGGGCGAAGAATATATTCCGGCAATCTTGGATGCTTTGGAGAAGGACAAAGCCCATGTCACCTTTTTTGTCACAGGTCGTTGGGCTAAAAAAAATCCGGAATTATTAAAAAAAATGGCAAGTCGAGGCCACCAAATTGAAAATCATGGCTATTCTCACCCGCATCCGGATCAGCTGTCTGTAGGGGCTAACCAAGAAGAAATTAAGAAGACGGAAAGTATAATCGAAGGAATTATAGGACAAAAAACACATTTTTACGCACCACCTTATGGTGAAAAGGGTATTTCTGGATTGCGTGCTGCCGATCAATTGGGTTATCAGACGGTTCTATGGACATTGGATACTGTGGATTGGCGAGTAGACAGTACGCCGGAGATTATCGCAAAGCGTATTCTTGATCCAGCAATACGCTTTGGGATTAAACCGAATAAGTTAGGTGCCCTTGTATTAATGCATCCCAAAGCAAATACCCTCAAAGCCTTGCCTGAAATTCTTGATCAATTGGCTCGAGAGGGATTCATTTTGGAAACTCTTGATGGACTCATAACATTTGACCAGAGTGGAGATACTACCTCATAGCAAATCAAAAGTTGAGGTGGTTGGATGATCAGGCAAAAGTTGACGCGTGCCGGGTGCTGCGTCTTTCTTTGTATGATAAGTATGAGTATTTTACCAGTGAATCTTGTTTATGGTGCGTCAGCAAAAAAAACTGTCGTAGCTCCTGTGGTATCTGATGAGCCCTCCGGGATTAGCGCTGATGCTGCGGTGCTGATGGATGTGGCAACAGGGGATCTTCTCTTTGCTAAACAAGCCAATAAACGTCGCCCTCCAGCCAGTACCACAAAAATCATGACTGCTATTTTAGGTTTTGAGTTCGGTCGGTCGGATGAAGTTGTAACGGTTAGTCAGAAAGCAGCAGCTGTTGGCGAAGCAACCTTGCATCTTGATCCGTCCGAAGAGATTAACCTCTATGAACTCATTACTGGGGCTTTAATCCGATCAGGGAACGATGCCTGTGTTGCAATTGCCGAGCATATCGCTGGAAGTGAAGAACAGTTTGTCCAACTGATGAATCAGAAAGCATATGTTCTGGGAGCACAAAATACTCACTTTGAAAATACGAATGGTTTGCCTCAGAAAGAACATTATTCCACTGCCTATGATCTTGCCCTAATGGCCCGCTATGGTCTGCAAATTCCTCAATTTGCTGCGGTTACCCGTCAAAAAGAAACAAAAATTCATTTTCTAGAGCCCGATGTGTACATGGATTTACGAAACACGAATAAACTACTATGGAATTACCCCTATGCAGACGGCGTGAAAACTGGGACGACAACAGCGGCAGGAAAATGTCTTGTCGCCTCTGCGACGAAGAAAGGCCGTCAATTGTTGGTTGTAGTTCTCAATGCTCCGGATCGGTTCGGGGATGCGAAGAAACTATTAGAGTGGGGTTTCGAAAGAACAGAGACGATTCGACTTGTCAAGGCCGGACAGACCATTGCAGATTTTCCAAGTTCAAAAGAGCCAGTTCATGTGTTTAGTAAAGATTCAATCGATATTAGTATTGCTAAAGTCAAACGCCAGAACATTCAAACTCATGTTGTGTGGGAAAAAAATGCCAATCTGCCAGTTCAAGCTGGAGAACGGTTAGGACGTTTAGAAGTTTGGCTGGGGAAAGAAAAGTTAAACAGTGTGCCCTTGCTGAGCGAAAACGAAGTTGGAAAAAATTATCCTTTAAGACATTTATTTTCTTCCAAATGAAGGAAATAAGAGGGAGTGAATTTATTGTATCAAAAAACAGTGTTGCCTAACGGAGTTAGAATCATTACAGAAGAAATTGAACATGTGCGTTCGGCAGCCTTTGGGATATGGGTGGGAGCGGGTTCCCGGGATGAACGTGAAGGGTATGAGGGAATTTCGCACTTTATGGAGCATATGTTTTTTAAAGGTACGGAGCATCGAAGTGCTCGCGCTTTGGCAGAGTCACTTGAAGCCGTTGGCGGACAGCTGAATGCCTTTACCACAAAGGAATACACATGTTATTATGCTAAAATTCTGGATGAGGATCTTGATCTGGCGATTGATGTTTTAAGTGACATGTTTTTTTGCTCGCTTTTTGATGAAAAGGAAATTGAAAAGGAAAAGAACGTGGTCATTGAAGAGATCAAGATGTACGAGGATTCTCCCGACGAACTGATCCATGATATCTTTTCAGAATATGTATGGAATGATAATCCTTTAGGAAAACCGATTTTAGGAACTGAGGAGAGCATAAGGTCTCTAAGTCGAGAGAAGATTATGGTATTTCTCTCAGAACATTATGCTCCAGATAATGTTGTAATTGCCGTAGCCGGAAAAATAAAGCATGATGATGTTGTGGCGAAATTATCCGTCCAATTTGGTACGTTTCAAAGAGGCGGTCGCCGGGTTTTGGAGGAAACGCCCACTGGTCAAACGGTTGAACGTTATCAAAAGAAAGATACAGAACAGATGCATATTCTCATGGGAGTTCCTGGTCTGGGGCAAGATGATGAGGATATCTATGCCATGCATATATTTAACAATGTTTTAGGTGGAGGGTTAAGTTCCCGGTTGTTTCAAGAGATCCGAGAACAGCGCGGGTTGGCTTATTCCGTATATTCTTATCACTCTACCTATGTGGATACAGGTTTATTTGCGATCTATGCAGGAACGAGTCCGAATAATACCAAAGAAGTCATTGAGTGTATTCTCCAAGAATTAAGGGATGTTATGGGAAAAGGAATCACTGCGGAAGAACTAGAAAGAACAAAAGCGCAAATTAAGGGCGGCCTCTATCTTGGTCTGGAATCGGTAAGTAGCCGGATGAGTCGTTTAGGAAAGACGGAACTTACTTATAATCGCGTTCTTTCGCCGGAAGAAGTGGTCGGAAAACTTGAAAAAGTTACATTAGCTGATGTTTCGCGTCTGATTGAGCGCCTTTGGCAAAGGGATAAAATCAGTATAATGACGTTAGGTCCGTCTGGACACGAAGTTATTTTAGCTGATTTATTGAATCAAACCGGTTGGTGAAGTTAAATAACGACAACAATTGGGGGCAAGGAGAGTGCCTAGGTGTCAGATACTATCGTAGTAAAAATAAAAAAGATGACGAACGCTCCTCTGATCCTTCCTACCTATGCTACGCTTGCTTCGGCAGGAGTGGATCTTTGCGCTGAGCTTAGCGAACAATTGATCGTCAACCCAGGCGAAAATGTCAAAATTCCGACAGGTCTGGCCATCGAACTTCCGAGTCAACAAGTGGTGGCGCTTGTTTTTGCGCGCAGTGGTCTGGCTAGTCGTCATGGGATGGGGTTGACGAATGGCGTGGGTGTAATCGATTCTGATTACCGTGGGGAGATCCAAGTATTGATGCATAATTCAGGACCTCAACCTGTTATTATTAATTCCGGAGATCGGATCGCTCAGATGGTTTTCATGCCTGTTTTCCAAGCAGTGTTTGAAGAAGTGGCAGAACTTCAAGATACAGCTCGGGGGAGCGGAGGATTTGGCTCGACCGGAATATAAAGGGAACTGCCGCTACCGATAATCAGAAGGATTAAAATATTAATCCTTCTGATTATTTTTTTGTTCTAAGGAAGTTTGTCTGTTCATACAATCCCCATGAGGGGGGAGTGTTGTATGCAAGCCCTTGGGGTTATGTTTCTGATCATTGGGATTGCTATTTCAGTAAGAGAGCGAAAGTATTCGCTGATGTGGCGGTCGCAGGCTTCGTCAAACCAGCTAGCCACTGCTCTAAGTCAATTGGTTGGCACCGCTGGGGGGATTTACCTCTCCCTAGAGCTCCTGTTTTCCTTTCTAAAAATACCTGAAAATTGGTGGAATACATCAATTTTCTTTGTTGAGCCACTTGCTGTCATTTCCTTAGTGTTGGCTATTTTGCAGCCTTTCGTATTGAAAGCGTGGATAAGATTGCGCAAATAGGGGAGGGGTTAGAATGCTTTTAAGTGATCTCGCTGGGAAAGAAATCATAAATCTGTACGATGGAGCAAAACTGGGTTTGATTGGTGACGCCGATCTTGATATTTCCTTAAATGGGTCTGTCGAAGCAATAATTTTAACTTCTCGGGGAGGGGTTTCAGGCTTTTGGAGTTCAAGGGGAGATCGGGAACGTGAAAGTTTGGTGATACCTTGGCAAACTATAAAAAAAGTTGGTTCTGAGGTTATTATTATTGATTTGCATAATAAACCCGAGAAAAATCGGTAAATTTAATTGACAGAGGACGGGATACCCAATAAAATGGAACGAAAAGCTGTAACCCCGCATTGCGTTTTGCTACGGGGTTTTTGCCTTATCATCGCAGGAGGGGTTACCGTTGAAAAAAATTCGAGTTTTTGTCGCTGGAGCAAGTGGGAAAATGGGTCAAGAAGTGATTCGTTCGCTTCTTAAACAGGATGATCTCCTTTTGGTGGGGGCTTCAGATATACGACATCAAGGGATGGACGTGGGGTTTGTTGTTGGCACACCGCGAGTTGGCGTAGATATTACGGGTCCAGTGGATACCGAAATTTTGCATGAGTTGCGTGTGGATGTTTTAGTTGATTTTACAAATCCTCAATCTGTTTTTAAAAATTTGAAGACAGCGATTATGGCCGGAGTGATTCCAGTGGTTGGCACGACTGGTTTGGACGAAGCTGAGATAGAAGAAATTCGGGCTCTAGTAGTAAAAGAACACGTGGGCGCGTTCTTAGCTCCAAATTTCGCGATTGGGGCAATTTTGATGATGCGATTTGCGCGGGAAGCGGCAAAATATTTTCCGAATGTGGATATTATCGAATTACATCATGACCAAAAATTGGATGCTCCATCGGGTACCGCTTTAAAAACAGCAGAAGTGATTCTAGAAGTTCGTGAACCGATGGTTCAGGGACATCCGAATGAGTATGAGAAAATCCCGGGGGCCCGTGGCGCGGATATTGGAGGGATCCATATTCACTCTATACGGTTACCGGGATTGATTGCTCACCAAGAAGTTTTATTTGGAGGTTTAGGGCAAACTTTAATAATCCGGCATGATGCATTTACGAGAGAAACTTATATGCCTGGGGTTATGTTGGGTATCCGTAAGGCTTCTGAATTGACTGATCTCGTGATAGGACTTGAAAATTTCCTCGATTAGGTAATTACTCATGCGTCACCACAGCCCGCGTCCCCTCATATAATGGATTGTAGTCAATGGGACATTGTCTCAAAGGGGGCATAAAGATGAGTGCGGGTCTGAAAGGAATTAGTTTGGCCGTGATCGGAGGGGATGATCGGGAACTTTATTTAATTCCCGAACTTCAAAAACAGGGAGCCTACATAGTTGGAGTCGGATTCGAAAAAGCTTCTCCCATTCCAGGAATGACGCTTTCGCCATCGTTGCAAGATGCTGTTGGAAATGTGGATGTATTGCTTTTTCCGATGTTCGGCACGGATGAACGTGGGGTAGTCAAAGCCAAATACTCTGAATCACCTATTGTACTAAACAAAGAAGTACTTGAAGCTATTCCAGCGCGTGTGCCACTAATAATTGGTTGGGCGCGGCCAGCTTTGAAGTCAGTAGCAGAAAAAATGGGAATCCAGTTAATAGAAACCATAACTCTCAATGAAATTACGATCCTTAATTCCATACCTTCGGCAGAAGGTGCCATTCAAATGGCGATGGAGGCCACAACCATTACAATTCATGGCAGTAAAAGCTTAGTCTTAGGTTTAGGGCGGACTGGTTGGACTCTAGCGCGCATGTTGCAAGGGATTGGGGCGCACGTGACAGGGGTTGCTCGTAAGCCGGCGGATTTAGCACGTGCTGTGGAAATGGGATTTCATGCCGTACATCTTTCGGATCTGGAGGATGAGATTGGACGTGCGGAAATCATCTTTAATACCGTGCCTCATCTTATCTTAGATCGCGGGATGTTAGAAAAGGTGGCTCGGGATGCAGTAATCGTGGATTTGGCTTCTATTCCAGGAGGGACAGATTTTGAATATGCGCAGATGCTTGGTATAAAAGCAATTTTGGCTCCTGGTCTCCCTGGTATTGTAGCTCCTAAAACGGCCGGCCGAATTCTTGCTCAAATCTATCCGCAACTTATTCTTCGTCACTTGACCACATTGAATGCTACGCTTCAGTCTTAAAAGTGGAGGTGCGAAGAGATGCAGTTTGACGGGTTGAAAATTGGGTTTGCTCTGACAGGATCACATTGTATGTTACATGAAGCTGTAAAGATTATGAAACGCTTGGTTGATGAGGGTGCCGACGTGACGCCGATTATCTCCTATTCCGTTGAAAGTATGGACACACGATTTGGTAAAGCAGAGGATTGGAAGCAGAAATTCCTAGAAATTACGCACAAGGAGTCGATTCATACGATTCCTGAGGCTGAGCCAATCGGGCCCCAGAAGATGTTTGATTGTGTGGTAGTTGTTCCATGTACTGGTAATACCTTGGCCAAACTTGCCAACGGAATTATAGATACACCAGTGCTCATGGCTTCAAAATCCCATCTTCGTAATCAAAAACCCTTGGTTTTGGCGATTTCGACTAATGATGGACTGGGATTTAATGCCCGTAATCTGGGAACGTTACTCATTACTAAAAATATTTATCTGGTACCGTTTGGTCAAGATAACCCGCAAGTTAAAGCGAACTCTTTAGTAGCACATATGGATAAAGTTCCGGAAACCATTCTTATGGCTTGTTCTGGAAAACAAATTCAACCTGTGCTTTTAGATTATCGGTAAATAGTGATCATCTGAGAGAACAAGGTGTCCTGCATTCTCCTGCAGGGCGCCCTTTTCACAAAACTGATTGCAGTCCAAAATAAGGAGGAACATAAGGAATGCCGAATGTAGCGATTGTTGGCGCCACGGGCGCAGTAGGCCAGGAGTTTCTTAAAATTCTAAATGAACGCAATTTTCCGATTGATGAATTAAGATTATTAGCAACAAAACGTTCTTCAGGAAAACGCGTTTCATGGCAGGGCCGGGAACTAGAGGTTCAGGAGACAACCCACGAGAGTTTTAAGGGTATCGACATGGCACTCTTTGCTGGTGGATCGGGGAGTACGGAATATGCTCGTTCCGCGGTGGAAAGTGGAGCCGTGGTGATTGATAACAGTAGCGCTTTTCGGCTAGACCCAGAAGTGCCTCTTGTAGTACCTGAAGTTAATCCTGAGGATGTAAAATGGCATAAAGGGATTATTGCGAACCCTAATTGTTCAACGATTATTATGGCGGTTGCCCTCAAACCTATTTTTGATTTGGCAGGAATTCGTCGAGTCGTAGTTTCTACATATCAAGCCGTGTCCGGAGCGGGTCGGGAAGGTATTGAGGAACTGGGAGCGCAGGTTAAGGCCTGGTCTCAAGATGAAGAACTAACTTCGAGCGTTTTTCCTTATCAAATTGCCTTTAACGTCATTCCCCGTATTGATGTATTCCAAGAGGGCGACTACACCAAAGAAGAGTGGAAAATGGTCAAGGAAACACAAAAGATTTTCCATGTACCGGATATGGCTATTACGGCAACAACGGTTCGTGTACCTGTTTTTCGGAGCCACTCGGAGTCCATTAATGTAGAGACAGATCGCTTAGTCAGTGTTTCAGAAATCCGAGAGGTTTTGAGTAAAGCTGCCGGTATTATTGTTGACGATGACCCAAGCAATGATCGTTATCCAATGCCGTGGTTTAGTTCCGACAAAGACGAGGTTTATGTTGGGCGCTTACGCAAAGACTTTTCCATTGCTCAAGGGTTCAATTTATGGGTAGTTGGAGATCAAATCCGCAAGGGTGCGGCAACAAATGCCGTGCAAATCGCAGAACTCCTGCTGTAGCGTAGTTCGAGGTACGCAGTTTGAAGTTTGTGGTATATGATTAAAAATCAGATTTGAAGATCAAAGTAGGATTTAGAAGTTAGAGGTTCGAACAACGAATATCAAACATCGAACCACGAGATGGGGTGATGGGGTTGCGTATTTTGGTACAGAAGTTCGGTGGAACCTCCGTGGCAACGGCGGATCGAAGAGCTCAGGTTACAACAAAAGTTTCAGAGGCGGTTCAGAGTGGATTTTCTCCGGTTATTGTAGTTTCTGCTATTGGCCGTTCTGGCGATCCTTATGCAACTGACACATTTCTGAGTATGGTAAAAGAAATTTATCCTGATTTACCAAAACGAGAGTTGGATCTCCTAATGAGCTGTGGGGAAGTGATTTCCGGGACTATCTTAGTAAGCACGTTAAATAGTCTGGGATTTGAAGGGATCCTCTTTACCGGTGGGCAAGCAGGAATTATTACAGATAAAGAGTTTGGAGATGCTCGAATTGTAAGGGTGGAGCCGAATGCCATCTTAGAGCAGCTCGCGAAAGGAAAAATTGTTGTTGTTGCTGGTTTCCAGGGAATGACGGAAGACGGGCAGATTACAACCCTTGGCCGAGGAGGAAGCGACACGACGGCTTCAGCACTTGGAGTTGCTCTTGAGGCAGAAGCAATAGATATTTATACGGATGTTGAAGGAATTATGACCGCAGATCCTCGAATTGTGGAAGATGCACGGACAATAGACAACGTTACGTATAATGAAATATGCCAATTGGCTTATCTTGGGGCTAAAGTCATTCATCCACGTGCTGTTGAAATCGCGATGCAGCGCAATATTCCCCTAAGAATCAAATCGACATTTTCAGATGCCCTAGGGACCTTGGTGACCAACATGCATCCCGACCGAGGCGTAGGAACAGATATTACCACAGACCGTATCGTTACGGGAATTGCGCATACCCCGAATGTCACTCAACTCCGGGTTTTAACTGGAGACTTTCAAGACAAACAGCTTACGGACAAACGGATTTTTAAAGCGATGGCACTTGCTGATATCAGCGTGGATTTTATCAGTGTTCAGCCGGAAGCCGTGCTCTATACCGTTCGAGATGAAGTTGCGTCTAAAGCAGTTAAAATACTACAAAATATGGGTTTTGAACCGGCGGCTGTTTCAAGCTGTGCTAAAGTTTCAGTTGTAGGTGCTGGAATTGCTGGTGTCCCTGGTGTAATGGCAGATATAGTGGAAGCGCTTTCTGATGCTGCTGTGACCATCCTCCAATCGGCGGATTCACATACTACTATTTGGGTGCTCGTCCATAAAGAAGACATGGTGACTGCAGTAAAAACTTTGCACCAAAAGTTCCGGTTAGGTGTTTGATATAAGCGAAAAGAATTGGGAAGGAAGGATGAGAGAGATGACTTTTGGAAGAATCTTGACAGCCATGGTAACTCCCATGAATGAAGCGTTAGAGATCGATTACAAAGAGACCATACGCCTAGCTCAGTACTTAGTCAGTCATGGATCAGATAGCGTTGTGGTTTGTGGAACGACTGGAGAGGCTCCGACCATAACAGCTGATGAGAAAGTAAAGCTTTTTAGGGTAGTTAAGGAGGCTCTTGGGAAAACACCGGTGATTGCTGGGATCGGGTCCTATTCTACCGATGCCACTATTGCCCTCGCTCGCCAAGCAGAGTCAACGGGTGTTGATGGATTTCTGGTTGTTGTACCCTATTACAATAAACCTTCCCAAGAGGGGTTGTACCAACACTTTAAAGCCATCGCAGAAGCCACGACCGTGCCTATCATTCTTTATAATGTGCTAAGTAGGACCTCCGCTAATCTTCTACCTGCAACTGTGAAAAGATTAGCGGAAATTCCGAATATTGTTGCCTTGAAAGAAGCTGCGGGTTCGGTTGATCAGGTCACTGAACTTAAAAGGATGTTACCCCCAGAGTTTGTGATTTACAGTGGTGACGACTCCATGACCTTGCCGATGTTAGGGCTAGGATGTAACGGAGTTATCAGCGTGGCAGCCCATGTCATTGGCAATGAGATGAAACAAATGGTGGATGCTTGGTTTGCTGGGGATACCGCTCAGGCAATACAGTGGCATCTTGATCTCTACCCAATTTTCAAAGGAATTTTTGTAACGACTAATCCGGTTCCCATTAAAGCCATTGTGAATATGCTTGGGATTAAAGCTGGCGGAGTGCGTCTTCCGCTAGTTAAAGCGACGCCGGAGGAAATGAAGTTTTTAAACGATCTTATGAGTGATCTTGAAAAATTACGTTTAACAAAAAAAAATAAAGCTCAAATAATTCCCGAATTGAAAGTGGCCTGTGAAAAGGCCAGCAACCCAATTGTCTAAAGCGATTAAATTGAGAAAAACGCAGAAATAAAAGCGAAGAGACCACTAAAGATAATGACCCCCTGCTTAAATAGGGGGTCATTATCTTTAGTGGTTCTTTCGTCGCACAATAGAACTCTTAAGGATGATGAAGTAACTATGCTTGATATTCTAATTTATTTCTCTTTGGGTTCGTAAAAAGCACACTCTGCTTCACGGTCCATCAAGCTTGAGGTAACACTCAGCGTTTCGAGCGCACAATATCCAGCCTCGTTATGATTACATTTAGTTGCCGAACATACAACATTAGTCATAATATTAACCACCTTTCAGAATAATAATGTTATTGTACTCAAAATATATTTATTTTATACGTTCATTAAAATTATGAATAAGTACTGTCTATGTTTAGAGAGAGATGAAGAAACTTGCCAGACAGCGTTTGGCACGCTATAATGTAGTATCTATATTGTGCGGCTAGTTTTATAGATCCTTTTCGAAATATTGACGGATACTGGGCGTCGTTGTGTTCGTTTGTGGTATTTCGTGTCTTTTTGTTGTCCTTATTTTGGGCGTCGAAAGAAACCGCGGGGGTCCCCTTAGATTTTTAGGCACAATGCGAGAGATAAAATAATACAGGAGGTAGATTTGATTGCCAAAAGAGCATAAATTACAAATTATTCCATTAGGCGGACTTGGAGAAATCGGAAAGAACATGACTGTAATCCGCTATGACAATCAGATGGTGCTTGTCGATGCCGGATTAGCGTTTCCGGATGAAGACATGTTAGGGATTGATATTGTTATACCAGATTACTCATATTTAATTGAACACAAAGAAATGCTACTTGGCATATTGCTTACACACGGACATGAAGATCATATTGGGGCTTTACCCTATTTGTTAAGAGACGTGGATGTGCCAATTTTTGGAACACGTTTAACTCTTGGTATTATTCAATCCAAGATTAAAGAAAATAATTTGAATAATATAAAGGCGACAGTCGTACAACCGCGGGATGTCATTAAGCTTGGAGTTTTTCGAATTGAATTTATTCGGGTCAACCACAGCATTCCAGATGCAGTAGGAATCGCCATTCATACTCCTTTAGGGACCATTGTGCATACGGGGGATTTTAAATTGGATCATACTCCGGTGTCTGGGGAGACTCTTGACATTCATAAATTCTCTGAACTGGGTGACAAAGGGGTTTTATGTCTACTGTCCGACAGTACTAATGTAGAAAGACCTGGCTTTACTCCGTCAGAAAAAAACGTTGGACATATGATTGATGAGGCCTTTCATAATGCTAAGGATCGGGTGATTCTTGCTAGTTTTGCTTCAAACGTATACCGTCTTCAGCAGGCCATCACTTCTGCGGTTGCGACGAACCGTAAGGTGGCAGTTGTGGGACGGAGCATGGTTAATATCGTTGGCATTGCTGCGGAACTAGGGTATTTGGATATTCCTGAGGGAACCCTTGTGGATATTGATGAAATTATCGGTTTACCGGGAAATCAAGCTTGTATTCTGACCACGGGGAGTCAGGGAGAGCCAATGTCCGCTCTGACCCGAATGGCGAACCATGATCACAGACATGTAGCTATTCAACCTGGAGACACCGTGATCATTTCGGCGAGCCCGATTCCGGGCAATGAAAAATCAGTGGCCAAAACAGTGGATCAATTATTTAAGCTGGGCGCGAATGTTATCTATGAATCGGCAGATGGAATGCACGTATCGGGTCACGCTAGTCAAGAAGAGCAAAAATTAATGCTAAACATGGTACGACCAAAGTATTTTATGCCAGTTCATGGGGAATATCGTATGTTGATCAAACATGCGCAATTGGCAGAACAACTCGGTATGTTACGGGAGAACATTTTTGTCTCGGAAAACGGAGGAATCGTTGAATTCACGCGTCATGGTGCAGCTTTGGCTGGCAAGGTTACAGCAGGTAAAGTCTTGATTGACGGATTAGGTGTTGGAGATGTAGGTAACATTGTGTTGCGAGATCGAAAACAGCTTTCTCAAGATGGTATTCTGATCGTCGTCATGACGATAAGTCGTTCAAGTGGAGCGATTGTAGCAGGACCGGATGTGGTGACGCGCGGATTTGTTTATGTTCGTGAGTCGGAGTCTATGTTAGATGATGCGAAACAAAAAGTTAGGCAGACAATGGCACGATGTCGAGAAAATCGGATTACAGAATGGGCAGTGTTAAAAAGTCAAATTCGAGATACTTTGAGTAAACAGCTGTACGAAAAAACTCGCCGCCGACCTATGATTTTACCTATTATTCAAGAAGTTGAATAGTATAATAGCCCAAAACGCTCCATTGGTGGAGCGTTTTGGGCGTTATTTTATACTATCAGACTCCCATGCCGCGTTGCGGCACCACTGATAAATGAAATGAATTCTTATTTCAGGGCAGACCTCCATGCCACTATCGTGGCACCAACAGAAAGTATAAACTTTGTTATATACTTTCTAAGCATAAGTGCAACTAGGTGGCCGCCTTTGCTAAGGCTTGGCGCCAGCCAAGTTTTCTTTAAAGAATGCGCGTTTTGTCTAAAAAGAGTATTGACATTTACTAAGGAAAGTGGTAATATAACAAATGTCGCTTCTCCCAGCAGCAGATTTTGAGAACGATGGAAGAAAATAATGCTTGACAGAACACGATGAAAATGGTATTATGACTGAGCGCCTTACGGACGCACAATGATTGAATAAGAAAAACCTGATCTTTGAAAACTAAACAACAAGGACAGCCAATGAGAGAAACTCGCAAGAGTTTCAAAGAAACAATGAGCGAATCATCTTCTTCAATGAAGTTGAA
>JARLHV010000036.1 GCA_031292055.1 Desulfosporosinus sp.
ATTCGTGATGGCGACAAGCACAAGTCGTTAAAACGCTCATTGAAAACTGAATAGAGTATGTGGTTCTGGCAGTTAAACGCCTGTCAGGTAAAACTCTATGTGTCGTCAAGTATAAGACGTTAAAACGATTGGAACAGACAAGTCGTCTGTGGTAAGTGGTAACAGCTTATCAGCCTAAGATGCTAAATGCACTGTCTTAGGAGGGGTAATGGCATACCCTTAACTTGGGGTCATACTCGGCTATCGGAAATGGACTGCCGTTTAATCACCCAAGAATCCCCCAGATTCATCTGTGGGGAGTGTCAAAACAACGTTACACCTAACTATAAAAACCCCTCATCCCAAAAGGACGAGAGGATTTCCCTCGGCCACCCATGTTGTAAATAGCCAACTCTTTAACCCGCTGTATCGGGCGGCACCCGTCACGACTCATCATCGGACACTCCAGGATGGAATCCCATGTTTAATTCACCGACTCGCACTAACCGTCAGTTCTCTGAGAATCTACACACTAGACTTTCCCATCATTGTATTACTAAATTATACTCTTGATTTGGATTATAAAATTTCCGCGCTATGAAGTCAAGCGTTTTTTTTCTAGTCCATTATTATTGGAAGCGGTTATTCATTCCTTAATTACCAAGAAAATTTAAGTTGCTATCACATACTGTCTTCAACATAAAGTTATACTAATAACACTTTCATCAACAGTGTTGTTGAAAGAAACTGTCCAATCAGAAGGAGGATTCTCATGTCAAGACGACGCAAAAGCATCATGTCTTACGAGTTGAAAGAACAAATTGCTCAAGAGCTAGGTTTTGCGGGGACCCTTCAACAAGAAGGATTTGGAGGAGTTTCTTCAAGAGACTGTGGCAACATGGTGAAAATGGCCATTGAACTGGCGGAACGTAATCTTCCTGGAAACAGCCTCATGTAACTACGGTGGACTGAGTCCTACTTTTGGGAGAGCCGAGCAGACTAACATTCTGCTTGGCTCTCAACATTAAAACATATTAACTTTCTTAATCTATAAACTTTAACCGTGCCGTCTATTATATCCACCAAATCCTGGTGTTTAATCCAACTTGGTGCAGTTATAAACAAAAAGCTAAGCTTTGGTCCTTTTATTGTGCTTGGATATCTGAAATGGTTGTATTTTTTTTATAGCTCTGACAAATAATATCTTCAGAAGTAAGTTTGGACTACTTAATTTTTAGTAGAAGGAGTTGAATTCTATGTTTAAAGGTTTACCAGAGGTTTTAGGAGAATCTTCTTTTTTAGGTTTAGTTCTTGCTGGCACAGCAGTCGTTGTATTAGCACCAACTTTGAAAAACGTATTGCGGGGTGTGGCCGTAGCAACTGCCAAAGGGGTTGTTTCCATAACAGAAGGTGGCGCAGCCTTAGCCTCTAGTGCTAAAGAAGGCTGGGAAGACGTAGTCGCACAAGCTAAAGCCCAAAAAAACACACCAACTTTGGATAGCGGAACTATCATTGGTGCTGGAGCTGGCGGGGCTATCGGAGCTTCAATCGGAGGAATGGCAGGACCTGCAGGAGCCGCAATTGGCGGTGGTTTGGGCAGCGTAACTGGAGCATCTGTTGGCAGTGGCATGAACCAAGACATGAAGTTTGGGACTCCCGAAGACAAACCAAACGAATGATTTAAATGAAAAAGAGGATCCCCATTAAAATGGGGATCCTCTTTTTCATTTAAAACCAGTTTTGATAATAAGTATTGAATACTGTAATGATTGTTCCCATCTGACCTAGAAACGCTGCACTGACATTATTAATCAAACCACCCGCTCCAAGACCCAAACCGATTACATTTAAACCCATCGCGAAATTTATATTTTGTTTTGCTACTTCTTTAGTTTTTTGGGCTAAAAGCATTGTATCCACAAGTACTTGAGGATTTTGTGCCGTTATTACAATCCCTGCTACTTTAGCCGCAGAATCCGCGCCCTTTTTACCCCAAGCAATTCCAATTTTTGCCTCAGACATGGCTAAGGCATCGTCAATCCCATCTCCTAGCATGGCTACTTTATGCCCTTGCATAGTTAGAGTTTTGATAAATTCAGCTTTTTGATTTGGTCCCATGCCACTGAAAAATTCAGTAATTCCTAATTGATTAGCAGCGATCTCCGCTGCTTCCAATTCATCTCTCGTTAAAAGTATTATTCTCCGTATTCCTAGAGCCCTAAGTTGTTCTATGGCTTTTCTTACTTCTGGCTTTATTGTTTCGCGCACACCAAACAGCCCACACAATTTTCCATCAACTGCAAGATAGATTGGATTGAGTCCTAGGTGCCTAAATCGAAGAACTTTACTTTCTACCTTCTTAATGTTTACTTCTTCTTGCAACATTAAGGTTTTAGTCCCTAATAATATTTTCCTCCCTTTCATTTTCGCCCGGATTCCTAGTTTAGGTATGAATTCAGCTTCTCCCCCGGCCAATATAGGTCCACAATGCATCTGATAGGCTCTTTCACGTAGGGCATCAACCAGCGGATTACCCGTCTCTCCTTCAACAACAGAAGCAATCTTCAAGATATCACTCTGGCTATAATTTTTATTAACAGCAACAATCTCTTGAATTGATGATTCCATTTGAGTTAGAGAGGGTATTTTATCTAAAACCATAGTGTCAACTTGACTAGCATCCCATAAATAATTTCCATTTTTAACGTAAATACCGCGTTGGAGTGCTTTGCCAATCGCTACTCCATTTGCTGTCGGGACGGCAAGACCTGCTGCGGCTGGGGACGCAGCCAGTAAAATGGTCAAACTTCGAGTTACACTTCCAGTCAGCAAATAAATCCCCCCTGCTGCCATAAGGGAGAGATATACCATTTGATCAATACGTTCTCGAAATATTGCCTTGTCTGCCCGATTATTTCTCTGAACTGCGCTTCTCGTTAATTTACTTAGTTGGGTGTGGAAACCAGTTTGTTCAACTAGAATCTTTAATGATCCGTCCAATATTTTTGTACCAGCAAGTACTCTAGAACCTGATTTCTTGTTGATTGGCTTCGATTTACCACTGATTTGAGATTCATCGACAACCGCTACTCCGTCAACCACTTTCCCGTCAACCGGGATTGTTTCGGCGTTTCGGACTAAGACAATATCCCCGCTTTCCAACTTATCTAACGGTATGGCTATTTCGCTGTCTTCAATAATTACCCATACTTTTTCAGGCAATTTGCCTATTCTAGCTATAATTTGATTTGTCCTTATAAAATCCAAAGCCATAATTAGCTTTGAGTAATTAGTAAACAAAATTAGTAATAAACCAGTAAAACTCTCCTGTAATATCAAAAGTGTAAAGGTTATAGTATTAATGACTAAATCATAACTTTTTCTTCTCGTTTGCTGAGGATTTTTCAAACCCCAAAGAAAAATCGGATAACCTATTAATAAACCTATTACAGTAGCAGTACTTTTCAGAGTTTTAGAATTAGCTAAAAGGGAAGGCCCGAGTATTTTTCGTCTACTAAATAAGAATATTAACGCCGATGAAATCAGTAATATTTTATAAGCTCTCCGGGTAATCATTGGACTAAGCTTATCCTGTAATGGGACTGGATAATTATATTTTCTCCTCTGATCATCGACAGCTATTATTATACTTAATCCACGAATTCGATTTTCATTAAAATGCACAAGCATTGTACCTGTCAAAAGGTTAGTTCCTACTTGATCTATTCCTGGGATATTCTCTAATGCGTTGTGAATTTTCTCAGCCATAAAGTCATTTCCTTTTAAGCCGGGCACATTTAGTCTAATTCTTCCCGGCGTAAGACGGACATGTTTATTCCACATTGTTTTATCATTAATCATTCTAGCTACCACCTTTTAGCAATAGGTGTGGTTCATGGATATCCTAATAAGAGAGTACCCACTTAATGAGTACTCTATGTATAAAGTCTATCTATAAAAAGTGAAGGGTATTGACTTCATTTAGGCATCTTTTGTTCAATCCAGTCGACAACCTTAGCAACAGCATGTTGATCATTGTAACAAGAACAAAAAGTAGCGATAGCCTTTAAATCTACGTGAGCATTAGCAACTGCTATCCCATAACCAGCTATTTGGAGCATTTCCCGATCATTGAGGTTATCTCCCATAGCCACAACTTTAGAATGTGGTATTCCTAAGTATTTAGTCAAATAACCTAAAGCAAAACCTTTATTAACGCCTTGTGGTAAGATTTCCAGAAAATACGGTTCTGAACGAACAAACACCAGCGGTGGATTTTCCCCGTTCAGAAAAGATTCTACCCTACTAATTTTCGGAGGATCCCAGGCCAACAAAACTTTTTGCCAAGGGTTTGGGAGTTGTTCAATCGATAGAGACCGAATAAACGCTATGTTTTCTTTCTCCTCATGTTTTGTCGTCAAGTCATTTTCCGCTAATAAATAAATCTTACCATTTTGATATATTTCTACTCCAATACCCGGAAAATTTCCTAAGATTAATTTAATAACCCCTGTGATTTGAACAGGTAATAAGCTCGTCCAGATGACTCCCCTTTGGTGAAAATCATAGATCATGGCACCATTATACAAAATGGCTGGTGCATTTATAGGTAACTCGGTCAAGTACTGTTCTACTGAAGCTTCGATCCGACCTGTAGCAACTGTAAAAGAACCTCCCTGAGCCACAAAACGGTTTAAAGCGCTGCGATTCTGCGGGCTGATTTGGTTATGACTGTTAAGCAAAGTCCCGTCCATATCACAGACAAGTAAAATACCAGCTTGACTCTTATTCATCACAATAAATCCCTTTCACCTCAAACGATTTGAGTATCTATGCTCCGGATCAACCTAGCCAAAATTACGCGTTTCGATAAACAGAGCTGTAAAATACTAGCCAAGTTGTTTATTTATCCTTTTCTTAACACAAATATAATATTGTTTTTACACTGAAATTATATAATGTTTTATGTAGTTGCTAAAATTATGGAATCGCTATACATATTTCGCACCGCTTGTCTAGTGATTCAGTTGGAAAGGGGATTTTGAATGCACAGTCTGACCTACGGAGAAGTTTCCTTCAATGAGATGGTTTCAATAATAAAAACTTATACTGCTCAGGACCTCAATGCGGAATATGTAATTGCGGTTGGAGCCGATAGCCAAAACTTTAGTTATACGAAGATGCCAGTTACAGTCGGTATCCATAAAATAAAAAACAAGGTCGGAAGGGGCGGAATTTATTTTTTTGATATAATTAAGCTCAAAAAAATTAACAGCATCAGGCAAAAGATATTTTACGAAACAAATCTAAGCATTGAGCTGGCTCTTAAATTGAGCAATATATTTGAAAAAAGTAATTTCCCGTACGAAATCACAGTTCATGCCGATGTCGGATATAATGGTCCAACGTCACAGTACGTTGCAGAAATTAAAGGCTGGGTTAGAGCCTGCGGATTTCAATGTGTGGTTAAACCAGACTCGTATATGGCTTCAAGCGTTGCGAATAAATTATCCAAATAACAAATAGTCTCCTTGCCAACACTCTTCATTCAAACAGTTACAAAAGCCCTAGAGCATTGCTCTAAGGCTTTTGTAATATTTTTTCGCTTCCGCGCCATCTAAGCAATATTCAATGGTACTTTGGCGGTTCTTAGACGCTGTTTACGTCGCATCGCCAAATAATCCAGTACTCGTTCAGGAGAAGTATTCAGTATCTGATGCTCCGCAATCCCCGCCTCATGAATCACATCAAGGGCATCACTTAACTCACCAACTCGATCCCAGAAATGCGCATCACTTCCTAAAATAACTGGGCCTTTGTACTTCGCCATGTACTTGGCAAAGCAGCGGCAATTCACCCTCGCTCCTTCTTTTCCTTCTATGGTCGACAGTGAACTGTTGTTAACCTCGACAGGGATATTCAATTGTGCCGATGCGTAGGCAATCTGTTCGAGATCCATTTGGAAATCTGGTCGTCCTGGATGAACCATCATATCCGTATAGGAGTTTTCCATGGCTTTAATATAGGCCCGAGTGTTTTGTTCAGTCGTCCCTCCTGGATAACAAAACTCATGAAGTCCGACAAGTACAAGTTTCATCTGAACCAAATAATTAAACGGGATATCCAATTCTCCCTCAAAGTTAACAATATTGGCTTCAACTCCCGGCAAAATCTTTACCCCAAATATTTCTCCAGGAATAATTGACAAGTTCCCAAAATGGTAGAGATCAGGAGCACCCGGCATACTAGGACCATGATCTGTCATTCCCAGTAATTTAAGACCTCGACGCGAAGCTGCCAGTGCATTTTCAGTTATAGTGCTATAAGCATGACCGCTTGATATAGTATGGGTGTGTAAATCAACCAGTAACTCCACTTAAATCACCTCACCTTTTTCTATGAACTTTTCTGCTTCTTCTGCTTTTAACTATCTCACGCGTTTTGGTAGTGATAGCCTTCCTTAATTAACATCTTCTTGACTTTAGTCAACGCCATCGGGTCAAAGAAATGTACCTCTTTCCCACTGCGAATAGTCCAAACCTGCGGAGTTAAATGCCCTTCCTTAATTAGCTTTTTGAATTTGAAACTTGACACTTCAAGATAATATGTAGCCTCTTTGGTATTCAATAAAGAATATTTATATTGCGGGGTCATTGTTCAGCCTCCTTTTTGATACTAATCAGAAAGTATTAACTGACATTAATATATTTTCTGGAAGCATAAGTACAACTAAGAAAATGAATCCAACGGACCCGACGCTTTTCAATAGATTTAGTTTCTGACACCAAAACAGTGGCATCAGACTCGATCCATATTATTAGTAGAAAATTAATCACTTAACATTACTGGTTATTTTTGTCGATTGTGAGTTTTTATGAGTATTATTCCTCCCCCCTTCATTAACTGCAGTGATCCATCTCACTACTTTAATAATATACTTTTATTATTAAGTTAGTATTAATAATGCTTTAAGCTTAGGTTAAATATCCAATCCATCCGCACCTTTTCTTGAGCATAGACTGGAGATTCACCCCCCCCCTTTAGGTAATACCGAAGCCCCCTACCAGACTAAGGCAGGGGGCTTCGGTATGTTAGGCACATTCAAGAAAATAACTAGTCAGTCTGCCAGTCTATTTTGTGTCATACTGCGTCGGCATGTGCCCCTAATAGCCCCGCTATGAGGGGCACATGCCTCCTTGTCTGACGCAAACTATCCAAGGCATCATGACTTG
>JARLHV010000037.1 GCA_031292055.1 Desulfosporosinus sp.
TTGTGGCGCTCATCATAACTGGTATAGGCTAAAGTATAATCTTCATTGAAGGTTGTTGAGGACATAGCAGGCAGCGCACCGAGAGGATCCGTGTTGAATGGAATCGTATCCAATTTAAGTAGATTAGGGTCATCCGATTTATTTCTTCGCACCATAAAAATATCCAAGGCTTGATCAGCAGAGGACTTAGAAGGGCCATCGCTAAACTTCATACCGATAAAGCCGTAACCATCCTCGATAGCTTGGGCCTGAACAACCTTGTTGATCAGCGGTGCATTATTGCGTGTTAAGGGCAGACCGGCAAAATCCATAGAGTAGAGGTCAATTCCGTTTCCGGTAAGTGAGGTATAGGTCAGAGCACGGTCCAGGGTGTTGGCATTGACTATTTGATAAGGTTTTCGTAAGAAGGTCAGATCCCGGTTGGGTTGGCTATCTGTATTAAAAAAAGGAAAGGCCGGTTGCTCAAAATTCTTTACATATAACAAATTATCATTGGTTTTTGAGTAATAGAGATTGCCTTTGAAATCCATACTATTGGCTTCGTCAAAACCATTAATCGGTATGAGTTCCTGGTCGGCATGCAAATTCTGCTTATCATCTCTGGTAAGCGTTGTTTTAACAATTCCTTCACTATAAGCGGTAATTATACTATTGTTAGTGAACAAAATGACATCGTCTAAGTAGGGGTGAGTCGGAAATTCTGCTAGGAGTGTACTCTCACCGGTTGTAACATCTAAATAGGATAAATAAGAATAGCGAAGATTATCCTTGAGATTGGTCGCTAAAACTAAGACAGCGTTGTCAGCTAAGATAAAATTATTCAGCCAAACAATAGTTTTAATTTGGCCGAACTTTGGGGACGTAAATTCCAGAAAAGGTTCCCGAAAGTTGGGTTTAGAAAGTACTTTATAGGCGGAAATTTGAGTGATAACAGTAGCTATTAAAACTGCAAGTGTCAATAAGAACATCAGGTATTTCTTCATCCGATAGCCAAACCACTCTCCATAATATGGTATAATAATTAATTATATCACAAATGAGGAAACTTAAAGGAGCAGAGTCGATGGCTGTCACTGAGAAATTGTACGAACAGTTTAAAGCTATTCATAAGGTTATTTGGATTATTTTGCTGCCCATCATTTTAGATATTGGAGAACTTAGTCTTTTTGAAAGAATTTTCAAGAGTGAATACGTGCCTGTTGCCAAACTATTCAAGTTAAATCTAGGGTTTATATCAGCCCCGCCGAGTATTAGATATTTCTTGGAAGATTTTCCTTCTCTGATCTTTCAGTATAATTATTCAAGCGCTTTTCGAGGAGTTATAGATCAAATCAACCTAACCAACATGTTACTTCTTTTAGCTATTGTTCTTGTCACAAGTTTTTTAGACAGTGGTTATTTAGCCGTTATCAGCCAAGCAGGGCATAGAAGGGTAACAGTCAAAGACTTTATCAGAGATGGCAATAAATTCTGGTTTAAGTTTTTTATTCTTGCCCTCTTAGGGGTTATCCCCATGTTCTTGGTCTTAAGCAAAAAGGAATTAGGTTATGGTTATTTTGGTATAGTATTTCTTCCTTTGGTTTACGTTAAATACTCAATGGTAGTAGATGATGTAAGTCTCATCGATAATTTCAAACTTGGAATCAGTTTCTTATTTGAAAACCTAGGATTAACCATCAAGATGGCCTTTTCCTTTGGCATTTTCTTTTCTCTGGTGGGGATATGTATTTATCCTTTGGCAAGCATGGGGTTCAAGGGTATTGTCCTGGGAGCAATTATCACTGCCTATTTTGGAGCAGTTATTAATAAAGCTGTGCTGGAGATCTATCGAGAGGTATCCGAAAAGCGAAGTGAGAAACTAAAGGAAATTAGCGCTGAGGCAATTAATCTGTAGAATTTCCTGCTGTAGCTGCGGGTATTTACTCAATTCTGAAATATCAATTTTGTAGTGAAGCCTTAAAAGATCAGACGGTATATGTTATCTATATCGTGGATTGCAGGCAAGATTATGGTTAGTTGGTGAAATAATGAGAAAACGAGCAAAGCGAATCGTTGGGGGCAATCCGCTGAATTTCCAAAAGCCCGCTGCATGCGTACTGTTCATTTCAGTATTGGTAGTTATTCTCGTGTCTGCATGCCTGCTGACGAATCCTGAGCTGAATCCTGGGCCTGCGCTGAAGCTAGAGCTACCCGATGCGCCCTTTGTTCTTTCCATGAAGATGGAACAGATCAACGAGGGCACGAGCGTTGGTCGGACGACGGTAACGGACAGCGAGGACATCAAAACCGTTCTGTCCGCTCTCTCTGGGGCCCAAAAAACTCTGACGCAATCTGTAAACGATTATCCTACACAAGAGAATTACCTTGTAGTCAGGTTGGTTCTGGAAAAGGAGGAGAAGACGCTCTGTCTGTATACTCAGGGGAACGGGTACTACGTCGAGGAGCCTTATATTGGGGTATACAAGTACAAGAGCGACAAGGAAACAAATGCAGGGATTTATAAAATTTATAACGACAGACTCTCAGGGGCAACTTCTTCGCTGGAGCCGTTGACGTTGGACGACGTCCGGGGATTGGCGCGAAAAGGTGACAATCTGGTCTTTGGGGATTTCAAGGATTTCAAAGGCACGGATTTCAGCTCCAATTTCAATAACCGCATCATGGGCTACGGCGTTGAGGGCGGTTACCGTCTGATTGTTCACACAGACGGTAAGGAGATTAACAGAGCGAATCTTGAAAGCATTTGGGAAAGTGGCGGCAGCGGCATCGACATCCAATATAACGATGTTGATCAATTCATAAAGGGTCACTCTTCGTCAGAGGCGCTTACGTCCGATGAGGCGAGGGCTGTCGCGGAAAGCACTTCCTCGGGATGGAAGAATATCGAAAAAGGAACACCGCGCGAGATGGTTTTAAAAATCATGGGTAAACCTAATTTTACGTTATCGGGGCTTCATGGCGACGGTTATGTGCTCGAAGATGGGTCTACAGTAGTATTTTACTATGGTGCCGACGAGTTGGTGTATGAGATTAAGAGTTCAGATGAAGCGTGGAAACTTTTAGGCAATGCTGATGTTAATAGGGACGGCTTGAAGGAATCTATTTATCTTGATCAATCACAACGAGACAATGGATTCATCACGCTTCACATTGATGACAGTAACGGCAAAGATATATGGAGCGAGCAGGCCGGCACTTCGCATGTGGGCTGGACTTCACTTTTCCTCTACGAACAGGGCGGAGAAGATTATCTTCTGCGATATCTCCCAGGTATGTGGCAGGGTTATTGTACCTACACCTATACCCTTTTTACTCTGGAGGGCGGCACCGAGCATGTCGTTCGCAGTAACACAATCGAGTTTGACGTAAACGGCGTTAATAAACTGGACGCGCCCAAGATGATCGCCTTTGCGGAGGAAGTGAATGCGCTGCTCGCTAAGAGTACCCTTCTCCTGAGCAGCGAAGGCGGAGACTATTCCTTTGGCCCGTCGTCAGCTGACCGGTTCTTTGAGAGATATTCATGGCTGGATGCTACGCCGGAGCTTTATGCAGACGGTGACGACCTTAAGACACGCTTGGTCAAATACAGCGAGTATGCAGTTTCAAATCATAGATGAAAAAATAATTGAGCTATCCCTGGATTCCGGTAGGGCATCAGTGGTGCGGGTCTGAGTTGAGATAACGATTGTTAGCGATGCAATGAGCTTACAGTGTAAGGGTTAGTTTTACTAAATTTATCTAGAGAATCTAGGAAAAGGAGAACGTATTCGTCTTTCTTGCGTTCGATCTCCCGTATCTTATGGCGAATCCATTCAATCACTTAACAACCTACGCCCTGAAATTTCTTCACGAATTTCAGACGTTCGATAGCCTCGTCAGAATAGTTGGGATAGTTATTTTCCTCTCTCACGACATGCCGACTGTCCAGCAAGCCCTCCTTTTCATAAAAACGAATGGTATATATTGTAAAATACGTCTTTTCTCGCCCTGATCATCTCCAATGTCTTTAACGATTTCATCGAGTTCCCCAATGGTCTTCACTCCCAGGTAACTAAAGACTGTCGTGAGATAGCCAAAAAAACGATCCTTTAATTCACATTTGTAAAATCGGAATTGAACGGCGCTTAGACGAAGAAGATAGGATTTTAACAGATGAATAAAGAAGCGCAATACTGCGTGAGGTGTAACCGAGTGGTTCTGAAAATAGAACCGGAGAGAGTTTCAGTTGAGCGGAAAACTAATACAGGGAGCGAAACTAAGGTAATCTTAGGCTTCGCTCCTTTTTCACGTAGAATTGTCTGAGCTGAGTGTTATGCTTTACTGAGACTAAGCTATGCAAGATAGACTATCAAGCAGAAGGTGCGTGTTCATAGTGCATAATTTCAAGAATATTGTAAAAAAAAACAGTTGCTGGCAGGGTGGGGTATCGGGCCAACCGGTATCTCCTAGCGCATAATTACGTATTAAATAGATGTATTAATTAACTTGTGAACGTTTGATAGTGAGTATATAATTGCTTAAATAAAGTTGTTTTTGGAGGTGAGTCAGTGCCGATAGATAATCATGTTTGGTTATTACTACTTTTCAACGTTACAATCGTACTGGCTTTATCTTGGCTAGGTTTTACCTTCATTAAACGTGGTGCCCATTGTTTTAAAGCATCAGAGAGCAAGAACATTGGTATTTCACGACTTATCTCAAATGGGTTGACTATTTTAGCAAATAAGTATTTGATTGTTCGAAGAATGATTAAGACTGATACTGATGATGATCCACCACCCCTTCTCCTTAGTTTGAGTTATAAAAACTAAGGAGGAAAAACATGAGTATTTTTAGTTATTCGTTTTCTGTTTTATTGACAAAATTTATAGGCTTGACAGGGGACTGGTTTATCGCTGTGATTCTAGTAACCCTGGTTATTAGGGTATGTCTCCTTCCTTTATCCGCAAAACAACATAAAGATCAATTCACAACGTCTAATCTTAATCAGGTCAAATCTTTTTTAACCACTAAATTTAAGAATCAGACCGAAAAGATAGATAAAGAATTATTGAAGATCGCCTCTAAATATAAGGTGAACACTTTCCTATCTACGTTGTTGCTCGTAGTTCAAGCCCCGATCCTATTTTCTCTGTACGCTTCGATAATTAATTTAAGTACTTCAGTGGGAAGCATGTTGGTCCCTTGGGTATTAAGTGTTCATGCTCCCGATTCATTACACGTTCTTCCTATCTTGGCGAGTGTCTTCCAAACATTAGGTGGTTTCACAGCAGAAGTCAAATCGTTTCTAATGTTTATTGTACCAGTAGCGATTGGACTAGTATTTCTTTGGAAAGCTCCTGCTGTCCTTAGTGTTTACTGGATGACTAACTCGGCACTTAGGTTCCTTGAATATAAGATATTTTCTTTAAA
>JARLHV010000038.1 GCA_031292055.1 Desulfosporosinus sp.
AAATACCAAGTATCATATTTTTGTATCCTTTGTTATGTTTTTTTGTTTCTTGTGGTGATTAACAATTAAAACATATTTCAAGGGATACGTCTTTTTTTAATGCAATCCAAATTGACTTCTTATTTTTTTGTTAGTGCCTTAAACTACAGTTGATCCGCTTTCTGGGTCCTTAGCGAAGTCAGACGTTAAGGACCCTGTGCCGTAGTCATCTATTGTAAATCCTTGCCATAAAAATAGGTCATAATTATCATCCATAGCACTACATAGACTATTCCGAAGTATGCTGAATCCAATATATTACCAGACCAAGGCATTATGTAATGGGTAGTAATCCAAACATTTAAATTGACTTTATCTTTCGTGACCATATCTACTACTGGGATAATCCAAAGTGTCTTACGAATAAGCTCTGATACCACATAAATAACTATTGAACTCCTCCCAAGTGCCATAAAGGGTTTAAGTAGAGCTTCATAGTTCACTATATCCATTATTAAATACAGTACCGCCACCACTGAAAAGGCAATTCCAGCAGTAAGTAAGACAAAAGAGCTTGACCACAAATTTTTATTGAAAGGAATTACTATCGTTGCTTTGTTGGCAAGGTTTAATGTTATTATCCCAAAAGCAAGTAAACCTAAAAACTTGAGCATTTTTCTATCTGTAGGGAATGTGAGGATCTGCCCAACCACCGTCCCAAACAATGCTGATCCGACCGCTGGTAATGTACCTAAAATACCTTCCGGATCATAAGTTGGTGTATACATATGCCCATGTAAATATTTCATATCTATATATTGAGCTAAATTTCCATTCTGTTCTAAAATCCCCTTCCCAAACTCAGGGACATTAACATGTTTCAATAATAAGTAATAGACTGTGATAATTATCAATGCCAGTACAAGTTGTATGGCTGTTTGAATTAGCTTATTTTTAACTGCATACAGAATTACTAAAGTCACACAGCTTACCACCAAATAGGTAAGAGCAATTCTCTGTAGGACACCAAATATTCTTATACTTGAAAGGTCATAAAGTGGAAAACCATTTAAAAATAAACCAAGAGCAAAAATCCCTACGCTTCTTCCGAATATATGTACAATAATTTTCAATGGTGAAACACTTTTAGCTATTCTTCGACTTAGAGCATAGGGCACAACCATTCCCATTATTATGATAAAGATCGGAAATGCTATATCTGCTAACGTACATCCATTCCAGATCGCGTGTCTTAATTGCGGGTACATTCTATCTGTGTTACCTTGATTGTCACATAACAGCATTAATGCTAACGCTAATCCTCTAAATGCATCAATGCACTTTAATCGCCTTATTCCACTATTATTATTCGATATGCTTTGTTCCAATTCTGTTTCACCCCTAAAACGCTATAGTTCACTCTAGAACCCCACTATTATTTAACTGCCGTCAATATAATTTCTTTAAGACAACTATATTCCAGATTGACGGCGAAACATAGCGAAAGAGCAAACTGAAGAAAAAAAACCCTACAGTTTAAAATTGCAGGGCTTAGCAGCTAGTCATATTTTCTTACACCACGTAGAAGATGAATTTGACACTAGCCTTTTAGTTCGCCCCTTATTTCAATTCTAGATAAAGCTTGTCTAATCTCATCTTTTACAGATTCAGATGTTTCCTTGCTAAGATTGTCCTCAAGCACTTGTTTGGCTGATCTGTCGCCGATTTTCCCCAATGCCCAGGCTGAGTAGCCACGTACTAGCTCTTCATGATCATCCATGGCAATGGCCAGGTCAAAAACATTTGCTGGGTCTCCTAGATTACCAAGAGCAATGGCTGCATTCCGCTGAAAGTATTTCCTCTCTTTTATATAGTTAAACAACAAGGGCTGTACTCTGCTGTCATAAAACTCATCTGTCATGTTAAGCATTTTAGAGAGACTAAAATCCTGAGCTACGTTTACCAAAAACTCATCGTCCGGCAGTTTCGATTTTAACCTTTCCTGATTGAGAGGACATACATCCTGGCAAATGTCGCATCCCTGAATTTTTGTCCCCATTTTTTCACGGATTTCAGGCTTAATATAACTACCGGCCATACCTTCTTGCGTTAAGAAGGTATGGAATGCAATGCAACGGGGGGGATTTATTTTATGCGGTTCATAGATAGCCTTTGTCGGACAAGCTTTCATACAGGCAGAACATCCTTCCGGACACACCTGCTTGATCGTAGGATTATCGTATTCAAGTTCTCTGTCCACTAAAAATGATTTCAGATAAATAAAAGACCCGATCCCTTCAGCATAGGCAAAACCATTTCTTCCATAATTTGTTATACCAGCCTTAGCCGCAACTAATCTTTCCGGCAAAACAATCTTTTCACCCACCTCGCAACCGACTTTGCGCAGAAATGCCCGCATTAACTCAGATCTGGCGCCGTTGATATATTCAGGCGGTGGATCATAACTTCTTGCTTGATAGACTTTGCCAATTTTATTGGTCAGTTCCTTAGGGAAATTTTTCTGCGCATAATCATAGACTGTCGTAATAATTGATTTTGCGGTAGGCATCAATGATTTCAGATCTGCAACGGCCAGCGGACGGGAAGGGGAATTGACATAAAAGCCATACATGTCGTTTCGTTTCGTTAAATCGTCAACATACTCCGGAAAATCCTCGGCAGGAATAATTCCGATCTTGCTATACCCAATATTTAAAGCATATTCTTTAATCTGTGCTGTGAGTGACATAGTCTTTCCTCCCTGTATGATTAGATTGAGCTTAGATTCCAAAACCCTTCGCTCGAAAGATCGTCGGACGAAGATCAGACAAATCATTTGTATACAAATGATTTAAAAAAATTTTTAGGTCTTTCCGATTTGATCCAGCATCCTCGAAAAAGTCGTGAAATCCTCGCTATTGAACTGGTGTCTGATCTCATCATCTAGCGTTTCCGCCAGACGACAAAATTCATCCCGATGCATTTTGGCCTTTTCTGCCAAAAAAACTAGCACCGACCGTCGATCTTCGGGATCATCCGCTCGTATAACAAATCCCTGTCGTTCAAGTCGGTCTAAGATCCCAGTTAGGGTTGCTCCATCCATACTCAGTTTCAAGGCAAGATCTTTGAATTTGACTCCGTCCGATTCCCATTTAATACAAATATATCGCGAAGGAGAAAAAATCGACATCGGTGCACCTCTTTTATTTGTATACAAACATTTTAGTTCGATTTCTTGCTTTTGTCAACTGTGTCACAACATTATGGATACTATGAAATCACTCAGAAATTTAACTCTATTTTAGACAAGGGCGGAATCTCTAGTTTATAAAATGTTAATTAAGTATTAAATTGGTAATACTATTTCTAAAAGAAAGCGGGGTATTTCTATGTCTGAAATCGAACGCATGCTCAGAGAAGAAATTCGAGAACAGAAGAGAACTGGCAATGGTGTTCATGGTCGTGCATTAAGATTACGGAAGCATGAGACCGTCCGTACTCCTTCTGAAAATCTAGTTGGAGTTGAGAAACGAAAAGTGATGGCACCGGGAGTGATCAAAGTAACCACGATTGGAGAGATAAAGATGAATGCACTTATCGACAAGATTAAGTCTGGGGAGATCCCAAGTAAAGAAGAATTTAAAGCTTTAGATTTTCTAGGCGGTCAAACGGCAGCTGCTGAGCTAAGACGGTTACATACTAATGCAGAAATCTGTGATAACTGGAAATGTTCACCTACAACACTTAGTACTTTCTTTATCAAAATGCAAGTGGCTAAATCTAAAGGAAATAACGTGATGGTTGGACAGGCTGCTGTTGATTTCCGCAGCAAGATCAAATCTATGAGAGGTGTAGCTAAAATTGAAGAGCAAAAAGAAAAACGAGCTCATGCTAAGGCTCCTGCTCTAGTTCCCACGACTATTCCTAAAGAAGAAACTGTATACACGTATGCAATCAACTCTGTCCCTATACCTCCCAAAGAAATAGAAAACGTGCTGACCAATATCAAACGTAAGTTTAAGACGGATGAACTGGCTAACTATTTAGAACGTCTAACACTCTATCTAAGTGAAGACGGGCAGGAATTTTGGGTTGAGCTAAAAGTAACTGAAGCTAATACCAAAAAATGAGTTTATTTTAGTGCCTAGGGTAACTTATTGTCTAAGCTAAACCTGCAAGTTCGAGATTGCATTTATACTCATAAAAAAGGCCTCCACCATTTCCAATGGTGGAGGCCAAGTTGAAAGATCATGACCATTAGATACTATACCCGAGGACACGGCTATTTATCCTACATCTTCCACAGAAAACACTTGTATCTTAAGCTCAATTTGATCTCAAACAACTTCAGCTCTCCACAGCACTGCTCTACTATTTCCCCATCTCTTTGAGCACTGCTTTCATTGTATCAAACCGATCTGCTCCAGCTAACAAAGTCACACCCGCAGGAGCTGAACTACCACCAACCTGATATTTAGTCGTCGCGCTTGCCAGCAAATCTGTCGTGGCGTAAGCAGCCTGGATGATCGGGCAGCTAAAATGTAGTGCTAAGTCCGCCGCTATTTGTAGATCTGCGTCACCATAATAGAGTACTAATGTGTCAAGTTTCATTTCGTCTCCCCCCATCTCTGGCCAACAGCCGGAATTATATTGGATTAAATCGTGATCTACAGATATTTCCTGTAAAATAACGTCATTTTGATACTGGTAAATGTCATTGCCTGAGAGAATCATCCCGCTTGACCATGCATACGTTTGAAAGTACTTATCAGGTGCGTAGGAAGATGCCCTAAGCGCTTGTAGTACGTTGTAGGAACCGTAGGCACCTACAAGATATTGGCTATTCAGCCCTTCACGAGCGCCCCTAAAGTATTCAATGATCGAAGCCATATCGCTAGCTTGAGCATCGAAATCAACCGTGAAATATATCGCAGTGCTCTTTGGGGCTCCAAGGAAGGTAGCCTCTTCCAACGCCGACTTAGCATCGGATACACCTTTACTGTAGCTAAAGTAGCCGGCGGTCGTGGGGTTCGATTCCCAAATAAGGAATACCACTAGACCAGCAGCTTGAATTATCTTTAGCTCATCAGGAGTAAGTGATTTGCTCCAGCCTTGAGTTTCATACCCAAGGTAGCGCCCAATAGCCACGATACCAGCAGTTTTCAACGCAGCCGCTGTTGTTGCCGTTAATATTGTCGAACAGTCAATAGCTTCCACTACCCTAATCTCCCTTCATTTTTTTGACGATCGATACTTTCAGACATGACAGTCTATGCCAATAGATGCTTTATGGTCCATATAGTCTTTTCTCCACATGTTGCTACGAAAGCAATAAGCTCTGAAGCAATAGGCATGCTAAGGATTCTTCAATATTACCTAAGGGAATTAGATCACATTCAGCATTAGAATATAACTTTTCTTGTGATCGTTTTAACTAGCTCAACGAGCTTATCAATTTCCGGTTTGGTAATTTGTGCATCAGCACCTACACTTAAACTTTTATGTTTCAAGCCTTCATTAGCAATTGAAGAGAATATAATGACAGGTATCTCTTTTAATTTCCGATCGCTTTTTATTCGTTTTGTCAAGGTTAGTCCATCCATAATCGGCATTTCAATATCAGTTATCACACAGTGTATTTCATCGGTTGAACAAGTCTGCAGATAATCCAGCGTATCCTTACCGTTACTGAATTTTTCGACGGTCGCCCCAGCTTTTAATAGAGATTCATTCACTACCTTTAATAAGAAGGTAGAATCCTCTGCAATCACAAGTTTTTTTCCTTCCAGCCCTTTCGTTTCATTTGATATTTTTAAGGCCAACGAAGGATCGATGTCAGCCAGTAATTTTTCAAAATCAAGCATTAAAATAATTCCATCTTGGTTTAGCTTAACAATCCCTGTTACAGGTGTTTCGTTGTCACTCAAAAGAATCGAAGAAGGCGTCTCTATTTCGGCCCAAGAAAGCCTTCTGATGCCTATAACCGAACTTACCTCAACTGCAAAATTACTGTTATTAATATTTATTAATATTAATAATCTATCTTTCGAGTTTTTTAGACAGTTTTGTTTTAGAGCAGTAATTAAATTTAAAACAGGAATAACTCTCCCCCTGTGGTTAATGATTCCTTTGACATTTTTATTCGAATTCGGAATTTCAGTTATACGCTGATAAGTAATGATGCTTTCAACTTTTGCAACATTAACACCTATTACACTATCTCCTACTTTGAAGATAACAATTTCCAATTCATTCGTACCGCTTTCCACTAGTATATTCTGCATCAATAATTCATCCTCCTTTTTAGGTAATAGTCATTGGCGTAAGAACAAAATAAACAACGAGGTCATCCCCGCCCAGCTTCTCGAAAAAGAGAAGAGGAAACGACTGCGTTGTTTTCTAAGTGTATGATTCATAGATAAATACATCTTTCCAACATTATAATAGTTGTTTGTAAAGATTGAATGAACTAGCTATTAATTTATGGTTAAATCTAGACTTTCCCTTTCACTTTACCCTAAATATAGCTGCCGGGATCTTCTCCAGCCTAGTCATACCTCTGTAACAAGATGAATTTGCTTGTGTGCAAGATGATTCCTACATCAGCATCAATCGGGCTTCATCGTCCTCCCCTTAAATTAAATCGTCCGATCGGTGTGCATATAGGCCATCGTATTTAGCATTGTCGCTTTTTTCCTATCCTAACTAACTTAAATATGTTACTATAGATTTAGAAGGTTCAAATCTTCTCGACCGCACGATAAACTGATTAACGTGATTTCCGTAAGGGAGTTGCGTTTTTTGTTGCTCCACACATAAACCCGCTAATAATTGTCTGTGAGCGTTTTTTTAACGAGGTCTAGCGGCTTTTAACGCATAGATAAATTGCGCGAATATTGGCACAAGTAAAGGATGGAGAAGTATAATGTCAGAAGAACAACAACTTCGTGAAATTTTAGCCCAAAAAATTTTCTCAAATAATATGCCCACTGAATTTATAGATTTCTGCTTAGCTCATGGTCGAATTCGTCATTATACATCCAAACAATATCTTTTTTTCTCAGGCGATGAGGGAAATACAGTTTATTTCCTCATCACTGGTAGAATTCAGTTATATTTAATGGGTGAATTTTCGGAGAAGATCATTCGTGTTCTTAGTCCTCCAGTCTTTTTCCCCGAAGTAGTTTTAGACGGAAAAGCCTACCCGCATGCGGCACTTTGCATCGAGAATGCAGAGGTCTTGGCAATTGATAGGCATACTTTTATGCGTTTTGTAGAAAAAAACCCTTCTGTGCTATGGGTCTTTTACCATGGACTTGCGTTGGATTTACGCCGATCCTACCGACAAATTAAGAATCTTTCGCTGGGAGATGCGCGTTTGCGTTTGGGAGCCAAGATTTTTGCTTTGGCCCATGTACATGGAAAACCCTCTTTAAACGGAATTTTAATTACCATTCCCCTGCCCGCAACAGAATTGGCAGGAATGTGTAGCTTAGCTCGGGAGTCGGTTAGCCGCATTTTAGGTGAGTTAAAGGAATTAAAAATTATTGAGATTGAGAGAAAGTCTATAACCGTCCTTGATCTCAATAATTTACGCGAATGGATTCGCAAGCGCGCCGCCCATTCACGGTCATCAATTGACTAATGGTTTCTATATATTCCTCTTAACTATTCACACCTATCATTATCAAAGTTCTGATTAAATAGAACAATATGAATTCAAGAAAAATCGAGCTGGTAATTGCCTATATTAAAAGAAGAGAGAAGCCGTATTATCAGCGACTTCTCTCTTTGTTTACCCATTACCAAATCCTTTTATCGATGATGGTGTCCAGACTTGTTTTTGCTCCCTTGGTTGCGGTTCCATTGGTTGCGGTTCCATTCGTTACCGCCCCAATTGTTGTGACCCCAGTTTTTACCGCTACTAACTTTAATTCTTTCTCCGACATGGATTCTATGAGGATTGCTGATTTGAGGATTTAAATCCATCAAATTGCCAACTGTTGTATTATACCGCATAGCAATACTGTGCAGAGAATCTCCAGGTTGAACGTAGTAATACATTACAAAACATCCTTTCATTTACCAAATATACCCATATACATATATATGTCAGGACAAATTTTCCCTGTGCACGTACTTATTAACCTTTTATTCACTAAAACCCAAAAACCGCAGCATCCGAAATCTTTTCTATATAAAAAAAGCCCCTCGCTAGGAGGGGCAATTATACTTAAGACTCATATGGTATCACTTAATTTGTTCCTGTAACTTCTTTAAAGATATTGCTATTGTATCATTAGCGTCTAACACTTTTAGACCTTGGGCAATAGTGGCTTTGGCCCCCTCTTTGTCTCCTAACTTTTGTTGACAAAGAGCTAGGTTGAACCATCCGAAGTTATAAGATGGGTCAACCTGAGTCGCTTTTTCATAGTAAGGCAATGCATCTTTCGGTTTGTTTAATCCTCGAAAGTAGACATTTCCGATATTATTATATGCTATCCCATCTTTAGGGTTGATTTTAATGGTGTTATTGTAATAATCGATTGCCTTTGTGTAATCATTATTGGAATACGCCGCCATACCAGCATTCATCTGGGCATTGGCATCTTTGGGATTGGCTTTAGCCAAACTCTCCAACTTATCGAGGTTTTGAGTTCCGCTATATTGACTCTTATCAAGTGTTTGGTTCGTACTGGTATTTGCAGCCGTATTTGGGTTGGTTGTTTTAGGTTGAGTAGTCGTACCACACCCGGCTAAGACTAAAGATAGTCCGAGAATACTTATAGCAAGAGTCATAGTTCTCTTCATCTGAAACAGCATCCTTTCAATTATTACTTATTGCCTTAATTCTAGTATGTCCTTAAATATTACCCTTATTTATTCACTATGTCTATGATATAGCAGATTTTTAACCTAAATCCATTCCTCTTCACTGTACTAAAGATAAACTTCCAGAACGTCAAAAACCTCCAGCAATTAAAACAGGAGGGCCCACATAAACGTGACGTCCTCCCCTATTTTCATAGTTAAAGTATACTGCCAAAGAACGTGGTCTAAAGTTAGATGAAGAATGCGATATGACCACTGGTATTGTTATGAAAATTATTATTTTCCGGTGTATCGGTTACCGACGTCTATTATGGTCACCATGCCCATATTGGTTACCATGGCTATGATAACCACGGCCGTATTGATAACCGCCATAATATGGGTTATCGTTGTAATATTGATTATCACCGTAATCTTGATTATCGCCGTAATCTTGATTATTGCCGTAATCTTGACTATCAACTGTAATCGTTTCACCAGGATAGATTTGATGAGGATTTGAGATTTGAGGATTTAAAGCAATCAAATTACTAACTGTTGTCCCATAAGTCATAGCAATACTATGCAGAGAGTCTCCCGGTTGTATTGTATATTGCATTGAATAATTCCCCCCAATTTCAAAATATTACCATATTCATTTATATGTCAGGACAACTTTCTTCCGTGCGCGTACTTGTTAACCTTTAGCTAAATTTATATTGTTCTAAAGTTCTATAAAAAATATAGAGCATGGAAGCTTAATTCTATCGTAAATAGAAATACCCTATAGAGTCGACATTTTTTTATTGTCGACTCTATAGGGTACACTTAAACAACTGCCAAAGGCTCTCTAATTCAAAGATAATTGTTAAATCTACTTATTAGAAAATTTAAATTTAAATATTTTCTTCATTAGTTGATGCTTAACTGATAAATTTTGGATAGTAATTTCTTCGCCATTTGGTCCCACTTCCCATTCTTTGTCTTCAACTAAATAAAAACCCGTAAACAGAATTTCGTCTGGAGTGAGTAATGTTGCTCCAGGAATCGGTTTATTTGGGGAATAAATTATATTCAATTCTTCATGCCACGTCCATCCGAGTTTATCACCAGACAAATATTCCCAAAGCCTGGCCTTTTGCCAAGCCCCTGGAGCTAATGGCGGGTTTCCCTGAACCATGGGGTCAAAGCTCTTATCCCAGTGCCTTTCGATAAAGATGGTATCAGTTTGTTTCCAATTAAAAGTAGTTGGTGGTAAACCATCTAGAAAAGCGTCCCAATTATCTAACGTTCCTATATACATCCGAGCTTGTGCATCATAACCATATTGATCCGTTTTAGCAAAAGCAGTACTAGGAAAAACAACCACCATAGATAAAATCAAGAGAATAAAGAGAAATTTACTTTGGGCTTTCATTGTAATCCTCCTTTATTATTTGTTACTTAATTATGCTAACTAACAGGATATATTGTATATCATATATATTTAAAATTCCCATATTCTATGACATATATTGTCGAATAGCAAGCTATGGAATCTAATCCGTAGCTTGCTTCGATGCACGTTTTCTAAATATCCGACTTCATTTTTTAAGTATTCGCATTTAAAACTATCCCTATTTGTAGACTTCGGAGAGACTATCAATATCTGCTTCGCTGAGCGATACAGGCTCCGTATAGTCGACTCTGATAATAATAAACGTTCCTTCAATATCGGCCCTTCTGATTGGCCGCTGGGCAAGCGTATAGTTTCCATCATAGATAATCATACAGTTAGGTCTGATAGTTTCCACCATTTCAATATAACCGCGAATTGTTAATTCAAAGGCCTTAATGTTATTGGGTAGTTCTCGAACCTCCGGAGCTTTCCCTGGCTCCACTACCAAAACCGTAATCCATTTAACCAATGTCTACTTCTCCCCTTTATCGAACTAGGATTATCTAAAATCACCGCTTGAACACCACTGATTCCATATGTTATCAACCTCTTTTTTGCTAAGGCCTTAATTATTTACCCTACTTTATTATTCTTCTTCGTTATTAAAATGAGGCAGAGGGCAATAGTTGATATCTCCTTGGCAAAAACAGCACCCATAACCATATGGCGATTCATCATATGGTTGTCTATAACACACTTCATAGTCGTCATGTCTGTATTGATACGAACAGCAAGACATATCGCATACCTCCTTTTTTAATAAGTCATTTTGTACATCATATTCGCCAAATATCCTTCTGTCGAGAAATGATTGATATATAATCCGTATTATACTATTTCAGGATCTTATCTTAGCTTAGCTTAATAACGTTAACCTTTGCTAAGATTCTTTATGGGCTCAGTAGGCTGTCAAAATTAAAGTACTATGCCACCTGTTTCGGAGTTTACAGCATAAATACAACTGCAGGACAATGGTGTCTCACTTATATAGTATTCCAGTGCATCTCTCAGCTATAAACGCAGTTAGAAAAAACAGCCAAAAAAAGCAGCCAAATTGGCTGCTAAGGTGAAAGAGTTCTATGAGAGGGCGACCTTACAGATTGTAAAATCGCTCCTTTAGCCGTCTTAAGTTTCAATATCTAAATCTTTTACTATCTATGGTTTTTGTTACTCCATTGTGTTGAGGAGTGATCTTTTCCACCATATTCTTTTCCCCATTGTTTACCGCTGCTAACTTTAATCCTTTCACCAGGATGGATTTGATGAGGATTTCTGATTTGAGGATTTAAATTCATCAAATTACTAACCGTAGTTCTATACTTTATTGCAATACTATGAAGAGAATCCCCTCGTCGAATTACATAATACATTAAGCAGCACCCTTCCATTACCAATTATATCCACATTCATTTATATGCTGGGACAAATTTTTCTCGTGCACGTACTTCTTATCCTTGTTGCTAAACAATTTTTCACATATAAGAAAATTTCTTAATTTTTAAAAGATATTTTCCCCTTTTATTGCTTTTAGTCCGATAATGGGTGTGAAGTACTGCCAATGCCCTTAAATTTAAAACGAGGCTGAAAGCATTTTGCTTTCAGCCTCGTTTTATTCTTTCAAAAGTCTAAGGTTCAGATGGAGTACGTGATAGACTTTTTCTCAGTCTTAGGAACCTTGAATAGCATCTTCTTGAGCTTGAGTGATTGTACCTGCTGTTACCAGACTATCCAGCGCAGTTTTGAATCCCGCTTGAGGTCCTTTAAACTCTCCCTTAGTAGGTGTAATCGCCGTTTGAATTGCGTCTGCTTGCGCTTGAGTGATTGTGCCTGCTGTTACCAGACTATCTAACTCAGTTTTATAGCCAGCTTTTGCTTTTGTTGCCGTTGTAATCGCCGTTTGGATTGCATCTTCTTGCGCTTGAGTGATCGTACCTGCTGTTACCAGACTATCCAACGCAGTTTTGAATCCCGCTTGATGTTCTTTAACGTTTCCCTTGGTAGCTGTAATCGCCGTTTGAATTGCGTCTGCTTGCGCTTGAGTGATTGTGCCTGCTGTTACCAGACTATCTAACTCAGTTTTATAGCCAGCTTTTGCTTTTGCTGCCGTTGTAATCGCCGTTTGGATTGCATCTTCTTGCGCTTGAGTGATCGTACCTGCTGTTACCAGACTATCCAGTGCAGTTTTGAATCCCGCTTGAGGTCCTTTAACGTTTCCCTTGGTAGCTGTAATCGCCGTTTGAATTGCGTCTGCTTGCGCTTGAGTGATTGTGCCTGCTGTTACCAGACTATCTAACTCAGTTTTATAGCCAGCTTTTGCTTTTGTTGCCGTTGTAATCGCTGTTTGGATTGCATCTTCTTGCGCTTGAGTGATCGTACCTGCTGTTACCAGACTATCCAGCGCAGTTTTGAATCCCGCTTGAGGTCCTTTAAAAGTCCCTTTAGTTAAGTCACCCATGGTGGCTGTAATTGCCGTTTGAATTGCATCATCTTGCGCTTGAGTGATTGTGCCTGCAGATAAGAGACTATCCAGATGGCTTTTAAACCCGCCGTTCACTCTGCTTAACTGTGTTTGAGGGAACCTTGAAGCTTGTACAGCGTTACTACTCGTAGTATCTGCAAAAGCAGCTGTTGCCGATAAAAGCGTTGCAATAGCAGTAACTATCACGAGTGTCTTTGTTTTTGTTGTTTTCATCATTTTAATAACCTCTTTCTAATTTTAATAACTATAAAATTTATGTTAAAAACTTGCCGTAGAATCACAGAAATATCACCAGCTCAACGAGCGGGTAATAATCATCCGTTGTATTTATATTAATCTAAAATTGTTACCGTTTGATGACCGTTTTATGGAGAATATGTTAAGACTAATGGAAAATGTGGAAAAGGACCCCTCCGTTTCCGACGGGAACCAATGCATCCCAGCATATATCCAGCGCTCTCTGAAAATAATTTGTTATATTATTTCCCTTTTGTCCTCTTATTATTAATAGCTGGTTTCTTGTGAAGAATCAGTGTAAACTTAAGGAAGATACAATATATTACCCAATTTCCTCCTCTACTGATATAATATTGCCAAATAATATGTATTGCTATTGAAGACGCAAGTGCACAAAAGATAATCCAGGGCATTACAGAATTAATTATCGTATAAGCATCGTCTGAGGTAACCGTTAGTTACAGGTTACCTATCTCAAAAGAAGGGATGGAAATCGATGAGTAATAATATGGAGATTGAACTTAAGCTCCGGCTCGTGGATCTGAAAATGTATGATCAAATTGTAAACGATCCAATCTTATTGGCACTGTCATGTCCTAGTGAACAACGCACCCAAACGATGGAGGCCACCTATTATGACTCTGCAGACTATGGCTTGTTACGAGACGAAATAGCCTATCGAATTCGCCAAGAAAATGGCGACTATGTCTCGACCGTTAAAACTTCCAATACTTCATCTGGTGGATTGCATATGCGTGGTGAATGGAATGTTGTTTTGAATGAACCCAAACCGGACATCAGTCCCTTTCTTAAGGAATCCATTGGAGATCGACTCCAAGCTGCAGTAGGTGTGAGTTCACTTAAACCCCTCTTAGTCACCCGGTATAAACGTTTCCTTCAATACTTAACTCTTGAGGACGGCAGCAAAGTGGAATTTGCCGCTGATCTGGGCGAGATTGTTGTTGGCGACCAAACGGAACCCATAGCTGAGATAGAACTGGAACTGAAAGAAGGATCTGTCGCTGAACTTTTAAAACTCGGGGCAATGCTTACTGAACGCTACCCACTCCGATTAGATTCTCGCAGTAAATTTCAACGTGGGCTGACACTTGCCGGCCTTTCACCGAAATCCAAAGCCGAACTTCGAACGCCCATAATTCATGGCGACAAAAACGTACAAAAGGAACTCCAAAAAGTACTCTTATTTTCGCTGGGACTTGTCCTTACAACTCAGTCAACATTTTTAGAACAACCAGATGATCCTGACATCCTTCACGAATTCCGGGTTAAACTTCGCACCTTCCGTTCATTGCTTTCCTTTGGAAAGCCACTCTTTAACTTAGATGTCTATTTTGAGGAGCAAGCTAATTTGCATAAGATCGGGGATGATCTAACCGCTCTGCGTGAAATCGACGTTCTGCTCGAAGAGTGGAATGAAATCACAGCCAGAAACTATGACCCTTTGCCCAATCTTTCGGCTCTTCATACGATTTTGCAAGAAGCAAGAATCAAAGCCAAGGACGAGCTCCTATTAAAGTTAAATGATAATAAGACTACCCCCAAACTTTTGAATTGTTGGGCTTGGTTAATAGATTCTCCTTGGCAAGAAACCGTTGTTAAGCTAACCTTCCTTGAGTTTATGGAGAAACGATTGAACTCATGGTTGAAAGAGTATCGAAAAACCTTAAAACTATTAGATTTTTCAGACATTAGTGCTGTGCACAGATTTCGCATCCGCTGTAAAAAAATTCGTTACATTTTAGAGGGCTTCAAACCTATTGTAAAAAAAGATTTTGCCAAAGTACTTATCAACATTAAGGAACAGCAAACAACCTTTGGTTCTTTCCATGATACGTATCAAAATTTGATCGTGATTAGAAGCCTGCTTACTGCTCATTCAAGCAAGGCCCTACATTATGAAGGCGGAATTTTCACTGGCTATCAACTCTGCAAGCGCGCTGATATAATGCGTGAATTAAAGGAATCTCAAGGAAAGCTACAGTGAAACAAACATCTAAATATCGTTATCTTCTCCCCATCAGCTATTGAAACAGGCTCTTTGCCCGCCCAATAGATCTTCGAACCTAAGCGCTAAAACCTTAGAATGGATTCTGAGGTCTTAGTGCTTTTTTATTCAATTTGTCGCAGAACCATTAATAATGTCACGTGGCAGGAAATCCCAATCTTACGAAGAAGAAGACAATAGCAGTTAATGCAGTTAATTTTTTCAGAAAGAGATGTTGAACGTTAAATGATAAGAATTTCACGGAAAGGATGATCCCATGCGCAACACATTTATCCTAGCTAATTCCATAACCATCCTCGTACTCTTTTTCCTAGGACTCGCGCTCTTCTACTATGTAGTGAAAGCAGCTGTCAGAAATGGAGTACTACAGGCCAATGAAGATCTGATCGAATCCGAAAGAACCCTTGAAAGGTCTGTCTTAGAAATCAAAACGGGGATAAACAAAAGGGAGAACAGTTAAGCTCTCTCTTTGTTTATCCCTAATCTTTATTCGCCTTTTCCATCAGCATTACCTGGTACATATCTAAAACAGCATCCAAATCTTGGCTCGCAACTACAACTTCCTGATCCGAATAAGATTTACCAACTTTTATCTTGATCATACTTAAACGCAATTTATCGATTTGCTCAGTTAGTTCTTTGATTTTCGGCATACCTACCCTCTCAATTAGTCTTAAGACTAGTATGCCCACATAATATTAAAATACTACATAGTATTATTCAATTGTGGATCTTAGCATCATATTTTCTGAGAATAGAACAGATTTGACTAACAAATTCTTTTATTCGATACAACTCGCTCTCGCGACTGCCAGTCCTCCACGCCTTACAGTAATCCATCAGCCAGTATTCTAGCTTACCAGCCAGTTCATATGGAGCATCCAGGGGATGTACATCCTGCCCATATTCACGATCTTTAATGACGAGTGTCAATTCCTGCATCAGTGCTACCCCTCGGGCAGCAAGATAATACTCCAACATTTCCTCTTGACGATCCGCATAAGAACCCATATTGTTCTGCTTGAGGCAATTGAAAAGTTCAGCACACCGGATAACTGCTGTCTTAAGATGCTTTTCTGAAACCTGCATCATTTCTTCTTTAGCTTTTTCATACAGGCTGATTCCCGAATCATTATAGGTCTGATTGTACACCTTATAATCCCTAAAAAATGCTAGATTGTTAAAAATAATTTTGTCTTGATGGGAAAGTTCCCGCAACAGTCCCACCAGATCTTTCCCAGGATCTCCATATTCAACTAGAGAAATCGCTTGGTCTATGGAACTAAAACCCCTGTCGTCCTCCACGTTCCAGCCTTGAGCTGCACCATAAATCATGCCCGGAATGGCGAGAGCTGGCATATTAATATGGCCACAATCCCCCCAGTCGGTATTTAAAAACCCTTCGGCATGATACCGATTACCCAACTTCGCCATCTCCCTGATGTTGCTAAAACTCATGTCATAGGCATTCACTAAACGGCTGTAACCAGATAGGCTAGGACATACATATTGCTTAAAGCCATTGTCGGGGAAAATTTTAACATTTTCTTCCTTAGCCCCATAATCGTAATACCAGTTAAGACAGGTTACCTGTGCGTTCAGTTTAGCCAGATGTTCGGGATGACTCTTCACAATATCCCCCCAAATCATCACTTCTTTACCCTTGCTTTGGAGATATTCCACTAGTTTGTTGACATAACAAAGATACATCTCTGCGTAATCCATTTTCTGAGCCATGGAAGCACTTTTCCCCTTGCCCAAATCAAATGTTTCATCACAACAAATGTTTATTTTATTACTGCGAAACAAGGGCAGGTATTGGTCAAGAATCCCTTTGATAAGTGTTAAGCTTTCGGGATCGGACACATTAATGATGTGATGTCTCATACGATGATACCAAGTGAAAGTCTCTCCCAACCCAGTATCCATTTCTCTATATTTACCAAAGCTCTCTGAACGGAGCAAATCATACAAATGTCCAAAGGTCGCTACGCAGGGAACCAGCTCAATGCTTCTTATATGACAGTAACAATCCAACTCCAAAATTTCTTCTGGCGTAAAAGGGTCAGTCTGCGACCATATTTCCTCAAAGCCATCTAAGCGCAAACAGTTTTCCATATACAACTGCAGTTGATTGATCTTATACAGCGCCAACCGATCAACCAGCGCTTTCAGACTGTCCATAGTGGGGACCCTACCACGACTAACATCAAGCATATAGCCTCTGTTTGAATAGGATGGTTCATCGGCAATATCAACACAACCAATTTCCCCACGAAATATCTTGCATAGCTGAATCAGCGTCGCTGCCCCATACAGGAAACCGCGGTTAGAACAAGCAACAATGGTGATTTTATTTGGTTTCACTATCAGCCGGTAAGCTTCCTCTCCACTTTCTTTATTGTCAAATTGAAAATAGAGGCAATTTACGCCCAGATTTCCTGAATATTGCAGCACTTTTTTAATGGGCAGTGTGATTGCAATAACCTTTCTTATTTCATGCTGTAACAGCTTTGCTGTTTCCAGATCTTTGTCATCCAGCTCCACATCTAACACAATGGTTGTATTGTGGTCTATCAAAAATAATCCATCCAGTGCTGTAATCATGCGTGGCAACGGTATTAAATACATGCTAGTTCCTCTTTTCTTGTTCGGTGATGCGCTACTTACTTTTCTTACTTTATAGCTCGTCACACGTAAATTGCCTGATCTGCACTGTGTTCTGTCTACTGTTATTTTGCCTTCCTAAGTCATTCTATATAATTCTTCATTAATAAGTCGTATCCTCTTTTGAGTATTCAGACAGACGATATTCGGATTCTATCTCTTATCACTCAACACACAGATTAATGGCAAATTTGCTAGTTCGAGCCTAGAAAATTACGTATAACTTTTTCAAATTATCCCGCTTAATCTTGTAAATTATTTCTTAAAATAATAAAATTACAAATTTTATGGTATACTATGTCATATGCCGACTAGATGCTAGCTAGCCTTCAATATAAAGTCATCGCTAATGACTTTATAGGCATAATAAAGGAGTGAGTTCTCAATGGAAGAAACTATTTTAAACGCAGTCACAAGGACTATGCAACCTAAGCAATGTAGAGAAGCTGGCTTTACACCCGGCGTGCTTTATGGCGATAGTGTTACAAATGCTATTACCGTTCAATTTGAAACAGCAACTCTAAAAAAAGTAATTGCTACACATGGGTCGAATGCAAAAGTATGGGTAAACTATGGTGATAACAAGAAATTCGGATTTATTAAAGAAGTTCAAAGGAATCCTGTTTCAGCAAAAGTCATTCATATTGACGTATTCCTTGTCTCTCAAGATCATGAGGTAAAAATGCAGATCCCTATCACCTTTGAAGGTCGGGATAGTTTGGATAACATGATTTTACAAATTCACAAATCTGAAATTGAGGTTTTTGGAAAAGCTGCTTTAATGCCTGAAACAGTCGTTGTTGACGTATCATCAATGGCGTTAGGCGATACAATTACTGCTCAGAATTTTACTTTAGACAACCAAATAAAAATCACCGACAGCGAAAACGAAGTCTATGGAATTATGGCCCCTCTTAGAGAGTTAGAAGAAGAACCCGAAACTGTCGTTCCAGAGGCTGCGGCACCTGAAGCTGAAGCTGAAATTAAGAGCTAAGCCGTAAGCAAAGGAAAGTCTATTCATTTCAAGGTAAAGGAACAAAATTTAAACAAGGTAGTCATCTCGACTACCTTGTTTAAATTCATTATCTATTTTCGAATGTTGTACAAGCTGTGCCATCACTCGTTCTGGCAACTCCATCACCCATTGTATTCACTTCCAAGGCATCTGCATGGCAGGAACGGTTTTTGTTATAAGAACAGTTTTCGACACCGCATTTCACTCTCATACGAGGTGATTCCATCTTTTTTCACCACCCTTCAGTTCACTTATATTATGTTCAGTATTTACAGAGATAAATCGCAGCTTTTCTGATCAATTATTTCCAATCACAACATTTATTATTTACCTGGAAATTACTATTTTAATTCAAATTTTTCATACTACTGTAAAGCGCACTTCAACATTGTTCTTAGCTTCAATCAGCAAGCATACATCTTCATCTTTTGGTTTATAATTAACAGCAATGACATCGTTCATATTAATCCAAAAAACTCTCATGTCAGCCCCCCATACAGAAACCTTATCATCTGCCACATCAATAGTTTCTACAACGCCAAAATCCACGCTGCATTCTACGACACAACAAACTTCTATGCATTTCAAATTTTTGCCCATGAATTTCTCATTAAGGAATTTCACAAATTCAATTTTTGCTGTTAAGGTTAACATTCAACATTCTCCCCTATCATTCTGATTCTAACTATATAATTCGACAAATAATTACCGTTCCCTTTTTATCTAAGTTTAACATCCCATATTGTTCTTTTTCATCCTATCTTTGCCTGTATTTCAGTCTCTCATAGTTGCTCTATTCCCTTCACTGAGATAGGCCTTATTTATTTTATTATAATTATACACAATAACCTGACATTATACACGTTGTCGTGTATAATTATATGGAGATCAAGGTTTGATAGGATCAACTAATAATGAAGGAGGATTTCCGATGCAGTGTACTCTCGAACAGCAAGAGCGGGTAAACCAAATGAAAGCTAAGGCACAAGCAAATACGAAACAGATTCTGGACTTTGTACTCACTTACCCTAAAGTATGGTTTTATATAGTTACTGACGATAACCTGCGTGTATCAGTTGAAAATGTTTCAGCTAAACAGAACGGCTTTGGGGTAATTATTTTTACTGATACCTTTAAGGCTGAACTTAAGCTACACAGAGTCGATCTGAAGCAAGAAGAACTTGATCCCACTACTTACAGTTTAAACCTCATTGACGCCTTCACTGAGAAACCCATTGGTTCATTAACTGGATTCTTGAAATGAGGAATGCGCATTATGGCCGAGAAAGAAGAACGCATTTTATTTACTGACGTATTATCCTGCCCTGAAGCTGCTCAAGCGTGGGGCATAACGGAAGATAAAATTAAGCGCTATGCCCGCGAGGGTCGATTTCTTTCTTCAGAAGCTCGACAGACGGGCAAGTACTGGATTATCACTAAGCAAGGGATGCGTCGACTTTTCGGTAATGCGCCTGCTCCAAGAATCCTTTCACCGTCCTTTTCTAAATCCTCCACTAGCTAAACTAGTAGAGGATTTTTTGTTCACATGATTGGGCGGCTAATTTCGCACTTTCTCTTTCCTAGTACGCCCGTATGCTGCCCAACCGAACAGCATAGCTGCTATAATAATAAAGGCTGGGTGAATATCGACTAAGTAAAGCAACGCCACAGTCACAACCGCAATCCCCCATGAACTATAGCCTGGGAAAGATTTCTTGCCCATGTCATAAGCAGTTTGAGCTACGAGAATCACTACGACAGGGCGAACGGCCATGAGCATCGCTTTGAGTTCTGGGGAATTGGAGTGTTTCACAATGAGACTACCTAAAAGAACTACGATGAATACTGTGGGAACGACTGTCCCAAGCAAGGCGGCTAAAACGCCCAACCATCCAGCCACCTTATAGCCGATATAGGCCGCCAGTATTGTAGCGATAGGACCGGGTAAAGCGTTACCTATAGCTAAAGCATCTGCAAACTCTTCATTGTCCAACCACTGATATCGATCTACTGTTTCAACTTTAATAAGCGGAACAAGCGAAGGCCCCCCGCCAAAGCCGAGGTTTGAAGCACGAGTAAAGGCAATAAATAGGTCCCAAAGTTTTTTAAGCAAGAAAATCAACTCCTTTTATATAATTCACTTTGATGTGACACGCTAAATTAGCGAAAAACTAACAACCCAAATACCATAGATATTGCGATAATCAGAGCGGGATGAAGCTTCAACCAGTTAAGTGAAACCACGGTCGCTAACGCAACGCCCCAAGTCATTAGGTTCGGAAAAGAACCACTCCCCATCTCGAAGGCAGTCTGCGCTATTAAAACTATAACTACTGGACGTACGCCTTTTAACATTCCTTTTAAAATTGGGGAATTCGTATACTTTCTTAAAAAACCCATCAATAAAACCACAGCGAGGACCGTAGGTAGGATCGTACCAATTAATGCCACTAAGACTCCTAACCATCCAGACACTTGATAACCAACATATCCTGCTAATTTTGTAGCTATTGGGCCAGGCAAAGCATTTCCAACGGCGAGCGCATCGGCAAATTGAGCGTTGGTCAACCAGTGATACCTTTCCACAACTTCAATCTTAATGAGAGGAATGACTGCAGGGCCACCGCCAAAGCCAAGGTTACTGGCCCTTGTGAAAGCCATGAACAAATCCCAGAGTTGTGTGAAAAACACAGTATCAATCCTCCTACCTTTTTAATTTAATATCACATTCAAACCTCCACCAGCATAAATCCCCTGTTTTTCTGATTACAAACAGAAATTCACCCCCTCAATTCCCTATGATGGCTTGTTTCAACAGTACCTATTGATCGTTCAATAAGCATATTGATTTATTATTTTGGTATACGGTATACCAAAATAATAAATAACTTACCTTAAAGTATTCGATAAAAGGATCTTAATTCGCGTCATTTGTCCCAAAAAGTCATTTCTAAAAACGCTTTGTTGGAATTTTCAACGTGTTTTTTCGCAGCGGCATCTGCCCTGGAGCTATCGTGACTTCGCAGAGCCTCAATGATCTCCTGGTGTTCCTCCCACGCCTCTTCCGGCCGGCCAGGTTTAGAATAGGCTACTTGAGTAAACTTAGTAATGTATTCCCGCAATGTATCCAGAAAATTATATAAGCGTGGGCTTTCGGCAGCTCTATAGATTATCTCATGAAACTTATCGTTCAGTTGGTTAGACTTTTTGAAGTTTCCCTTTCCGTGTTCATCTGAAATCTGCTTAGCTAGTGATTCCAAACGTTCTAATTCCCGGGGCTTAATTTTGGTGGCTGTAATACTGCAAATAAGTGCTTCCAATGACGTTCTGATGACTAGAATCTCGACAATATCTGCCCTAGTGAATCCAGAAACCACTACCCCTTTACGTGGAATATGAGTTACCAATCTTTCCAATTCGAGCTTGCGTATTGCTTCACGTACAGGAGTCCGGCTGACTCCCAACTGTTCTGCGATATTGCGTTCCACAAGTCTCTGCCCAGGCTCCAGCTTTTTATCAAGGATGGCATTTCTTAGAATTGAGAATACTGAATCTCGAATATGCCCCATATCATCATATTCAATAGGCGAAAATTGATGTGCCACTTACCTTCTCCTCTCAAAAATTTATACTATTTATTTTCAATAATTATAATTCTTCATTAGCATAAAGGCAAGTGAAAAATGGTATACCGTATTCCAAAAATACAAAAAAAGAGAGCCCGCGATTGAGCTCTCCTTCTTTTCTACTATATTAGCAAGTTCCACAACTACCGCAACAACCATCGCCGCAGCCTCCGCCATTATCAGCCTTTGGCGTACGTATTTCGAAACCACCACCATCATTTGACTCAATATAGTCAACGATGGCTCCCTCTAAATAATTTGTCAATTTTTTATCTATAATCACCGAAACGCCATGTTCTTGATCAAGAATATCTTCATCTGTTTTTGACTCCTCCAGAGCTATGCCAAAATTCGGCCCACTACAGCCAACTCCTGCAAGATAGAGACGAAGCAATGCATCTTCTTTATTTTGAGCTTTGAGCACGTCTTTAATTTTCTGAGCTGCGAGTTCTGTAATCTTTATCATTCTATTGTCACTCCTTTTCTTCAAATATTCTTCGAACATTATATAATTGTAATACACTTTTTACTTTTTATCAAGACACTATAAATTGTATATTGAAGAAAATCTGGCTATCGACAAGCCTTCAGGCCCCATCGGCAACCTCAGTCATAAGGATAGAGCGGCCACGGCTTAAACAGTACTATTAAAGTTAGAGCGCCGCCAAAAATGACTTGTGCACCGTGATGACGAACTTTTGGTAGTTTGGTAGCCCCAAGGGGAATCGAACCCCTGATTTCGCCTTGAGAAGGCGACGTCTTAGCCGCTTGACCATGGGGCCTAGTTGTTTGGCTCCGGGACTAGGATTCGAACCCAGGCTACATGCTCCAGAAACACATGTGCTACCACTACACCATCCCGGACTACTGACTGCCTTTAAAATAGCAATCATCACCAAATAAATATGATAAACCATATAATTTAGCTTATACAGTGTATTATAATCCTTTTGTAACTCAAAAGCTAGTCTTTTTCGAAAGAAATTCTAATCAATTCAATAGCTTTATCTAAGCGTTCTAAACATTTCCTTTTCCCCAAGAGGGCCATGACCTCAAATAGGCCCGGACTAACGGTGCGACCTGTTAACGCTAATCTTGTTGGATGAATAATAACACCGCCCTTGATTTTCAGATCATCCATTAACTGACGGTAGGCGCTTTCAACACTTTCGACATCAAAACGATCTAAAGTGGTTAGACACTCTCTACCCTTAGCGAGTAAAGCTTCCACGCCTTCTTGTTTCAGAAAGTATTTTTCTAGCCCCTTTTCATCATAGCTAACAATATCCTGAAAAAAGTAACGGCTTGCTTCCGCTAGTTCGCCTAAAGTTCTTACTCTTTCCCGTACCGTGCTTACGACATCACGAATGTACTCTCGCTTTTCTCCAACTTCTAAAGAAGTGATCAAACCTGCCTGAATAAAAAAAGGAATGGTTTGTAGTGTCAAGCTCTCCAAATCATAAGTGGTCATATATTGTCCATTAAGCCAAATCAGCTTTTGCACGTCATACACTGCGGCAGTTTTCGAAACTTTCTCGAGTGAAAAAGAAGGAATGGTTTGGGCAGGAGAAATGATTTCGCTTTGTTCCTCTAGAGGAGACCAGCCTAGAAGAGTCAAATAATTAACTAAGGCTTCCGGTAGACAACCCATCTCTTGGAATTCTCCAACAGCGGTTGCGCCATGCCTTTTGCTTAACTTACTGCGGTCTGGGGCCAAAATCATGGATAAGTGAGCAAATAACGGTATCTCGTATTCTAAGGCGCGATAAATAAGACATTGCTTGGGGGTATTTGATAAATGCTCCTCAGCCCGAATCACATGACTAATTTGCATGGCATTGTCATCAACCACACAAGCGAAATTATAGGCAGGTGTTCCATTTGATTTCATGATAATAAAATCATCGAATTGCTCTGATTCAAAGCTTACTGGGCCTCTAATGATATCCTCAACGAGAACTTGACCTGCATCCGGCCCTATAATTCGGATTACCGAGGAAAGCCCCTGCTCCAGTCGAGCTTTTACTTCCTCAGGAGATAGGTTTCGACATTTCCCCGGATAACGAAAGGGTGTGCCCTCTTGCCGTTGTTTTTGACGTTCCTCTTCTATATCTTCCACGCTACAAAAACAATGGTAGGCCTTGTTTTCCTTAAGTAACGTCTGAGCCGCTTTTGTGTAAAGTTCTTGTCGCTGGGATTGGAAATAAGGACCGAAATCACCGCCTTTTTCCGGTCCCTCATCCCAGTCTATCCCTAACCATTTCAGGCTACTAAGAATTTGACTTACGGAATCTTCTTTAAGTCGTTCTGTGTCTGTGTCCTCGATACGAAGAATTAAGCTTCCGTTGTATTTTTTGGCAAACAACCAGTTAAACAAGGCTGTCCTTGCTCCCCCGATATGCAAGTAACCCGTAGGACTCGGGGCAAATCTGACTCTAACTTTTTTCATGTATTACTCTCCCAATCTAAACCACAGTTAATTTCTTTCGTCCAATAAGTGTACAACATTTTTGTTCTTCAAGGTAATCACATAGGGCCACGAAATCTTCATAGCGATTAATTTTTGCCAGATTCCTCAAATCAAGCATAATACCTGTACTTAAGTGTCTTATAAATTCCATATCCGCCAGTCTTGTTTCCTGAAATAAGCCACGTTGCCAATTGTAGACATATGGCAGGAAATCGTCCCAGTTTTGATCAAAATATTTGACTTTGGCATAGCAAAGTTTATAGAGGTAAAAGATCATTCCCAACGGGGATGCTTTCCTGGCAAATTTATGGCTGAAGTGTACTTGTATAGGATGATGCTCATGGTGCCGTTCCCAGTAAAGGTCAACGTTACTTTTTAGTTGGTACTTATCTAGGATTTCACACTTCTCCATTCCAAGTTCTTGTCTTAGATAGTCATCCCTAATCTCTTGTGTAGCACTCTTCAATAATTGGTAATTCAATCAGGTCCCCCCCTCAAGACTAGTCTCGCTGAATCCTTAGTGAACGGAAAATAATATAATCAACCTATTATATTATTTTATCAGTGTCTAATTATATATCAGTACAAATCTATTTTTCAATGCCTTAATTAATAGATTTGATTAGGAACTATGCCCATCCTTGGATAAACAAAGCAAGCCTTGCCATTTAAATACTCTCTGACCGTTCACTATTGAAGTTATAAGAGTAATAGCACTTGCTAACTTAAGCAAGTGCTATTCTGAAGTGGTATAGGTAATCGAGTTAGGCATCCATGCTTAGAGTGTTGTTAGCGGCTCAGCTATAATGTTCTGAGCTTTAAGGCTTAAGGCTACTTCCTGCGTTAGTGCATAGACCTTTTCCGCCACATCGATTGGACAACTTCCCACTCCGCAACTTGGTGTGATCAAAGACTGTTCCAATAAGGATCTTCTGTCAATACCATTTTGAGCAAGAAAAGCAACGTGTTGTTCAAAGAGAATAATTAAATCCGCAGAACTCAACTCCAGAATTTTTTGGCTTGTCGGGATTAATCCCCAAGCTAATAACCCGCCTCTTTCCAGAAAAGCCTTAAGCTCTTCCAGATAAACTGTCATGCTTGTGAAATACCCATACGCATCAAAGTTGACAATATCCGTTTTTGACTGGAAAATTATTGACCAATCTGTACTGGCACAAACATGAATTCCGGCTATACCGTTAGCTAAATGAATGGAGTCGATTATTTCGTTTAGCTCATTAATTATTTCTTCTTTCTTTAAGGTTATGAAGGTCGATTGTCCATAGCCGTATAATCCAGGCTCATCGATAAAAATAATCACTGACTTATTATACTGATTTAAAGTTTCAGTCTGCCAAAAGGCTTGCAAAGCGAGAGATTTAACCACAATTTCCCGCAATTCCGAGCTGTAATAAGCAGACCTTCTATCTTGATCCGTTAATTGCAACCCAAGGGTAATCGGTCCTGTTACTTGCCCTTTAATAAATTTAGCCTCTTTAAAATCACCCTCAGTTAACCTTTTCAGAAAAGCATGGAATCCTTGAGCGGATTCTTCAGGAAATGCAAAAAAGTCAAAGTTGTCTGAGTTTCCTTCTATTATCTCTAAATATTTATTGTAAAACTCGGTTACCTTGTCTATCCAATTTGCCTGGGAAGTGTCAAAAAACAGCTTTCCTTCTTTCTCAACGACCAAACCAAGCTTGAACAAAGGAGCGATATATTGGTTTAACATCCCTTCTGAAGAAGCTTGATTAGGCAGTTGCGGCCAATGGGGTACTTCTTTTAAAGTTCGAATCAATTCTAATGCTTCCGCCGTTTTCAAATGTGGCAAACTGCCAATGCCAATGGCTAATAACGACAAATCAGTCTTCAATTGCATGCTCCTTAGTATTTATTTGAGTTTATGGTAGGGAAAAAAGTATATCCAGCCTTCTCTAATTTAAAGGAATACTCATATATTTATAGAAACCATCTGTTATGAAGAGGGAGTTGAGTAACTTGAGTAGAGATAATTTTGCTCTTAAAAATGGATTTAAGAGTTATGCAGAAATGCTATCGAACAGTTTTACCATTGTCTTTGACCATGGAATTTCCTTTTTTGCCACAAGCATTCGTAATAATGATTGGCTAGCCTGGATAGACGAGCGTCCAGAGCGAGTTATAGGAATTTTTGAAACCTTAGAAAAAGCGCACGAACAATTATTTTATTATTTCGCAGAGCAGGAATTTGAACAGATGAAACGAAAGGATTTTGAGCATTTGTGTTAAGTCTTAAACAAGTACCATTCTTTCTTCGGATTCTATTGCCCTAGCTAACGTGGCAATTGCCACTCGCAGCTGCTCTTCCGTCGGTTCTGCAGTCACAATGTATTTCTGAATGAATCCAGCAATCAGAAACGCCTGTTTTAAGCGTTGGTTACGAGAACTCCAGTTGAAGATTTCATAACCGATCGATAGGGATACTACCAAAATTAGCAGTGGCATCTGATAGGTCAGCAACGATAGCACAATCAATATTGGCAATAATAATACAACTAAATTAGTTCCGCAACGCTCACTAACTCGGCTAGCCTCCCTTACCGCACTCAGGGAAAGATCAGCTCCACTTGTATATATGTTAAAGGCTTTATGCTCTGCTCCATGAAACTGCCAAAGTCGTTTCAGGAGAAATACTAATGCCATCAGAACAAAAGCGTAGATAGCGAGCACCGGCCAGATCGACTCGGAAACGACCATTTCATTGGCAGTAGGAGGAAATACCCACTCCCACGGTATAACAAGCAAAAAGATCATGCCTATAAACATTTTAAGATTAAGCTTCGCCAACCTAGAAACTCCGCGTAAGAAAGGGACCTTGTCCATTACATTAAATATCCTAATCCCCGGCAACCGCCTTACCTTAATAGATATCTTACCTTGTGATAGTCTCCCTCGGACTATGTGCGTATTGGTGGCAAATGTAATCCCATCAAGATGTGCTCGCCCTCCTATAACCGCCATACATCTCACCGCCTTTTAAATTAGCCTCAGTGTTATATACACCTGCCCGTCTATCCTAGCTCAATTGAAATTTAACAAAAAAAGTCGTCCCGGAAGAGGAAGATTCCACATCAATCTTGGCATTATGTCTTTCAGCAATATTATAACACGTCGCTAGGCCCAATCCAGTCCCCCCTTCCTTAGTTGTCAGGAAGGGGGTCCCTAATTTCGCAAGAATGTCTTCCCTAATTCCTATACCTTGATCTTGCACTGCAAGCACTATACTGTTGGCCTCCATATAGGTCATTATCTTCAGTATACCCCTTGAAGGCATCGCCTCGAATCCGTTTCTAGTAAGATTTAATATTAACTGCCTGATTTCTCGTTCGTTCATTGTTAATTCAGTAACTTTTTTAGTTTCTAATATAACTTTTTTGTCTTGGTTCGTAGCATCGGCAAGGATTAAAGGGTATAACGAATCAACTAAATTATTGAGTTTTACGACTGTGTTTGATTCCGTTTTTGTTTTTGCTATCGATAAGAATTCAGTTATTATACCATTAGCCCTATCTAATTCACTGATCATCAAATCATAGTAACCTATATTTTCGTGTGAAGTATCCCTATTTTTTAAGATCTGTAAAAAGCCTCGTACTGTCGTCATCGGGTTCCGCACTTCATGGGCAATACTAGCCGCCAATTCTCCAACCAGATTTAAGCGATCCAGGCGAGCCATTTCCTCTTCAGCCAACTTCCTTTTTGTGATATCAAGCATTTGCATTAAGAATAACTGCATGCCCTCAGAATCTTGAAAAGGGTGTTGAAATACTTCGAAAATAGTATCTTTAATGACACATTGCCATTGCTTTAAAATTTCAGTACCTGAGGTCGCTTGAGTATGACAATTGCTACAAGGTTCATCTTTATTTAAAAGTATATTATAGCACTTTCTATTATCTGGATCACCATGAATTTTCTTAAAATTATGGTTAGCAAAAATTACTTTGCCTTCACTTGTGCGAAGGTAAACTAATCCAGGTAATCCATTTAATATAGCATACAGGCGTTTTTGCTCTTCTTCTGTAGAATTGTTCAATATCTTTCGTTTAGTTACCTCATGAGCAATAGCAGAATTATGGATAATTCTTTCAGGTTTATCAAATTTTTCCCTAAAGTCAATTTGCCTACTCTTATCATATGTAACTAAAAAGTCATTTTCAAGTAACATATTAGCCTACTCCCAACTTTTTTCGATGTTGTATACCTTTCTACAAATTACTTTTAATTCCTCCTTTGAAGACTATATTTCTATTATTTTCGCATAGTTTTACAGGAATAAATTGGGTATAAAGGTATATTTATCAACTGAGCGCATTGCTCAAAAAGCATGCTATTTGCATTGACAAACAATAGCTTTTATAATACTTAATATTGACAAGTTTTTATTATACTAAGTTCGACATAAAGGGGGTGAATATTATAAATAATATACCAGATTCCGACTTGGATAACTTTGCTAAAGACCTTGAGAAAAATGCTAAGCAACAATCTATGAATATGGTAAGTTTTAACGATCTGTTTACACCATCTTTTATGACTAGTCACACGCAATTTTCTAATTTTAAAGAGTTGCTGGATACTGGAAAGTTCAATGTAAAAACTCTTGATGACTTCATGGCTATCCTCGATGCTAAATTTGATGCTTTTATCAATAAAACAACTAAATTTAAAACCTGGGAGAAAATGCAATCGACCGCTGTTGCTGAATTTATCAAGAAAGACTCAACCCTCTAGTTCCTTGATCGTTGCCAAATTTAGATTTTAGAAAAGCCATCACCAAGATTTTGGTGATGGCTTTTCCTTAGTTAACTAATTCGAAGGCTGATTTCTGAGAGTTGAAAATATATACTTCTCCGGTTTCAATTCTATAATACATACCCACAATATCGAGCTCACCTTTGTTATACTTTTCTTCAACATAAGGGTAAGTTAACAAGTGTTTGATCTGCTCAACTATATTTATATGCTCGGTTAACCATTCTCGCATTTCCAGGTCACTACCTTTTACTTCTTCCATTACCCTTTTCTTAACATTCTCAGAAGTTTCTAACCATTTTTTGGTAGCAGGTATTTTATCGAGAACATCCTCCGGCAAATAAATTGCCGCGCAACCTCCACAGTTAGAATGACCACAAATAATAATATTTTTTACTTTTAATACCATTATAGCATATTCAATTGCTGCCGTAGTCGCTGAAGTAGTAGCTAGATACTCATGCGGCTGCTTATAGTTTGGAACAATGTTGGCGATATTTCTAACAACAAACAATTCTCCCGGCAATGATTTCGTTATCAATTCTGGTACTACTCTTGAATCAGAGCATCCAATGAACAACGTGTGAGGTTCTTGATGTCGTTTTAATTTACAAAACAGATTTTTATGTTCTTCAAAGTCTTGTGTTCTGAATTTAATTAGGCCTGCCACTAAATTGTGCATCAGCCATCTCTCCTCCTTTTAACCTAAGTTTTACACACGCAAACTGTAGTTGCTGAGAATGCTCAGATATCTAATACCTTTGATATATTAGTTTGAGCCAAAAGTTTGCTGATAATTATGATCTCTTATATGAAGATTAGCATCGTGGCGGATATTAGTCAATATAGCTATTACATGTCGATATGGACACAATCAGTTTTTTTTATTGTCAATTGATTATCGGACCAATTGTGCTTAACCAACCTGCTATTAAAGCTTTCCACATATACTTTTCTCAGAATATAAAGGACTCAAGATCGGTTTTTTTCATGGTAGTCAAAAAGCCAACGACTAGGCCTAAGGGCTTGTCGCTGGCTTTTCTACTTATTGAGAAATTACGGACAGAATCTCTTTTATTTTATTACTAACCTTTACGGATTAGAACCGCTACCATTTCTTTCCCGGCTTCATGAATGGCATCGAGCTTGTAGCCTTTATTTTTCTGTGTAATCCCGATTAAATCAAATTTTTCAGCTCTGACATGAGTGAAAAGTCTCTCCATAGAGGTAAGACAAGAAGTTAGTCCATTACCGCTACCACCAGCTGCAGCCACAGCTAAGATAGGTTTCCCTTCCAAAAATGTCTTATCTTTCTTAAATGCCTCACAACGTCGTAAACGGTCCGAAAAATTTTTAGCGGATTCACTCATTTCTCCAAAATAGACTGGAGTTACCATGATAAAGGCATTGATATTCGCCATAGATGCGTATAAATCTTGAAAATCATCTTGCACTTGACATTTGTGTTCATTACGACAAGTTCCCCATCCGTTACCACAAGCTTGGCAGTGACCAATTTGTTGCCGATTGAGGTTCACCATAACAACATGTGCACCAGACTCTTCAGCTCCTGTTTTGGCGGCGTTACCACAGGCAGCTGTCAACCCATCTATATTCGGGCTACTTGTAAAAATCATCACGTTCATTTTTCTCAATCCTTTATCCTTTTCAATTTTAGCACTTCTATAGTGTATCAGGAAAATTATGTTCATGGAAGTATATGATTGTTTTGATTGAAAGGTAACAAACTTAAACCTTTTTGAAAAAATAAATGTGTTCCAAAGTAACTAAAAATAATTAATATATATGTAATATACACCTGCAATCACAGCTGGGATCGCACACGCAATAATGTAAGCGACTATCGTTGGTTTGACTAGATCCCTCCAAACACTATTTACTGACATGATACACTCACCTCAAAGTTTAGTCTCCCCCACGAACGTTATCTTAATACTTTTTATACAATCATCAACAGCTTCAAAATCTTTTAAAATGCAGGTATCCTATCTTTGCCTTTATGACATAATATAAAGAGCTTTATTTAGAATTTTGATAGAGGGCAGAGGCTGATGCAATGAGTATCCAACAACTTTATACCGCGGAGAGGGCTATTCCCACTCTACAATTTCCGGAACTTCTTTTTGTTGAAGATCAGTTACAGGTCGTACTCAGTAAAGCCAATGGTCTCATTCAACAAACCTGTGTTACTCTGCTGCAATCTGGGGGAAAAAGAATCCGACCGCTCCTCACGTTATACAGTGGCATGTGTTTTGCTCCCTTAAATCCCTTCATGATCCAAGCGGCTGTTGCAGCAGAACTTATTCACATGGCTTCCCTAATTCATGATGATGTTATAGATGAATCGGCTACTCGACGAGGAAAACCGACCGTTAACTCCCTCTATGGGGACCATGCAGCGGTTCTGACCGGGGATTACCTCTTTGCCGAAGCCTTTAATATCCTCTCTAAACATCAATTACTAGACAGTATGAAATACCTTGTCGAAGCAATCCAGGCCATGTGTGATGGAGAAGTGAATCAAGCGGATGAGCAATTTTCCACTTCGATCGACACGAAGCATTATTTTAGTCGAATTGCCAAGAAAACAGGAGCCCTTCTGGCTGGCTGCTGTCAATCGGGAGCTATCCTAGCTGGGGCCTATTCGAAAGATTTAACTCTCATGCGTGAGTACGGATTAAACATTGGCTACGCCTATCAAATCACCGATGACATCTTAGATATCAGTGGGGATACTGATTCGCTAGGGAAACCAGCCTGTACCGATCTCATTAATGGCAATATCACTCTTCCCATCCTTTATCTCTTGGATAACCCCATTTATGGAAACTGGCTCAGTGAAATCCTGGCAACACGTAAAATCTCATACTCCACCGTCCAAAGTATCAAAGAAGCTCTTATTTGTTCAGAGTGCCTTGAGCAAGCCTATTCAACAGCTACGCAATGTATCTGTAATGCCAAAGCTAGCTTGGAGGAAATCCCTGAGAGTCCTTATCGAACAGCTCTTGTTCATTTGGCCGATTCGATCTTACAACGCACAAATTAGTTACATAACTAACTCAAAGGGATCAAACCGGCCTAGTGTTACTACGCATGTTTGATCCCTGCTTACATTCTCTATGTAAGTGACGATAGTTACTTGCCGATTTTCTTAAAGAGACTTCTTTTTTCTCAATTGGCAACACAACCAATAAAGAAGCTTAACTCCCAGCCCGCTATCTCCTAAAAGGTGTTTCGTAATGGAGCGAATATCCGTATCCATCCCCTTTTTATCGGACAGATACATAGCGAGCAGTCCTTGGACGACCGCTCTATGAAACTTCGGATGATCCAGCCGCGCTGCTTGTTTCAAGGAATTTTCTACAAACTGATGTAACCGCTGGAACGTCATATCAGTATCTTCATAATACGCAACAAAGTTTAACTGATTCGTCTCTCGGTCTTCGCGTAAATCGATAAAATAATCCAATAAAATATGGAGTCCACATATCCAGGGAAAGTAGGCCCGGCTGATCTTCTGTGCTTGCTTTACCGTCAATTGGCTGTTAAAGGCAACAGCATAAAGAGAGAAGATTCCTAAGGTTGAGCCTGTCGCAGCAGCAAATTCCCAGGTTGTTATCTCCGGATATTCCTTTAAATAAGGGGTGATCCAGTTTAACATCTTCCCTTCACGCTCTTCCAGCGCTAAGTGTTTGTAGGTTTGTAAGTAGGAATAGAGTTGCGCGAACTTGACTGCTTCTTCTTGAACTATTTTATACGCTGGTAGCTTTCTCAGGCTTGCTTGACAGGTTTTGACCAACCCTTCCAGATACCCCCCATCCTCTCGGTAAGGATAATATAAATAGTAATCCGATCGGTCTGCCTCAGGATTCAAGGCTTCTTGCATTGCTAAATGCAACTGCGAAAACGCCAATTCATCCTGAACCTCAAGGCTATCGACCAAATTATCAAGATAATCGCTCATGGTTTGATAAGCAACAATGAATCGAACTGCTTCAGCCCTATTTACGCCCGGATAGAGCGCAAAAATACTTCCTCCTTGGCAATGAAACGCTTTTGAGTGAATACTGTCTGTGGCTTGCTGGCTTAGACGAGCATCAGGTAACTGCGCTGCCATCCGCTGCCACCTATTTAGTTCTTGTTTAACAAGCGGAAAAACTTTTGCAACAAAAGAATAAATTAACCTGCCGCGATTCATGGGTAGGACAACTAATGTCTTCATAACCTAATTTCTCCTTCATAAAAACTAAAAATGATTCCTTTTCAGACTAGTGTTGCCAAAATAAGCTCCCACTCAATCTCCTACTATACACCTTTATGTTCAACTCAAGCGCCGATTTTTTTCCACTATTTAACAAGAATAATTTATCTTCAATGAGGGATTCTATATATGTTGCTAAATAGTACCGAGAGGAGAATGATTATGAACACTTCAATGCCTGAATTAACTACCAAAAACTTAACCATCTTAAATGACCAACTTGGGGCGGAGGCTCTATTAGTCCATAAGTTTGCCCAAGCCTCACAATCTGTCCAAGATCAAGCAATCAAGACTCAACTTTCTTCCATTTCCGCGCAACATCGTAAACACTATGATACTCTACTCAATTATTTGAATTCTCATCAGTAAATTTTATTTAGAAAGGACGGGATTATAGTGACTATGCAAAATACGATGTCAGATCAAGAAATTCTAACCGACCTATTAACGAGCGAAAAACATCTTACTTCTACGGTCAATACATTTATCACGGAATCAACTTGTGCTAATTTAAGGCAAAACCTAAAAACTATCCTTACCGAGGAACATAGTATTCATGAAAACCTTTATAATATTATGAACCAAAAGGGATGGTATCCGACGAGCGATGCCGAGGCTTTAGAAGTCCAAAAAGTTAAAGGCAGATTTAAACCTTTACAAGGGTAAAGTTTAAATCGAATCGAATGTTTTTGTTAGTATTCATGCCAGTCACACAACAAAAAGATGGGGCCAAATCGGCTCCATCTTTCTTATATTTCCACTCATCTACCAATTCCCAGCACATAAAACTTATGGAATCATTCAACGTTCATCTTAACCTCTTCTTTTTTCTCTTCATCTTTTTTCTCTTCACCTTCACTAGCGGCTTTGAATTCCCGGATCCCTTTGCCGAGAGCTTTTCCGACATCTGGTAATTTACCTGGTCCAAAAATAACTAAGGCAATGACTAGAAAAATACCTGCTTCCAAAGGGGAAACAAATCCAAATGTTGTAAGCATAATTGTCCACCTCCATATAATAATTACTCTAATTGAAAGGTTGAGCGCGCAACTCTAATTAGTCTTTGCAAATTAAGCATAAGCTTATCCTACCGTATTAAGGGACGACACGCAATATGTTTTTTATGGAAACTTGAAAAAGACTGCTAAAAAGCAAGTCTTTTTACAGATACATCTCTAAGCCTTAACTCTGATCGGTTGTCTTCTCTTCATCTTCCTTGGCCTTGAAAAGTTCTTCGTAGCTAAGATATAATTTCCAGATCACATTCCATAGTTCTCCGTGGGCATCAATCACTTTAAGTCCTAGTTCTTTAGCTTCTCGACGACCAATCGGATATCCATGCGAAAGGTATCCTTCAGTTAAAGCTTGCGTTACGATTGAAACCTGTTCAAGGTTATCTTTGAGCATGTAGTGTGATAATAGTGTTTCTGCATATTGCTGAGAGGCCTTAATAGTTTTTTCATAGTCCCCAATCAGCCACGGGTCAAGCTTGTTTAACAACGGAGTTACCATAAACGATGCAACTTCTGGGTCAGAACTATTGCTAATAGACCGTTGCAAGTAATCTAAGCAATGCCACACTGCTTGAACGGGTACTAATACGTCTTTATAGACTGGATGCTTAACCAATGGATCGATGGGTCCAAGTTCCGAGATCGGCCCCATAACCACTTCATCTGCGCCAAGAACAAGCATTGAAGCTGCTGATTTAGCAACAAATGGAACAATCACCGCAAACTCATCGCAGAACTCTCGGATCAGAGTCACCACCTTATAAGGTGTATCCACCGCTCCCCCATAACTGTGCAAAAATAAATCAATTTTTTTAGTATGACCCATTTCTTTCAGTTGTTTATAGAGAGGAACTATAATCGTGTCATCTAGAGGTGTATACGAAAAATAAACTAAGACTTTGGAATTGCGTAGATGTTCTAAACATTCAATTAAACCAATCCGTTCCTCTGCTTTCAAACTGAGTCCCCTCCCAGCCCAACCCTTATATCCCATTATATTCCACATGTGATTTTATGGTGAGTCTTGGGAGAATCTTATTTTTCGTTGTCTACTTCTTAAATTCTTAAGGCCATCTTGTTCTTTTCGAGCGTAGGGCATAAACAATCAAGGACTGAGGATCTATTGCGCGGGCTTTTTGGGAATAACTACTTTCACACCGGATTGGTCATGGCAGCTCTGACAGTACTCTTCTCCGCCCAACCCTTTCTTCTCATGACAAGTGTAACATTGTTTCCAAGGTTGCTGATTATTTAAGACGGCATAGCCATGCCCTCTGGGTCCATGAATCCAAACGTCTTTGGACACCGCAGTATGGGGATTTGACGGATCGCGATTTTGAGAAATAACGAGCACCGCTACCAAGGCAGCCAATAAGCTGAACGTGATGAGAGATCTTACTACGCGTTTGCGATCCATACCGGAAAGCACCCCTTTTTCAACTTGTTTTCATTAGAAAACATCAAACTCGAATCTCGTACTTCGAACCTCGAATTCGCTAAAGGGTCTTTAGAACTGTTCGAGCCTGTTCCAACGCAAGATCAATATCTGCCTCTGTGTGAGCTGTCGATAAAAAGACTGCTTCAAACTGACTAGGAGCTAAGTAAATGCCATGTTCCAACATGCCCCGGAAATACTTGGCAAACCGTTCCACATTCGATGTGCAGGCGGTAGCATAATCCACAACTTGAACATCTGTGAAAAAAGCAGAAAACATAGCTCCCAGGGCATTAACCCAAATAGGAAGTCCAGCCTCTTGGGCGAGTTGTTTTAATCCTTCCGCTAAGCGGGTTGTTCTGCTCGCTAAAGTCTCATAGGTTCCTGGTTGTTGTAACAATTTTAAAGTCGCTAACCCGGCGTTCATTGCCAACGGATTACCGGAAAGGGTTCCGGCTTGATATATAGGGCCACTCGGAGAAATTTGTTCCATAAAGCGGCGTTTTCCTCCGTAAGCTCCAACCGGAAGTCCCCCGCCAATTACTTTACCCAAGCAAGTCAAGTCCGGGTCGATTCCGTAAACGCCCTGGGCTCCGCCATAACTAACCCTAAAACCAGTCATCACTTCGTCAAAGATCAGTAATGCCCCATACTCTTCCGTCAAACGCCGAACTCCTTGTAAGAACCCCTCCGCCGGTAAGACCACTCCCATATTGCCTGTGACTGGTTCGAGAATAACACAAGCAATCTCTTCTCCTTCACGCTGAAAGATTTCTTTCAACCCTTCAAGATCATTATAACGAGCAGAGATAGTGGCGGACGCAATTTGTATCGGAACACCTGGAGAACTTGGAACGCCAAATGTCAGCGCACCACTCCCCGCCTTAATCAGAAGTTGGTCTGAGTGACCATGATAGCAGCCTTCAAATTTAATAATTTTCGTTCTACCTGTAACCCCGCGCGCCAGACGCAAAGCACTCATTGTCGCCTCTGTGCCAGAGTTAACCATACGAATCATCTCCATAGAAGGATACGCCTTCAGGACTTCTTCGGATAACACAGTTTCCACTTCTGTAGGAGCACCATAACTTGTGCCTCGCTCGGCTACCCGTTTAATCACCGCAACCACGTCTGGGTGAGCATGCCCTACAATTAAAGGCCCCCAAGAACCGACAAAGTCGAGGTAACGATTGCCATCGATATCCCAGAGGTGGGCTCCTTCACCCCGGTCAATGAATATGGGGTCACGCCCTACCGATTTAAAAGCCCTTACCGGCGAATTAACGCCACCGGGAATAACTTTCTGGGCTTGAGCAAAAGCCTGACGGCTTTTTTCATCCACAAAAGACAAGTGAATACCCTCCTTTTCTAGTTTGTCTCATCTTCCAGGAAATATTGCATACTGCTTTTCTTTAATTCAGCAGTACTAAAAAGCATGTCATAGGTCGTTATCCCTGTTGCTAAGGAAATCCTCTTCATCACGTCCCCACAATCCTCCGTGCTCCGGCCATGAACCATCGTAAAGAGGTTGTAGGGCCAATCGGGCAACGTCGGTCTCTGGTAACAGTGACTAACTTCTTTGAAGCGAGACATAGTTTCGCCAACTTCGGCAGCCTGTTCAGGATCAACCTGCCAAACCCCCATGGCATTGGCTACAAAACCTGCCTTTTGATGACGAAGAACGGCACCAAAACGGCGTATGACTTCTGCTTCCAGTAATCGACCCGCACAGGAGATAACATCTTCAACCTGCCACTGAAGAGTTTCGGCCAATACTGTAAATGGCGTTGGAGAATCAGGCAAATTCCCCTGCAGAACTTGAATGAGGGCTATATCCTCGTCGCTCAAATCATAAGGAGAGACATTCCTGCTCGACATACCGCGCAAATCCGCGTCCTCGAAGCTATCTATTCCTTCTTCTTCCACTGTATCCTCATCGGATAAATCAAAATCAAAATTAACATTAATTTTAAAAAGTCGCGTGGCAGGAAGGCTAAAGACATCTGAAACTCCTGAGACTTCACGAATGTTTTGCAGGATGCTTTCAGCGACAGCCTGTGAGCGAGCGATCAACGTAAACCAAACATTGTACTCATGATTGCGAATATAGTTATGGGTCACTCCGGGAATTCCCTCCAGGTGTTTAGCCAAAATGGGAATTTTCTCTTTGGGAACTTTGGCTGTACACAAGGTACTATAGTACCCTAAACGTCGAGAATCCAAGACGCCACCTAAACGACGAATAATTCCCTCCTGCCGAAGATGTTGAATTCGTTTAAAAGCATCTTCCTCTGTCGTTCCCACTGCTATGCCCAAGCTCTGGTAGGGATGGATCACGATCGGGAAATTATTTTGGATGGCGTTCAGCAGGGCTCGATCAGTTGAATCCATACTAAACCCCCTTTCTTCCGTGGTATAAGCACCATGGCTCCTCCGCCATGTAATCCCCTTCATTGTAGTACGCAGCTCGTGCCCTGCAGCCACCACAGGCGTGCTTATACTCACATGTTCCGCAGCCACCTTTATAATCAAGCGTACGTAGGGTCTTGAAGACTTCGTGATTACGCCATATTTCATCAAACGGCGTCTTCCGAACATCTCCCAAGGGAATATTTAGATAAGCACAAGGTTGAACTTGTCCTTTCGGTCCGATGATGCAGTAGTGTGTTCCTGCCAAACAACCGCGACTAAAGCGCATATCGACACCCATTTGTTTAGCGATCCGCATAAACTGAGGGGCACAAGTTGGTTTCAGTTCAATATCAACGGTTTGCTGTTTTTTCATGATTCGAGTCAGAATATCTTCATAGGCCTCCGCTTTGAGGGTCTCTTCCTCGATGGAAACTGCCCGACCCGTCGGAACGAGGAAAAAGAAATGGTGAGCAACCGCACCCAGCTCGACTGCAAAATCCGTAATGGCTTCGACTTCGTGCGCATTCCAATCCATAACGGTCGTGTGGATTTGGAACGGCAGGCCAACTTCTTTACAGATTTTCATGCCCCGAACCGCCCCATCCCAAGCACCCGGAAATTTGCGGAATTCATCATGTTTTTGCTTGTCAAGAGAGTCTAGGGAAATACCCATCCCCATGGCACCAGCCTCTTTAAGTTGCTGGGCTAATTCTAAGGTGAGTAACGTGCCATTCGTTCCAAAAACGGGGCGCAATCCCAGTGAGGTTGCATGAGCGACTAATTCAACAATATCCGTCCTTAGTAGAGGTTCTCCTCCACTAAAAATCATAATCTTAAAACCAGCTTTAGCAATCTGCTCGAGCAAAGTCCTTGCTTCGGCTGTATTAAGTTCATCTTCAGCTTTACACCCAGCATCACGGTAGCAATGGTCACAATACATATTACAATCGTTAGTCGTATTCCAAGAAACTATCACACATGTCCCTCCGCTCTAAGCCAACGTGCTGCGTCCAAAGCATGATAGGTGATCAGCAAATCTGCACCCGCACGTTTCATACTTACCAAGGCCTCCATAACAATGCGTTTCTCATCGATCCACCCATTCGCTGAGGCTGCTTTCACCATTGCGTATTCACCACTGACGTTATACGCGACAACGGGCACTCCAAATTTCTCTTTGCTGCGATAAATAATATCCCCATAGGCCAAGGCCGGCTTAACAATAATTACGTCGGCTCCCTCTTCAATATCCAAGGCCGTTTCCAGCATGGCTTCATTCCCATTCGCCGGATCCATCTGATACGTTCTACGATCTCCAAACTGAGGTGTCGATCCTGCAGCATCACGGAAAGGTCCATAAAATCCGGAGGCTACTTTGGCCGAATAGGCCATAATCGGAATTTGGGAGAACCCTTCTTTGTCTAACCCTTCTCTAATTGCCGCGACTCGTCCATCCATCATATCTGAAGGGGCCACCATATCTGCACCGGCGCGCGCATGAGAAAGCGCCGTCTGAGCAAGCAAATCAAGGGTCGGATCGTTCACAATTTGTCCATTTTCAATCAAGCCACAATGACCATGATCGGTATATTCACACAGGCAAACATCCGTAATGACATAAAGTTCCGGGAAATGCTTTTTGGCTACGCGTACGGCCTCCTGAACGATCCCGTGCTCATCGTAAGCCCCTGTCCCAACGCTATCTTTGCTCTCCGGAATTCCGAATAACAAAACCGCAGGGATCCCGAGCGTCACAACCTCCTGAAGTGCTATGACAAATTCATCCAGGGAAAAGTTATAAACGCCAGGCATAGAAGAAATCTCGATCTTCTTTTTCTCTCCTGGCATGACAAACATGGGGTAAATCAAATCCTCAACTCGGAGATGGTTTTCACGGACCATACTACGTATCGCTTCGTTGGCCCGTAACCGGCGTGGGCGCCTTTTAAGTTCCATTTCGTGAACCTCCTTGTACTGGGTTATCCTATTTCAAACCAATCTCTTCATCTGCCAATGCAAGTGAGGGACGGTTCTTGACTTGCATTCTTGACTTGCATTCTGAATTTTCTGCAATATGTGTGGCTCCCTGCCATCAGTGCGGGTGCGGGTGCAAGTGCAAGTGCAAGTGCGGGGACGGTTCTCGACTTGCATTCTCGACTTGCATTAGCTCTATAACCAGGAAACTCCTCCGACTTAGGTTATCCTATTTTAAACCAATCTCTTCATCTGTTAAATAGCAAGCCGGATCGGACTCCCAAAAATCTCCTGTGACGGCTTCTGCCCGTGTCCGGAAATTACCATTACACATGTCCAGGTATTGACAAGCCGCGCATCGCCCTTTAAGCAAGGCCTTGCGGTCTTTGAGTCCAGCCATGATCGGATGAGACAGATCGGTCCAGATCTCGCCAATTTTTCGTTCACGGACATTTCCGAACGAGATATGCTGGGTAAACTGGTCAGGATGCACATCTCCCATAGGGTCAATTTCTCCAAAGGCAATACCTGAACGGTTTCCCCCATTGAGTCCGATCAGCCCCTTGATTTTTTCAGCCCTTGCTGGATCTTCTTTTAACGCTTGAAGGTACATATAAACACCATCACAGTGGTTATCGACCGTAAGAATTTCCTTTTTCAAACCTCGTGCTTCAAAATCCCGAGTTCGGCGAATAATCGTATCCATCGCCTGACGGGATTCTTCCCGCGTCACATCTTCGGCAATCATTTGGTTGCCACGACCCGAATAAACCAGGTGGTAAAAGCAGACGCGATCAATATTTTCCGCTTCAATAAAATCAAAGATCTTATCGAGTTCTTTAATATTGTGATGATTAATCGTGAAACGGAGCCCTACCCGTTGGTCTACGGCCACACAGTTTTGAATTCCTTGCATTGCCGCCTGAAAGGCTCCTACTTTACCTCGGAACTTGTCATTGACATCTGCCAACCCGTCGAGAGAGATGCCGACATAAGATATGCCAATCTCTTTGATCCGCCTTGCCACTTCGGGCGTAATCAGCGTGCCATTCGTAGAAAGTGTCACCCGCAGCCCTTTTAAAATTGAATACTCGGCTAGTTCAAAAAAGTCAGGACGGATTAACGGCTCCCCTCCGGAGAAAAGGAGCACAGGAGATTTAAACTCAATCAAATCATCAATAAAACGCTTAGCTTCTTCCGTGTTCATTTCTCCTTGGTATTTTTGGGAATCTGACTCCATATAACAGTGAACACATTTTAAATTACACGTCTTAGTTGAATTCCAGACGACAACTGGCCCGGAGTCGATGGTCGTTCCGTTGCGAGCGCCGTGAGAGTCTTTGTTATAACGCAGAGAGTCTCCAAAATAGTCAGTATCAAATAAAAGCTTTGTGACGCTAATCATGGTTTATTGCCCTCCAGTAATGCTGCTACCAAGCCACTGATTGTATACTGAACTGCTTCTTTGAAAATTGTCAGACCACATTCTCGAGCAGTTGCACTCGTGATCGGCCCGATGGAATAGAGTGCAACCTTGTCCAATAAGGACACGTCTCCATCAATTAAAGTTAAAAAGTTACGCACTGTCGAAGAACTTGTAAAGGTGACTGAATGGATTGCTTTCTCTCGTAGCAAACTTTTTAATTCTTCCCGGTTGGCGCCACCGATTACCGTCTTATAAACGGGTACATCCCAAACATCTACGCCCATGGCCTTGAGAGATTCAGGTAATATATCTCGTGCTTCTTCTGCCCTGGCCAGTAATACCCTTTGACCGAACAAAACACGGTTTGTTAAACCTTCAACGATTTTCTCCGCTCGGAACTCTTCCGGCACAAAGCTCACACGTAACCCTTTTTTCTCTAAAGCCGCTTGCGTTGCAGGACCAATGGCGACAATTTCAAGGCCAACCAGATCCCGAACATCTCGCTCTTGAAGCTTAAGCTCGGTAAAAAATGCTTCAACCCCATTAACACTGGTAAAGATAAGCCATTGGAAACCCTTTAGATTGTTAAGCGCTTTAATTAAATAAGACTTGTCCGTTGGCGGAGCAATTTCAATCGTCGGAAATTCCCAAGCTTCTCCTCCCAGCGATTCAATCGCCTGAGACAACTCGCTCGCCTGATGACGAGCCCGAGTCACGATAATCCGTTGACCAAACAAGGGTTTCTTCTCAAACCACTGGAGTTTTTCCCTTAAAGAGACGACCTCCCCAACAATAATTATGGCAGGGTTCGTAAATCCTTGTTCTTTAACGTCTGTGGCGATAGTATCCAGTTGCCCTACGAGCGTGCGTTGCTCTGGCCTCGTGCCCCATTGAATAATTGCAACTGGAGTGGTAGGCTTTTTACCATTTTCCAACAACTTTTGAGCAATTAGGGGAAGATTCTGCATACCCATCAGAAAAACCAATGTCCCGTGCGATCGCGCGAGATGGTCCCAGTGAATGGTAGTCTCATTTTTAGTTGGATCTTCATGTCCCGTGATGACCGCAAACGAAGTGGTTAAATCTCGATGCGTCACTGGAATACCGGCATAGGCTGGAACAGCGATTGCTGAGGTGATACCCGGTACAACTTCAAACTGAATACCTGCCTTAAGTAATGCTTCTGCCTCCTCGCCTCCCCGTCCAAAAACAAACGGATCTCCCCCTTTTAGGCGGGTCACCAGTTTTCCTTCCAGGCCTTTATCTACGAGCAGTTGGTTAATTTCTTCTTGTCTAAGGGTGTGGCGATCCGGAGATTTTCCGACATAGATGAGCTCACAATCCGGGCGAGCGAGCGTTAAAAGACGCCGCGAAGCTAAGCGATCATAGACTAAAACATCTGCTTTGGCAATACACTCTGATCCTTTAACGGTTATCAGCTTCGGGTCTCCTGGACCAGCACCCACTAAATATACATATCCCTTAGTCAAACTGAACACTCCTATCCAATAATCTGCCCCTATCGTATTTCTGCTAATATGGTGGTAGCCCCTAAGTCGATCAGACGTTTGGCGACATCAAGACCCACTTCTTCAGGATCGGTACCTTTGGCTTCCGCTTTGATCAAGTGCACCCCATCTAAGCTTGCCACCATTGCCCGCAAAATAATCTGACCTTCAACCACTTGCGCTAAAGCCCCAATGGGAACTTGGCAGCCGCCTTCAAGTTTGCGCATTAAAGCACGTTCCGCACGTACTGCTTGTTCTGTCACACCATGATTAAGCTTAGCTAATAGCTCATGGATGTCCGAACGATTTTCAACAATTTCAATGGCAATTGCTCCTTGTCCAACGGCGGAAAGCATCATGTCTTCAGGCAAAATTTGAGTGATTCGCTCTTCCCATCCTAATCGTTTCACCCCTGCAGCAGCCAGAATAATCCCATCCATATCGGACTCAACTAACTTCTTCCAGCGCGTTTGCAGATTTCCACGCAAATCCCTAAAGTCAAGATCCGGACGGTAATGTTTGAGCTGTGCTTTCCGCCGCAAACTACTTGTACCAATGATCGACCCAGCGGGCAATTCCTCAAGCAGGACTCCGTTCTTGCTTAAATAAACGTCCCGTGGCTCCTCACGTTCACAAAAGGCACTAATCGTTAACCCCATAGGCAATAGGGTCGGCATATCCTTAAGGCTATGAACAGCCATATCAAGTTCCTCGTTTAAGAGACCCTTTTCAAGTTCTTTGGTAAACAATCCTTTATCCCCGATTTTGGAAAGGGGAACATCCAAAATCTTATCTCCTTTGGTTTTCATAGGGACAAGCTCAAATTTGAGCTGAGGGTATAACTTAGTTAGTTGAGTTTGTACCCACTCAGCTTGCCAGATTGCTAATTGGCTGTCCCGAGTTCCAATATGGATAGTCTTCATTCTGCCCTCCTATGATGATGCACTTGTCCTGAATTCTGACTTACCGTCAAATTCGGCCGTTTGTCTTCTTCTTGAACATCTAAATCAAAAAGGTTTTGCAAGATTTCTGTGTAGAGATGCCCTTGGCTAGTCGAGGCATGCTCTTTGAGATTCGTAATCGGACCATGCAAAAGGTGATTAACAATGGAATTAGCCATTGAGCAAATGATCTTTTCCTGATTCGGCGTTAATCCACCTAAGCGCTCAAAGGCACGACTCAGCTGTGCTTCTTTAATTTCTTGTCCTTTTTCTTGTAAAGCTAAAATTGTTGGTACCACAAACAGGGAATTATGCCATTTGAGAAAACGCAGCATTTCCTCTTCAATAATTTTTTCCGCATTTACAGCCGCTAGTTCACGTTCTTGATGATGGCGGTCGACAACCCCCCGCAAATCATCAATATCAAATAGCGTTACAAGCGGAATCTGCCCCACTTCCGGGTGAATATCGCGCGGTACCGCAATATCAATGATCAGCATCGAGCGTCCCTTGCGAATGGCCATAATTTTCTGCATGCGTTCCGGAAGTAAGACAAAATGTGTCGAAGCGGTGGCGGAAATTACAATATCTACTTTTTCAAGGTATTGATCCATTTCATCAAAACGCACCGCTCGACCAGAACATTCCTTGGCCAAGAGAACGGCTTTTTCATACGACCGATTCGACACCAAGACAGTTGTTGCCCCTGCGGCAACCAAGTTTTTGGCGGTTAGGGTACTCATCTCGCCGGCTCCCATAATTAGAATTCCTTTACCTTCGAGTTCGCCAAAGTGTTGTTTGGCAAGTTCTACTGCGGTATAACTGATGGAGACAGGGTGCTGGTCAATCAAAGTTTCCGTGCGTACGCGCTTACCTACAGCCAAAGCCGTCTGGAAAAGTACATTGACTGTTTTGTTCGTGACCTCAGCCTCATTTGCCTGTTGATAGGCATCGCTGACCTGGCCAAGAATTTGAGTTTCTCCTCGAACCATCGAATCCAACCCGGATACAACCCGAAACAAGTGGCGCACAGAATCATACAGGGTGTGTACATATAGGTACTGTTCGAGTATGTTTTCCTCGATGCCACGATAGTTGACTAAAAACTTCTTAATCGAGCGTATCCCCACTTCGACATCCGTTGTAGCAGCATAAACCTCAGTACGATTACAAGTACTGAGAATCACAACCCCTTCAATTCCGGGATAACTATTGAGTTCTCTTAAAACTTCTTGCATTCGGGAGGGATGAAAACTCATTTGTTCTCGAATTTCGACTGGCGCACTGCGGTGATTTAATCCAATAGCGACAGGAAACACTTTTTAACCACTCCTTCCGCCTCAGTTAATTGCTGGGCTTTGATAAGTTCCTTCACTTCGCCATCCGTAACCCGCTGCCAAAAGATACTTCGTTTTTCGGGTGACAAGCGACTCTTGACAATCGTTCGCCAAGTTTTCAGCAAGGTGAGATATTCAGCCATTTCCTTGCCATAATGAGTTTGCAACTCTGCGCGAATTTGCCTAGCTACGATAGGACTGCTTCCTCCGGTGGATACGGCAATTTTCAAATCTCCTTGTTCCATAATTGACGGAACAATAAAGCTGCACTTTTCAGGGTCATCAACCACATTAGCTGGCCGATAATACGCTTTGGCATCGCGGGACACTTGAGCATTAACTTCCTCTTTTTCCGTACATGAAAAAACAAGGATAGCCTTTTGAATATCGTCTGTTGAATATTCTTTTTCTGACCAAAGACAAGTCGTATCGTTGATCAGTACCTTCAACTCTGGAATGAGCTGGGGGGAGACGATCTGAACTATAGCTCCGTGATCCATGAGGGTCTGAACTTTTCTTAAAGCAATACTGCCGCCCCCAACGACCAAAACCGGCTGAGCTTCGACGTCCATAAATATTGGATAATACCGTGGCATAAAAATAGTCACCTTCTCCAACTTTTATACTTGTTTCGACTCACTATTCTAACATTTTCCCTGTTATAAATGAAATATATCCTTAATTATAAATTAAAAAGCAAATGAACGCTATTCTGACAAATTATATTATTAAGCATAAGAATGCAGTCCCGGTAAAAAATAGTTAACGCCGAAGAATGTAAACAACACCGCTGCAAAACCAAAGACTGCCAGCCAAGCTGCCCTTCGTCCTTTCCAGCCATACATTAACCGGGCATGCAAGTAACCAGCATAAATAATCCAGGTAATCAAAGACCACGTCTCTTTAGGATCCCATGACCAGTAAGTACCCCAAGCATAATTCGCCCAGATTGCACCTGTAATAATGCAGAGTGTCAAAAGCGGGAACGCAAATCCAACCACCTTATAAGCCAATTCATCGAGTATTTCCAACGATGGAAAACGCGCAACAATCCCCTGGGGACTCAATTTATTTTGGTTGTCCTCTTGACTCGCTTTAAGCAGATACATAATCCCTAGCCCAAAGGATACGGCAAAAGCGCCGTAGGCAAACATTGCTGTGATCACATGGAATGTAAGCCATTGGCTCTTAAGGGCTGGGGGAACCGCTTGAGCAATTCTCTCCTCTGGCCCCATGCTCATAATAATAAACATTAACAACAAACAAGGAATGGGCATCACAAAGGCGCCTAAAGACCTTAATTTATAGCGAAATTCAGCAAACAGATAAACAGCCATAATCCCCAAACAAAACGTCAAGAGGAACTCATAACCATTAGAAAGAGGCGGATGACCTGAAGTAATCATTCTCAGGATAATGGCAGCAGTGTTGACAAGCACAGCCAGGATCGTAAGATATGTTGCCAAACGCCCGACAAGTTCCTTTTTGGTGCCTAACCAAATCCAATAGAACAGCATACACAAGGTACAGGTCATTAGTAAAATATAAAACAGGGCGGTTTCCAGGTTTTCTAACATGCAGTACCCTCCTCATTATCTCAACTTTTTTGTGATAGAACTCACCAAGTGTTCTAAAGCTTCGTGGGTACTAACTGTCACCTTACCTGAGAACACACCGAGCGTCAACGTCCCTTGGTTGCCATTCTCAGATTGAAGAATCCCTGAGATAACAACGGGTTGCCAGTAAAAGGCCAGCAACAGGCCTCCCAGCAACAACACGCAGCCTAACCAAATAACCGCGACCCCTGGATCCTTCTTGACTTGTAACCCAGTAAATCCAACTAAGCCCTCTAAGGTTAGTTTATAGCTTCCTTGCACATCAATCGTTTGCCCGGAAGTCAGCTTTCCGGATTGGATCGGATCAGCTCCGTTGCCTTTGTAGACTTGATAAAGAACGCTTGGTTTCTGAGCCGAAGAATTTGGATCAGCCATTGTGACAAGATAAAGGTCAGTCCCTGGAGCTTGAAAGTAACTTTGTACTTGATCTTGCAAAACGACCGGAATTTTTTTACCGTTCATATCCGCTGTAAAACGGGCACCATCGGAATAACTCGCTTGATAAAAAGTAATTCCCTTATACATAAAGGGATGGTTGACCGACAAAGTCTTCCGAGCCACCTCTTGACCATTTTCCAAAATACTCAGATCTGTATACCAATTATCCCGTTCACCATCGGGTAAAATTCGATCTTCGGCAGAATTTATGCGGACACTAAACGTTTCGGAAACCGTCCCCTTCGAAAGCTGAATTTCTTGAATCGGGATAGTATTTCCAGCGTTTTCCATAAAATATCCTTTAAATCCGAGCACAGAGCCTAATAAAGCCCCAATCACTAAAACCACAAAAGAAAGATGAGTAATTACCGATCCCCAATTTCCCAACCGATGTTTTATAGCGATAAAACTCCAAGTATCGGACAGATCACTCAGCGTGACGCGATATCCTTTTTGTTTCAAAACCTCCAGCAGCGCTGCCTGTAGCGGCGCAGGCTCTCCTAGTACCTCCAGGCGATTTTTGTGCGGAACTTGAACAAGCTTAGCTGGGGGCGTCAGCTTAAACGTCCGATGATAAATCCCTCTCAGTCGCTGGATGCTACACACTATGAGATTAATACAGAGCAGACCCAACAACAAGCGAAACCAAATGGTATTATAAAGATGTGTAAACCCCAGCGTTTGCCAGAGTTGCCCTACTGCCTTAGCCTTTTCAGGATTCATGTCTGCCTGTGGTATTAACGTTCCTATTCCAGCCACCAGGGCAATAATTCCTAACAGGGCAAGCCCAAGCTTCATTGAACTAAAGACTCGCCAAAGTTGGTCACTCAAACCCTTAGAATTTTCAACCATCAAATTACCTCCCATTCTCCAGCTATCCAACTATTATTCCGACAAATTTATTGTTATATGCGATGTCAACCGATTGACAAGCCTTACTATATTGTACCCTATCCGAGTATTGAATTCCATGCCGGGAGAACTAAGAGCCTTAAGGCACATTCAAGAAAATAACTAGTCAGTCTGCCAGTCTATTTTGTGTCATACTGCGTCGGCATATGCCCCTAATAGCCCCGCTATGAGGGGCACATGCCTCCTTGTCTGACGCAAAATATCCAAGGCATCATGACTTGTTATTTTCTTTCATATGCCTAACAGAATAAAATACCTCTCCCGTTTGTTTTAGCGGGAGAGGTATTTTATTTTATAACCAGTCAGAATCTAATCAAATCCTTTGCTTCAATTTTGGAAACTAAAACTTTCGAACTCGAATAAACTCAGCTAACTCTTCTAAGGCTTTACGGGTTGGAACTTGGGGCAGATTTTGAAGATGTTTTTTAGCCTTCTGCACATATAAGTCAACCAACTGCATAGACTCATCGATAGCGCCTGTGGTCTTGATAAGTTCAATAGTCTCCGCCACTTCATCATCTGTTTTTTCCGTCTTTCCAAGCAAAGCCTTTAATCGCGACGGCTCCTGTGACAATTGAAGAGCCAAGATCATGGGTAACGTCATAATACCCTGGCGCAAATCTCCCCCAATTGGCTTCCCAAATTCGGATGGCTTGGCCGTAATATCCAAAACATCATCGACAATCTGAAAGGCCATTCCCAATGAATGTCCATAAGCACCCAATGCCCAAACCTGCTGCTGAGGAGCTCCCGAAACCAAAGCCCCTATTTTGCAACAGGCCGAGATCAACAAGGCAGTTTTACGTTTTATGCGGTAATAGTATTGTTTTAAGTTTTGTTCTACATCGAAGGAACATTTAATCTGTTGAATCTCCCCTTGGCACATTTCAACACTGATTTCTGCTAAGATACGAGCGACCTCCGGATGATCAATCTTAGCAATAAGTATTAATGATTTAGCTAACAGATAGTCTCCCGTTTGCACAGATACTATATTACCCCAGTTAGCTTTAACTGTTGGTCGCCCTCTTCTGGTCATTGAGGCATCTACGACATCATCATGGACTAGTGAAGACATATGAATGAGCTCTAAGGCCATAGCCACTGGCATCAACTTTTCCAAGGAATAGCCATAGAATTTCCCAGCTAAAAGCGTAAATGCTGGGCGCAATCGCTTCCCCCCGGCTGCCAATAAATGGACAGCCGAATCTTGGAGAATCGGATAATCCGTCGCCACGAATTTTGTCAGTTCCTTTTCGACCCGTTGTAGATCTGAATTTATCTGTTTGAAGAGCCAGAGTTGTTTCAAAAGCGGTTCACCTGCTTGCACCCTTTTCTTCATAAGATACCATATCTAATGGTAGTTCCGCCAGTGGATCAGCCGGAATTTCATCCTCATACGTTAACAATTTCTCATCAGAGCTAAGAGCTTCCGACCCATTTTGCGGTGTGCGTGCTTCCTGCTTAGTAGAATGCGACGAAATCGTCTGCTCAAATGCTTTATTTAGGACATTAGCTGGGGTATCCAGTGAACCTTGAAATTCTTTGGTCAATTCATGAGTTGCTTTGCGAATTTCAAAAACTACTTTTCCTATCGTCCGGGCAATATCCGGCAAATCCTCAGGCCCAAATAAAATAAGAGCAATAGCTAGAATCACGACAATATCAGTAAAACCCATGTTATTACCCCCTTATTTCGAAGCTAAGTCTATTGTTCTTCTACGAGCGACGAGATACCCCAGCCAAATACTAATTTCATAAAGGAGGTACATTGGTCCAGCCATGAGGAATTGGGTCAATAGATCCGGCGATGGGGAAACAATAGCCACGGCAATGACAATCACCAAGATCGCCCAACGTCTTTTTTTCGCTAAGGTTTGGGGTGACAACAGTCCAATGCGAATTAGGATCAAGAGGACAATCGGCAGTTGAAATACCAACCCAAACGTCAAAAGAAAGGTTAACAGAAAACCCAAGTAAGACGTTTTGGTAACAAAAGGCGTGGATGGCACGCCCCCACCAGTAGAAAACAGTAAAAACCTAACCCCGATAGGCATTACCAGATAGAAACACAAGGCGGCCCCAGCCAAAAAAAGAAATAGCGAGCTGGGAACAATAATGTATAAATATTTACGTTCATTTTGCTTTAACGCTGGTAGCACAAAACTCCAGATTTGCCACAGGAGGATCGGGAGCGCTAGAACCACACCAATGAATAGGGAAACTTTCAGCTTAACTAACATTGGTTCCATCGGCGTTGTCGTAATGAACATAATTGTTTTCAACTGGGTTACTGGGCTTGCTAAATAAGCGAAGGTTGGATCACTAATGAACCATCCAATCAGGCTACCTAGCGCAATAGCATAAGCCGCTATAACCAGTACTTTGCGCAGGGCCATAATATGTTCCATTAACGGCAAATTGCCCTCATCGAGCTGTCGCTTGCGCCTGCGCATCCGCCTACACTTCCTTCCCGTACGCCTTTAACCACTCGTAGTGCGTATTGCGTTGGACAGCTTGATAGCCAGCATCTTCAATACAATGAATAATTTCCTGTAACGGGACACGTGTCTGCACGCCAGCAGCCCGAACCACATTTTCTTCTAGCATAGTACTGCCAAAATCATTAGCCCCAAATCGCAAAGCAACTTGCGCCATCTTGGCCCCTTGGGTAACCCACGAGGCTTGGATGTTAGGGACATTATCGAGCATCAGACGTGCCACCGCAAGGGTCCTCAAGTACTCAACCCCTGTACTTCCCTCTCCCCCGAGTACTGTGTTCGTTGGAGCAAAACTCCAAGGAATAAACGCCGTAAATCCACCCGTTTGATCCTGAGCTTCCCGAACCCGAATCATGTGCTGAACCCGTTCTTCAAACGTCTCGACATGCCCAAACATCATAGTTGCGGTAGATTTCATACCCTGCTTGTGCGCTGTCGTCATCACGTCCATCCATTGCTGCCAACTTATTTTGTTAGGACTGATTAGACTCCGAACGCGATCATCGAGAATTTCTGCCCCTCCCCCAGGAATCGAATCTAAACCTGCCTCTCGGAGGCGACGAATGACCTCCTCGATACTCAGCTGAGATTTGTTCGCCAGGTCCCATATTTCCGGAGGGCTAAACGAGTGAACGTGGATGGTGTAATGTTCCTTAATATCACGCAAGAGATTTTCAAAGTACTCTAAATCCAAATCGGGATGCAACCCTCCTTGAATCAAGAGCTGAGTCCCTCCTACCGCAAGTGTTTCTTTAATCTTAGCATGTAATGCGTCGCGTGACAAAATATATCCTTCTGGATCGTCAGGCTTGCAATAGAAGGCGCAAAACTTACATTGACAGGAACAGATATTGGTATAGTTAATATTCCGGTCAATAACAAACGTAACTACTTTTTCCGGATGCATCTGCCCCCGAACAAAATCCGCTCCTTGTCCTAAAGACAGGAGATCCGCATCTTGTAATAATTTCACCCCATCCGTGCCGGATAACCGTTCGCCGGATAACCGCCTCTCGATGATTTTCAAAGTCTCCGTCTGCATGTACTTCTCCTCCTTCAGGCCCTAATAGGTTTTAAGGACACGATAGAGAGTATCTCGTTCCACCGCATCCCGTCCTGACTTTTGAATCATGTGGATCAAGGCTCGCTTACTCATAGCTTGGTTTTTCTCAGCCTCAGCTGAGTGAATAATTCGTTCCTCCACAACCGTACCATCTAAATCATCCACCCCAAAGGCCAGAGAAACTTGGGCCAGTTTGGGACCGAGCATCATCCAATATGCTTTAATATGAGCGAAATTATCCAGAAGAATTCGCGAAATCGCCACCATTTTCAGATCTTCAAAACCCGTTGTAGTTCCAACACCCATGGTTCCCTCAACTTGCACGGTTTCGGGATCAATGGAAAGTGGGCTAAACGTTAGAAATACTCCAATTCTGTCCTGAAACGCTCGGAGTAGTATTAAATGGTCAATCCGCTCCTCAGTCGTTTCTATATCACCGTAGAGCATCGTTGCACTTGTGCGATCAGTACTGACATTCGTAAAATCCAGCGAATGATTGACCATAAAATAAGTCTTGTTACCGTTTTTCCGTTCGCGCACGAGATTAGCCATATACCCAAGGGCCAAGATGTCTTGGCTGTTCATCATGCGAACACCAGCCGCAAAATCCAGGCGTTCGTCTTTTTCTACTTTTTCTATCAGGTCACTGAGTTCACTTTGAGCAAACAGTGAGAGCATAATGTCCCCCTCCTTCACTTTAGCGTAATAAGACTAAATCCAAGATTGAGAATACAAAAAGCAAGAGACTTAAGTACCCATTAAGGTCAAAAAAAGCCACTCCGATCTTAGAAAAATCATCAACTGAGACAAGGCGGTGCTGACGAAAGAGTAAGACAATGGCAATCACTACACCCGCGTAATAAAGCCAACTCATGGACATAACCACTCCGACGGCAATAAAGAAAAGTGGCGCGAGTATATGCAGAAATGACGAGATCTCTAAACCTCTCTGCACCCCAAAAATAGCTGGAATCGAGTGCAGTCCTTCTTTGCGGTCAAACTCTACATCTTGACAAGCATAAACGATATCAAAACCTGCAACCCAAGTCATGACCCCCAATCCTAACAGAATCGGTGCCAGAGCCCAGTGACCAGTTACCCCGATCCAAGCTCCAGCTGGGGCCAAACCAAGGGAAATTCCTAAGGCTAAATGGCATGCCCAAGTAAACCGTTTTGTATAGGAATATAAGACAAGGAAGAAAACTGCAATCGGCATTAACCACAAAGCCAGAAGATTAAGCCTGTACGCTGAATAGCCAAGCAGCAAGAACGACAGCACCGTATAAAGGTAAACTTCCTTCGCCCTAAGCTGACCTGCTGGCAATGCCCTCTGCGCTGTCCGAGGATTGCGCGCATCAATATGCCGATCAATCAGTCGATTCAAAGACATAGCTGCCGTCCTGGCCCCTATCATGGCCAACGTAATCCAAAACAACTTCGACCCGGACGGAATACCATTAGCTGCCAGGAAAGCACCTAAATAAGCAAAAGGAAGGGCAAAAAGTGTATGTTCAAATTTAATCATTTCAAAGAAAACCTTTAGTTTATGCATACTCTACTCCGTTCATTACATTCCTGCCTCTTGAGGATTGTAATCCGTGTTCCGTTTCAGTTGTTGCGCTATGTAATGATACACTTCGCGGAGGGGTTGTAACTGAAGCTGGGATCCAGACGAAATTTCATCTAAGATAGTGTTCGCCTGCTGAAGAATTGATTGCACCATGGTATTCTCCAAGCGTTCCTGCCATACTCCCCAGGCTAATCCTAATTCCCAGCCGAACGCTTCCAGCCGCTGCTGTATAGGAAGTGAAACACCAGCGAGATCTGCGCTAAGACGAGCTGCTAAGGCCATTAGCGATGCGCTTTCCATTTTAATAATTTGCAGCCGTTCCTCACGATTGGGTTTCATGTCACGTGCAAGCCAGCGCGAAATCCCACCTTCACTCATCGTTTCCATAACTTGAGCCAGAGGGTCTAGAAAGGGCAGTAGTTTCTCACGACAGAGCTCTAAAAAAAACTTTCCATATAATAAATCCCCGACAAGTACTGGAAACTGCCGAAGCTCTTCCGAGATACCGCTATCATCGTTCATCAATTTATGGACCTTATTAGCCATAAATACAAATTGAACAATCGTTGCCAACGCTTCTGGTTTGTGCCCATAATCTCCGCAGGCCTCACTCACGGCTAAAACAATCGCTGGATAAACTGTTCGGTCAAGTTCATCCATGTCCAGCTGAACCAATTCCTCAAAATCCGCTGGCTTAAAGTTCATTTCTTTGCGCAAACGCGCCTGTACTATGTTCAGTTTCTCAATGAAGCTGAATTCTACCGGAACCATGTTATCGCTCCTTGTCATCCATTAGACATTAACTTATTATGTATTCGATATACTTATGCAAAGTCCTGCCCTTTTTAGATAATCTACTCTGATAATATGACATTATTATTGCAATAGTATGTAATCGACCTGAAATACAATAGACCCCGCAACGTCTTTAGTCGCAAGGTCTATTGAGTACCGGTTAGAAAGTATAGTCTTTGGATTTCTTTATCCGCACTTGTTTTAGTCCGGAGTAAAATAAATATCCCTCCTAAATATTTACCGCTTCCTTTGGATCCTCAACAATTCCCCGCTTAATTTCCGTTGCGGTCATATGACCTGCTTTGAAATGATCCGTTAAATAGTTACAGGCATCCCAGGGATTGACACGGTCCCCGCAAGTAAAGACGTCAACAGCTGCATAGCCGAGTTCTGGCCACGTGTGGATGGCTAGGTGTGATTCGGAAATTACGACAACCCCACTCACCCCTTGAGGACTAAACTTATGAAAAACTACCTCACGCACCTCGGCACCAGCCTCTAAAGCTGCATTGACCATCAGCATTTCGACTTTTTCCCGATCATTTAAAATGTCGAAGCTACACCCATAAATTTCAGCCAACACATGACGTCCAAGAGAATTTGCCAATTGTGATCGTTGCCCCCTTTTCCACTCCAAAAATAGGAAAGAACCTGAGCCGGTCAGCTTTTCCTCCGGTTATCCCAAATTTCCATCAGGTTAAATTTTAGCACAAAGATCAGTGTTGTCAACAATAAAATATATATTTCCGCGATATCCTTGGATAGTTTGGAATTTTTCGAGGATAAGGTATGCTTTTGTCTGTATTCCTTTGAATTGCTCAAATATTGACCTCATTATAATGATTATATGCTGAAAAAATGCCTTATGAACATTGTCCACAACTTGTTCAAACAATACACAGAAAAGGTTCCTGGAGGTACTCCCCAAGAACCTTTTCTGTATAATTATTTATTGACAGGAAATCAGATTACATTGCGTTCTTATAGATTTGAATCACTTGTTCAAGAGTTGCTGTGCGAGGATTAGTGAATTGACAAGCATCTAATTTCGCATTTCCGGCCATCAGAGCGAAGTCTTCTTCTTTGACATTCAGCGCAGTCAGCCCGGAAGGAATTCCAACGTCAGTAGCCAAGGTGGCGATTGCGGTTAAACATTTTTCTGCTGCATCTCGGATAGAAAGTCCATCAATGTTTTCGCCCATTGCTTCAGCGATCTCCGCAAAACGATCGAGATTGCCGATCATATTAAAGCGCGAAACATGAGGGAGCAGGATTGCGTTACAGACACCATGTGGCAAATTATAGAACCCACCTAATTGATGAGCCATCGCATGAACATAACCTAAACTAGCGTTATTAAAGGCCATACCTGCTAATAATTGAGCATAGGCCATTTGTTCACGTGCTTCATAATCTTCGCCATTAGCTACAGCGCGACGCAGATATTTAGGGATAATTTTAAAAGCCATTAAGGCAGCTGAATCGGTCACAGGTGTAGCAATTGTGGAAACGTACGCTTCAACAGCATGAGTAAGCGCATCCATTCCTGTAGCAGCGGTTAAGCTAGGAGGTTGTTTCATCATTAATAAGGGATCATTGATAGAGACATTTGGGGTTACGTGCCAATCGACGATAGCCATTTTAATATGACGGGCAGCATCCGTAATAATACAGAATCTTGTCATTTCTGCAGCTGTACCAGCGGTAGTGTTAATAGCAATCATCGGAGCCATCGGCAATGGTGATTTATCAACGCCTTCATAGTCGTTAATTCTTCCGCCATTACCTGCAACAAGGCCAATTCCTTTGGCGCAGTCATGTGATGATCCTCCGCCAACGGAGACGATCAGGTCACAGCCTTCTTTAGTATAGATATCAAAGCCATCGTGCACATTTTTATCGGTAGGGTTCGGTTCAGCCCCACCATAAATAACAACTTGAACGCCTTCTTTTACGATAATGTCAGCAATTTCTTGAGCCATACCTATTTTTTCCAAGTAGGCGTCGGTCACCAATAGCACTTTTTTTCCACCCAGTAATTTAGCTTGTTTCCCGGTTTCTTGAGCTGCTCCAGCTCCCATGAGGTTTACTGTCGGCATAAAATACCCATATACTTGATGAATAACTGACATTTCTGTTTCCTCCCATTTCTTTTGGCGTTAACCATAATTTTTTCAACAGTGACACATCATTTCCTAGTCAGTATGGTCACGTTTGCTTGTCTTTATACATTGCAAGAATCACGCCAAAAGTTAGAATACTTTAACATTCGCAAATATTCTCTACCATATATTCAATATTTTTTAATATTTTTTAATATAATTTAATATTTTCTATACAATTCCGTTTATACTTCGTTTGCTGGTTCCCTTGAAACACGTTGTAATCCTTTGCTTTAAGGCGATTTCATTTTAAATGCTCTAGTTTGATGCACTTTGCTTGGCACAGCGTTTCATTTCGGAACACTATCCTAGTTGATGAGTGGTATTGGAAATAAAAAAAGGAGATAGTGTCTTATTTAACACTATCCCATCAGTCGTTACCTCAAATTTATATCTTGACAAAGTCTTTGGTTCAGATAACTCAATCGGTATGTGAAACCCTCCTTGCAGATTAAATTTACACAACCATAACTTTGTTCAAGTCGAAAGACATTATCTAAAGGCATGCCCAGTATGCGGCATAAGATTACTCGGTTGACACCCGCATGCCCAATAATTAAAATCGTTGTCTCATCGGATTGAACAAGACTTTCAAATGCGGGAATCACTCTTTTAGCGCAATCCGAAAAACTTTCTCCCTTAGGTGACCTGAAATTCGTGATATCTTCACCACGTTTTTTAAATTCCTCAGGATACTTAGTTCTAATATCGGAAAACAATTCTCCATCCCAATCACCCATATTTAATTCCCGTAATTCCGCTCTGACTACGGGAGTGATTTGGTGAGCCGCAGCAATGATATCTGCCGTTTGTTGTGCTCTCCTTAAATCACTGCAATATACGCTATCTAGGGGTATTTTTGAAAACATAGCTTTCAATAAGACGGCCTGCCTCATTCCCTGAGCACTCAACGAAAGGTCCGATTGACCAATATAGCGTTTGTCTTTGCCCAGACCGATATCCCCATGCCTGACTAAATAAATAAATTTCTTAGCCATTGCTGTTTAGAATCATTGGATCTTACCATTTTGATTCAATCCTCTTTGAACTTTAATTAGCTCACTGAGAATACTGACAGCTATTTCTTCAGGAGTTTCTGCGCCAATTTTTAAACCAATTGGAGAATAGAGCTTTTGCAACGCTTCGCTGGAAACTCCTTCCTCTTCCATTTCAGAGATTAATGCTTTAACCCTTTTGCGGCTGCCAATCATGCCGATATAGGAGGCTGGTTGATTAATCACTTTGCGCAGACACACTTTGTCATAGCGGTGCCCCCTAGTGATAATCACCACAAATGTTTGCGGATTGATATCTATTGCCTCTAAGGCTTGTTCAAAATCATTACATATAATCGTATCAGCCGTGTTAAATCGGGCAGAATTAGCAAAAGATGGACGATCATCGACTACCGCAACCTCATAGCCAAGCATTTTAGCCATGGTTGCGAGGGGACGGGCAATATGCCCTGCCCCTAAAATCAACAATTTCACAGCAGTCGTTGGCGGCTCAATAAATAACCGGAAGGCTGCTTTGGTTACCGAGGTTTCACATAACTCAAACTCAGAATCTAAACTAATTAATAACGGTTGACATCTTCTGCTCCCTGTTTTAGCACTTTCTATGGCCACTCGATTTAGTTTTTCTAAATTAAGGTCACCGAAGATATCTCCATTATTCTTAATGAATAGCTTTTTTCCTATTAACCAATCCTCGTCCGCTTCGATCACTGTTACAAGTACGGGGTTATTGTTGTTCTCTAAAGCTGCCCAATAGTCCTTGTTAAGCTGGCTCTGTTCCATGGGACTTTGAGACCCCAAATACTCAATGAATAATCCCATGATACCTCCGCAGACCATTCCTTCTTCTTGGGCAATATCCGCGGTCATATTTAAATAATGAATCTTAGAAGTTCCTGCAGCTAAAACATTGAGAGCCTCCCGCCTTGCCTCAGCCTCACCACATCCGCCGCCGATCGTTCCTACCGTCGTCCCGTCAGCAAACACTGCCATTTTCGCTCCCGGTTTGCGGGGAGTTGAGCCCAGCACACTGGTAACTGTAATCAGGGCTGCCTCCAGGTTTTGGTCAAATACTTTTTTTAGCCCCAAGTGTATTTCTTTATCCATTAAGCTTGCCCCCTAGTTCCGCCTTCCATAGGTTATGTAAAGGCTTCTTTATTAATTGTTCAATTCTTGTCTGAATTATTTGAGCATTACTAAATCTCTGCCAAATCTTACTGAAAACCTCCGGATCGTTCTTATACAACTCCAGGGGGCCTGAGAATCTGTCCTGGAGTTGCCCGATCTGATTGTCTATGACCAGTTTATCCGCCAAATAGACAATTTCCTTTTCTGTTAAAGGGTGGTCAGGATTCAGACAAATGTCCATATGTTCGGCTACAATTTCCGCTACCTCTGGATAATTCGCAAGCTTCCTCGCTCCAATTTGGGCATGGTTGGGTTCACCCTTGGCTAAATCATGTAGCAACGCAGCTGCTCTGATTAATTCAAGGTTTAAAAAACTGCCTGACTTGATCAAACAGCTACCCAGGACACAACTTAACTGGGCAACCTGTCGGCAGTGATTTATCACCTTAACAGGTGTGTTGGCCTGTTTAATTAGCGCATAACACTCTTCTTCCGAGGGTACTCGGATATCTCCACAATACTTCAGCATTTGATAATAGTCCTCCGGTGTGTCCATGTCAAGCATAATACCTTGGTCAACAACATCAACCTCAATAACATCATATTCGTACTGTTCTAAAAAAGCCCTCATTCCTCCAGGTTTGTTCCAGTTCAGTACACTTTTCACATAGTGCTTGGAAATTAGAGGGGGATGTCCCCTCATTCCCTGATAGGTTGGATAGACAATCCCAAATTTTTTGGAGAAAAAAACAGTCTGCAGCTTTTCCAAAGTTTCCTGGTTAACGATTGGATTGTCGACAGGTAAAAGAAAAAAGCCGCTCACCTCAGGTTCCAAACTCTTAACCCCTGCGGTAACTGAGGAGAACATTCCTTCAGCAAACTGAGAGTTGACAATGGCCTGGACCTCCAGACTATCTAAAACCGGCAACAATTCGTTCGCCCGATGTCCAACCACCACCCGAATATCTTTAATCCCACCCTTCCGAAAACTGTCTACAGCCCTTTCTAGGACAGTACTCTCGCCCAACGCTAAAAGTGGCTTAAATCGTTTCATGCGCAAAGAATATCCTGCGGCAACTATGATTGCAGCTAAAGAATCTTTACCCTGATTGTTCTCTTTTTTAACCAACACTTTAGATACTCCCTCTCTTGTCTTGAATCTGTCGTTTAGCTGCACTTTTTCTAAATATCATTACTGAGCTTGATTCAAGATAAAAGAATATCCTCAGGCTACCGTTCTGTTTTGCATCCCGCACGACCGAGATTTTATCTAAAGCTTGTTGAATAGTTCTTTTCACTTCCCAAGAAACAGGTCCCTTCAGCTGAACATTGACTTGTAACTGGCTTTCTTTTTTTTGCATCCCATCTGTCAGGATTACCTCAAAATCGAGAACATTATCAAGCGCAAACAAAACCTCATCAAAATCCGCCATGCTTAGGCAAGCGGCCTGGGTCAGATAAACCCGCTCTCGGGACTTGATCTGGTCTAGTCGTTTCAATACTGTATGACACACACAAGGGCCAGGAATAAACTTAGACATGTCACTGGTACGATAACGAATTAAGGGCATAGCTGATCTTGTCAAAGTAGTAAATACTACTTCACCGAGTTGCCCATCGACAACAGGACGTCCTGAACCAGGATCAATAATTTCGATATAGAGGTCTGCTTCTCGAAGGTGGTAACCACAGAACCCCTCACATTCAAGTCCGACGCCCAGTCCCATCTCAGTCATGCCATAGTGATCAAATACCTTACATCCCCAGGCCCTTTCAAGTTCTTGCACGATGGACAAGGAAACATAATCGGTACTTAATAAAACACTTTTCAATTTCAAGGAGGAGGCGTTACCCTTGGAATCTTTAAACCTAGCCAAATTTAAGACTTGGGTGGGGATTCCGACTAAAACGTTGAAATTATCTTGTTTAATTTGCTCCAGAGTTGCCGCTGGGTCAGTAACCAGACCATGGACAACCCCAGTCGCGCCCGCTCGTTCTATACCTAAACGCAGTAATTCTCCGACACTTCCCGGTGTTTCTCCTGGTAACAAAATCAAGACCTTGTCTTGAGGCCTTACCAAGGTCAAAATGCCATGATGAAAGAAATCGATAGTTAATTCTTGGTCCGCTTCAGTAAAAAATAAGCGTTTAGGTTTTCCCGTTGTGCCAGAACTCCGTAACGTAACAATTCTGCTGATATCATTTTGGGAAACACACAGAAAATCAAGCGGATTATCTTTTAAATCTTCGGATGTGGTAAAGGGCAGTTTTAAGAGGTCTTGCAAACTCGATAGCTTACAATCGAGCCCTGAGTACAAACGTGTATAGAACTGGCTTTTACTGGTTACCAAGTTGAGTGTTTCCTGTAGTTTAGCTAACTGGTAGTCCTCAATTTGCTTTCGAGTGAGCGCTCCTGAGCTGTCTCCGGTAATTTTACGCTTTATCCATGGCTCAAGCGAGGTGATTTTGATACTCAAACCCTATCTCTCCCTCCGATAAATCGAGTGCCCCAACTTATCAGTGAGATTATAAATGCAAAATGGAATTAACTTACCTTCAGGACTAACTACATGAATACAACAGTTTTTCAAGCGTTCGATATCGACATTCCAAACATCTTGAAAAGCCATACCACTGACAGAAAAGGCATAAGTTTTTAGCTGCTGGATTAGATTGTCCCAGGAGTTTGTACCCGAAGACTGAATCGTTAACTTTGCTGCGCCTGACCACTGACGAGCCACAAAAGTTCGTGTTTTTCTTGCCAACTCATCCGCTCGTTCTGGTCCGGTACAACACGAACTGTTGATAATAGGCTTTAAACTTCCATCCGGTTGACCAGTAAAGTTGCCACTAAAAGAGCAGCGGCCATTATGAGGTTTCAGGTCGGTTGCTTTGATAAGCCCATTCGTCTGCGCCTCGATTGCTCGAATGACTTCCGGAAGTGTGATCCGGTCTTGATCCTTGGGTTCTTGAGGAATTCTGCCAAAATAACTTACAGGTTGGAAGTGCACACCTCGGACGACAGGCTGGTTTTTCAAGGCGAACTTAATAATTTCGCCAATATTATGAGTGTTTATGCCAGGTATCAAGGTAGGTACCAACACAACTCCGATCTCATAGTTACCGCAGTTTTCGATAGCTCTAGCTTTAATATCTAAGAGACTACGTCCTCTGATTGACTGATAAATCTGGTCCTCCGTACCATCAAATTGCAAAAACACGGAACTAAGCCCGGCCTTCTTCAAGCGGCTTAAGAAGTTGAGATCTTCAGCCAGCCGCAAACCATTCGAGTTAAGTTGGATAAACTTAAAACCCAGCGTCCTTCCCATCTTCACTATTTCTGGCAGATCATTCCTAAGTGTTGGCTCTCCGCCGGATAACTGGATATTGACAGGGCCACTGGCAGCAAGAACGTTTTGGTACCACTCATTGATCACATCTAAGGAAGGTTCATCAAGCTCTGTCCCGGCATTGGCAAAACAAAACCGACAGTTTAGATTACAACGCTGAGTCACCTCTATCAAAGCCGTACAAGTCGTCTTATAATGGTCTGCACATAAACCGCAATCAAATGGACAGCCTTTCTCAACCTGCGTAAAACACGCCTTAGGTGGGGTTGGAATCGTTGGTCTGACCCATGAATCCCATTGAGGACTCCCTTGCCAAAGCAGGGTTTGATAGTCACCATGTTCAGGGCAACATTTCACAAGATAAACCCGTTCCCCTCTAGCCACCCTTTGAGCCGGAATCTTCTTCAAACAGTCTGGACACAAACTCTCGGTGGTGGAAATCAAACGTTCGTCCCTAACTTCCATGTTCTATCCCTCTCTAACTGCAACTAGCATCCTTTTGGACGATTAGTTGAAAATATCCCATTTTCGCTTGTTTAATCGCGGCTTGGGCAAGACTAGGATCCACTGAGCCTGAGCACGAAGAAGACTTAAGCCAAAATTTAGTCATAGAGCCGTGGGTCATGATTAGGTTAACTGTCAATTGAGTCAATAGGTTCGTATGATCACTCCAATTGACAATTTTAAACCCTTGTTCGACAAACTTATTCATTAACTGCTCCTTGGGCAAAGCTCGGCGTATACACGAGTCAAGCTTGAGCTCCTGAAGCAGTTGGAGAGCGTCCGGATTTCTAGCATACACATCATTAACAACCAACCATCCGCCCGGTTTGAGCACTCTAAAAATCTCCGCCAGAGCCTTATCCAGGTCAACCATTACGGATAAAGCACACTCCGCAAATACCCCGTCCATGTCGTTAACTGGAAAAGGTAGGTCTTCTCCCAGTCCTTGAATCAGCTGTAAGCAGGGATGTTTCTTTTTCCCACGTTCTAACAACACCTCTGAAGGATCTAACCCAATAGCTTGGAGTTGATACAGCGAAACCAAACGCTCTACTGTCGCACCGCTGCCGCATCCCACATCTAAGACCCTCGCACCCGGAGAAAAGTTACAGTTTTTAACTCCTAAATCGGTTAAGATAAACCCACCCGGCCTTAACGTCTCACCCGTAGTCTGACTCAGAAGATCACTCTCATATAATTTAAAGCCATCATTTTTCACCTTTTTAATCCTCGTCCGTCAACTCAGGGTCTTCTGAATAAGTCGCTAAAATTCCTTGCACCTTAGCAAAGGTCGCAGCAACAATATTACCGCATTGCACAGGATACTCATTGCCATCATCCAGAGAGTGATCTAAGATCTCATCGCAATTAATACTGCCATGGGTGCTTTCAAACCACTCCATCAAGTCATTGATCATAACGTTGATTTTGGCGTGACCGAATTCGAGGGGAGTTCCTTTCCCAACGTTTAAACCAATTAAACATACCCCCCCGGTAAGTGCTCCACAGGTTTTTCCCGACCGTCCTATACCACCACACAGACCATGCATTGCTTTAATTAAGTCGGGGTTTTCCTTGCCATGTTCATCCAGTCCTAAAATCAAGATAATCTGACTACAGCAAAAACCCTGCGTGGCTAATTGAAACATCCTAAAAGCATCGGCCGCCATCTTTCTCCCCCTTTATTTATCTTCAAGACTTTGTTCCACTTCGAACATCTTCCCTAAAGCCAGTTCTTCGTCAATCAGCACCAAGCCACAGTTAGGACATTTTAATTCCTCTACCTCAAAGTTATTGCCTAGGTAAGTCGCCTTAACCAAACCTCGTTTAAGTTCTCCCCCACATTTGCCGCACTTCCAAAGGGAGTTCAGTGTTTGTTTTGGTGTGTTATTCATGGCCTTCCTCCACAATTTCCATGCGGTGGCTATAAACATTTAGCACCACAAAACTTTGTTCCTGGGCTTGATATTCGACCCAATAAGTCACTTTTACAGGTCGAAAATGGGCTAAACTGTGACCATTGTCCGGATTAATGAACTTTCGTCCTGTTCGCTCAGCGAGCTCTATTACCCGTTGAATATCTTCAATAAGAATGCGCCGTTCTTCCATAATCTTCAGAATTCTTTCATTTAATTGAAGTTTAATGGTCCGATACGCCCCTTCCTTTTCTGATGGAACTTCTTTCCACAGTGAGTGTAACAACTTACTTTTTAGTTTTGCCCGATTCTCGTGTCGATAAGAAAAGCCTACACTGGGCCTGTTCGCAGCTTTATCAAGATCAGTTCCAAAAATCAGATCTAATAAATGGAACGTCCGTTTACCTTGAGAAGCAAAATTATCTCTGCACATTGCGCAGTAGGCTACATAATCGCTTGTGCTTTCGTTTATTCGCTCTTCAACGATCTCTTTCGCCAGTTCTGGATTAACGAAAGAGGTTAGCCCTCCAAAACCACAACACTTGGTTTGTTCTTTGCTGTAAGGCAATTCTTCAACCTCGTAACCCAGTTTCGTTACGATGTTACGGACGGCATCTTGGATGACGGGTTCATGTCTGGTAGTGCAAGCATCCTGCACCGCAATTTTGCCCCCCCTTACACTGGCACCTTGGGGCGGCAACTCCAAATTAGCCATCAACTCCCATAGCGAGACGACCTCTGGAAATCTTTCTCGGAACATGCTGTGACAGGTGGAACAGGCTACGATGAGCTGCGGTTTACCCAAGCTTTCCCACTGCGCAACCAGAACCTTAAAACTGTTTTGAAATAGTTCTTGATTTCCAGCCCAATCGGCCGGAGCGCCGCAGCAACGCAACATTAGAGCTACTCCTCCAGAAAGTTTTTCTGTCAAATAAACGTAAACTTTTTCAACCTGTTCCGGTGACGAGGCGCTTAATTGGCAACCAGGAAAGAAAACATAGTTACTGGAATTGGAGCCGGGTTGATGTCTGGTCAGGGCAAATTCTTCACTATTGTTAAAGGCCATATCTCGCAAAGCAAAATCATGGGCTGAGGGAGGCATTTTCCCTTTGCTCACCATACTCTCCCGGGTTGCTTTACAGGTCTCTCCAAGGTCTAGTCCTTGAGGGCAAATTGCAGCGCACTGCCCACACAAGCTGCAGGAATTAATCATTTTATTCCCGTGGCGCATCCCCATCACAATCGTATCATTATTGTAAATTTGCCTCAAATATTGTTTGGGGTAGCTCCCGTAGTTTTCTAAATATTTACAGGCTTTTACACACTCGAGACATTGACAATCAAGGCACCTTCCTGCCTCCTGAAGTGCTTCCTCAGGAGTATAACCCCCGAGTTCGTCACTTATTGGAACTACCGGCAGAGGCAAAATCCCCTTCGTATTGACAAATAGCTTGGTAGCGTGAGCCCCTTCACCTTCCCGAGAGGCCGTTAAGGAAACGCCTTGTAAATATCTATCTATCGAGACTGCCGCCTTACGACCATCCGCAACAGATTTAATGGGCGAGTCATTATCCCCAAAGGCCCCGCTGAATATTCCTGTGAGCGGTGTAACACAAGTTACTGGGTCGACTTTGACCTGCTCACCCAAAAGCACTGAAACTTCGCTTGAGTGAGCTGCAAAGCCAAGATATACCACATTAAATTCTTTTTGAAGTTCGGCTAAATTCTGCCGAGTTATTGCTTTGTTTAGCTCTATTTGAACGTTAAGCCGGTTTAAAACGGACAGTTCCTCGACGATAACCTCTGGGGGGAGTTGATGGTGTGGGAAATTCCAGAGGTTTCCGCCCAAGCGATCTGCCTTCTCAAACAAACTAACCTTATATCCTTTTTTGGCTAAGTCATAAGCGACAGTTAATCCTCTAAGACCCGAACCAACTACGGCAACTGTCTGACTTTTGAGGGGAATTTTTAAGGTCTTGGCTATTTTGGCAGATTGGTTTTGCACGCAAAACCTCTCTAGCGCTGAAATAGCGATAGCTGATCCAACCTCTGTACGTTTACAGACGTTCTCACAAGGATGATCGCAAATTCTGCCTATAATTCCGGGAAAGGGCTGTTTTTTCTGCAGTGTTGTTAAGGCACTTTTTAAGTCCTGATTTTTTATCTCCTGCATCAATTTTCGCGCATCGACGTGGATTGGACAACCAGCTGTACAAGCAGGGGGATTCTCTTGAGTACACTTATCTTCTTGTCTTTTTAGTTCGTCCTGTTCCATCTGCAGCACCCACTTCCTTAAGTTATTGTCTGCGGGTATATAAACATTAGGGAACCTAAAATTGGCTTAACCAATTTTAGGTTCCAAATTTAGGTTCCGTGGGCAAAAGTAAACTTATTATTTCTGAGCTTTAAGTGCTGCAAGTACTTTTTCCGGCCGAGCAGGTAAGTGAGTCATCCATACTCCGCAGGCATTATAAATAGCATTAATGATTGAAGCATGGGGAGATGTCAGTGGCAATTCTCCCGAACCAGCAGCTCCATAAGGACCTTCAGGTCTCGGGGTTTCGACATAGAGAAGATCAATATTGTCTGGGGCATCTTTGATATATGGTAATCCGCACCCGACCAAATCAGTGTGTTTCTTCAGGTCCTCAAAATCTTCACTCAAGGCTAAACCAAGACCTTGAATCAAACCGCCATAGAGTTGTCCGTCTACAACTAATTTATTAATAATTGTACCTACATCTGCTACCATTGTCATTTTGACAACATCAGTTTTACCTGTTGTGATGTCTACTTCAACTTCAGACAGAAAAGCCCCATACATATAAACCGCGAAGGGCTGACCTTGACCGGTCGTTACGTCACACTCTTTAGCAGGAGCAGTCCAGGAGCCTTCGAAATAAACTGGTAATTTTTCAGCAACCATCTCTTGATAGGTACGGAAGGATCCATCCGCTTTGGTTACACCTTTCACTAACAGTTCACAGGCAACCCTAGTGGCATTACCACACATAACATTAGAACGACTTCCGCCGGCAGGCCCACTGTTGGGGGTTAGTGCCATGTCGCACATCACAAGTTTAATATCTTCGGGTTTAATTCCCAACGGACGTAACGTTTCATGAGCAATCGTTAATGTTCCCATGTCCGCACCTTGACCATGATCTTCCCAGGAAGAATAAATTGTAACGCCGTTTGCAGTTAACTCAGCATTGACCGCCGAACTGTCCGCTCCATCGAGGCCTGATCCATAGATGCCGAGGGACATTCCAATTCCGCGTTTTTTGTCAACACCTGATGCTGGCTGTTTCGCCCATGCTTGTGCTTTTTCGTAAGCAGGTTTAAGTTTATCCATGATGTCAACCAGGCAGTAAACTTCTGGTTCACAGCCGGTAGGTGTGGTGTCACCAGGTCTGTAAACATTTTTATAGCGCAGTTCAAACGGATCCATACCCAGTTTTTCAGCGAGTTCATCCATCAAAACCTCAGACGCAAATTCACTTTGCGGAGAACCATAACCCCGGAAAGCAGAACCCCAAGCATGGTTCGTACACACAGTACGTCCTTCACCACGAATATTGGGGATTGTATAACCGGCGCCAATGAACTGGGTACCCCGCATTGTGAGCAAGTCACCAAATTCAGAATATGGACCGTGGTCTACTGTCCAGTCAGATTCCATAGCCGTTAATTTACCTTCTTTAGTGGCCCCAAATTTAAGGTCAATGAAGAAAGGAGAACGTTTTCCGGTATACGTCGTTTGTTGGAAATAATCAAACTCGAGATAGACTGGTTTACCTGTAGCAACTGCCGCAACCCCTAATAAGGCTTCAATTGTTGGGCTAAACTTATAACCAAAGGTTCCGCCGGTTGGGTTTTGTACCAAAATCAGTTTGTCTGATTCAATCCCAATCCCAGCCGCTATCATAGCTTGGTGAAGATGAATTGCAATGCTCTTAGAATGGATGATCAATTTGCCCTCTTCGTCGTAGAAAGCATATCCGACATCGGGCTCAAGCGGCAGATGAGGCTGACGTCCGACATAAAAACTATCTTCAACGACTACATCGGCTGACTTCATTATAGGCGCAGTATCATCACCCTTGACAAGCTGAGTTTCAAAGTAAACGTTTGGTGTTCCTGGATGAATTTCAATGGCGTCATCTGCCATAGCGGCAGGAGCGCTCATATATTCAGGGAGTAATTCAAGCTCCACTTTTACTTTTTCAACGGCAGCCTGAGCATGAGCAGCAGTATCGGCTGCGACAATGGCTATGGCATCACCAAATTGGAACACTTTTTTCTCGCAGAGGATCGGGCGGTCCCAGCCATCTCCTTTATTGGTCGGAAAAGTGATCAAACCTGTGATTTGGTTTTTACCGATAACATCTTTGTATGTGATAACTTTATAGACGCCAGGCATTTTTTCAGCCTCAGATGTGTCGATAGAAAGAATATTAGCATGAGAAACTTTGGCCTGAACTAATTTGAGTTGCAAAGTTTCTTCAGGCATTTTAAGTCCTGCATCAGCTCCAAAGTCCCAAGTACCGGTAACCTTAGCCAGAGCGGACGGACGAATGTATTCCGTACCGAGGATTCTGCCATCAGCCGGCAATTTTACGAATAACTCTTCGACCGTAACCTCACCCCGAATTAAGCGAGCCGCTTCCATGACAGAGTCAACTAAAGGTTTGTACCCAGTGCACCGGCAGGCGTTTCTGTGTTTTTGGAACCAAGCTCTAACCTCTTCTCGGGTCGGATTGACATTTTCCTCTAACAGCTGTTTGGCAGAAACGATAAATCCCGGACTACAGAAACCACATTGGGCAGCACCATGAATCATCCAAGCAAGCTGCAAGGGATGTAAATGTTCTTTGGTGCCCACCCCTTCGATTGTAGTGATGTCTGCGTTATCAGCAACCCGTTTCATTTTGGTAACACAAGAACGAATTACTTTTCCATCCACTATGACGGAGCAGACACCGCATTGAGCTTTTCCACATCCTATTTTAGTTCCGGTCAGGTGCAGTTGTCCACGTAACACATTGGCTAGAGTAACCTCCCCATCGACAAGTAAGGTTTGGGGAATACCGTTAATGACTACATTTTTTTTAAGCAATTTGTTTCACTCCTTTTAATTATTCTCTACAAAGACTACAGTCTCAGTCGCCAACAAAGCAATTTCCCCGCCTATCATCCTTTTATGAACAACTGGCATTTGTTCCTCCCATTCTTTTTTGTGCTTGCCAGAAATAACTTTAAGTATTTAATTGTTAATTTAATTGGCTTTGCTTTACTTGGCACACTTTGTATTATTTGCAAGATTCATGCCAATAATACACACTATCTGAATATTTACTATTAATTCAATTTCCAGACTTCGGGGGGGATTTTTTTGATGATACCTATCGCAACTCATTTTCTAAATAGGTTAAAAAATTTTTTTTGTCATTAATTCATCTCTTGACCGCCTGTTAAGAATGCGATACCATGCAAAGAGGAACAGATTGTTTCCCCCCTCAATCTGTCCGTGAACCGCTGGCAGTTTTCAATCCCGCCAAGGGTGTGTTTTTGAACGCACACACCACACATGATGTATTGGAGGCTATCCCTATGGAAAAAATCAAAGTTCAGAATTCTGTCGGTGCAGTTTTGATCCATGACATGACACAAATTATTCCCGGTGTCATTAAAGGTCCCCGCTTTCGCAAGGGGCATATAGTCCAGGAAGAGGATATTCCAGTTCTTCTGAGCATGGGGAAAGAACATGTCTACGTATGGGATCCCACGCCCGGACTCATTCATGAAAATGAAGCGGCAGAGCGCCTCGCTCGCGCAGTGTCTGGTTCAGGGCTAATCCTTGACGAACCCAAAGAAGGTAAAGTTACACTAATTGCTGCCCACGACGGCCTACTCTATACTTCAGAAGACGGCATCTGGGCTTTAAATACTTTGCAAGATGTCATCCTCGCCACACTTCACAATCATTACCCGGTAAAAAAAGGAGATAAAGTTGCCGGCACCCGTGTCGTTCCTCTGATGATCGATGAAAAAGTAGTCCTGGACGCGGAACGAATTGCCCAAACATTTTCCAAACCACTTCTGGATGTACGACCACTAAAACAGTTGAAGGTTGGAATCGTCACAACGGGAAGTGAAGTCTATCATGGCCGGATCCAAGATAAATTCGGCCCCGTACTCCGTTCGAAAATTGAAGGCTGGGGGTCTGTAGTCCTAGGTCAAACGTTTGCCAGCGATGAGGTACCGCTGATTCAAAGCTGCATTCAGGAACATCTTGATCAGGGAGCCGAAATGATCTTAGTCAGTGGCGGCATGTCGGTCGACCCCGATGACGTGACCCCCACTGCTATTAAAGAAATGGGAGCCGAACTCATCACTTATGGTGCTCCTGTTTTACCAGGAGCGATGTTTTTGTTGGCCTACCTTGGAGATATTCCCATCCTAGGCTTACCTGGGTGCGTCATGTACGCTAAAACCACCGTATTCGATCTCGTCGCACCACGCCTACTTACGGGAGAACGACTAGCGCGCCATGACATTACCAAACTAGGACAGGGTGGTCTCTGCCTCGACTGCCCAGTCTGTATTTACCCACGTTGTTCTTTCGGCAAATAAACAAACTCTGCGCAATATTCCAAATAGAAAAGCACCTCCTAGGGATTGGGCAGGTGCTTTTCTATTTGCAGAACAGTTTCACTATTTCGAATGCTAAATGTTCCACATTTGAGCGTTTTGCCTTTTAGTTTTGTTCCATTATGAAACACTTATATGAAGTTTAATTGATACAAGCTGTTGTTTGATTGGAATAGGTATGATATTCTTGTCAATAATAGGGTAATTTTTTTATGCTTAAGAGAAGAGGGGAACGTAATATGGACAAATATTGGAAACGTTTTGTAAATGGAGAAAGCGTTGAATCAGAAGTAACTCCTTCCATTTATCGTTCTTGGCAGCGAAGTTTAGCGTATCAAGTAGATCATACGCTAATTTCTGACCATGACGTTCTGTCAACTCCTCTTCTCAGCGAGCGCCGTGATGCTCAAGAATCCTTGATCCGAGCAGGGGAGCCTGTTTTGCCTTATATCTTTAGCTTGCTCGGAAGCAGCAATTATACTGTTTTATTAGGTGACAACGATGGTTACATCATTGAAGCCATCGGGGACGCGCCTTTTATGAGTAAAGCCCAGAAAGTAAATTTAAGTACTGGTGCCGATTGGCGTGAAGAGGTCCGCGGCACCAATGCCATCGGAACTGCCCTCCGCGACAATGCTCCCATTTCCGTCTTCGGTTGGGAACACTTTGTCCAGGATAATCACTTTTTAGCATGTTGGGCTGCCCCGATTCAAAACAGCCACGGTGCCCCAATTGGCGTCTTAGACATTAGCGGCGAAGCTAATCCAGACCGGCAAAAAATCTTAACTATTGCAATGATGGGTGCCAATATGATCGAGAAAAATTTGCGTCTTTTCGAGTTGGAGCGTCAGCTCAAGTTTTACCAAGAAGGATTCGAGTTAGCGTCTTCACTAATACGCCAAGGCTTTCTCGCCATTGATTGCGACGGTATCATCACTAACATCAACCCTCTTGGTGCCGCACTACTAGGGCGCAGTAGAGAAAACATCATTGGACAACTTGCCGGGGACATCTTTAGTTCTCCGAAAGGGTGGATGTTAAGTGCTCAATCTCTAGATCTTCAGATTAAAGATCCCGCCGGGAATGCCATTTCCTCTCACTTAACACGTGTAGTTAATGAGGCGGGACAGTCACTTGGTGCCGTTGGAACAGTTCAAATTTCTGAGGATCCTCCTCTGAACAGTACGTTATGGATCGGACATAGTCAGTCTTCGCAACGGACTCTCGAACGAGCTGCGAAGGTCGCCGCGACTCACTCTTCCGTACTCATTCACGGTGAAAGCGGAACTGGAAAGGAAATTATTGCCCGAACTATTCATCAACTCAGCCCCCGAAGCAAAGGCCCATTTGTCGCTTTAAACTGTGCCTCACTATCTTCTTCCCTAGTTGAAAGTGAATTATTTGGCTATGTAGAAGGCGCTTTCACCGGAGCACGTCGTGGCGGTAAACCGGGGAAATTCGAGTTAGCTAATAAGGGAACGATCTTTCTCGATGAAATTGGTGATATGCCCTTAGAAGTTCAAGTAGCGCTCCTTCGTGTGCTCCAAGAAAAGGAAGTTTGTCGAGTCGGTGACACCAAAGCTCTAAAGATTGACGTCCGGATCCTTGCTGCCTCGCATAAAGACCTCTCTAACCTGGTTACAATAGGAAAATTCCGCTTAGATTTATTTTATCGTCTGAAAGTCGTCACCTTAGAACTACCTCCCCTACGTGAACGTACTGAAGACATTCGCGATTTAGTTCCCTATTTTCTCCGCAAAGCCTGTGCCTCATTTAGCAGTCCCTTGTTAGGCATTCAACCCGAAGTTTATACTCATTTACTAGCTCATCCCTGGCCTGGTAATGTCCGTGAACTAGAAAACTGTATCGAGAGCATGGTAGCTTTAACAGAAGGTCCCGTTATAACCGTAGCAGACTTGCCCGATGAAATTCAACGCTCAATCTCAAAAACGGAACTCGAACCCCAACTCTTATTAAACCAACAAACCAAACATGCGATCCTCTATGCGCTCACCCAAACCAAAGGGAAAATCGCACCTGCCGCAAAGCTTCTGGGTATTGGACGAAATACACTTTACCGCAAGATAAAAGATTTAGATATCAAACTTTAACTTATGGTCATAAATGATAAGTATAAATAAAAAAGAGCCTGGGAGGCTCTTTTTCACTTATCTCTTACCCATAAATTCCAGCAGAGCCTTGATCAAATCATCGGGCTTTGGCGGACAACCTGGAACCTTAATATCAACCTGTAAAATTCCATCAATCCCACCTTCAGTGGCATACGCTCCTTTGAATACACCACCATTTATAGCACAATCTCCTACTGCCATAACCCATTTGGGTTTAGCCATCGCTTCATAGGTTTCGCGGGCTGCATTCAACAACTGCGTGGAACCCGGCCCAGTGCACATCAAGAGATCCGCATGACGAGGGGAAGCCACGAAGTCAATGCCAAAATGCTGATGATCGTACAGAGAATTACCTAAAGCTGCCATTTCCCAATCGCACCCATTGCAAGAACCACAATCGAGGTGCCGAATCTGCAAGGACTTTCTAAACTTCAATGGCAAATTGGACGCCATGTGCGGTGTTAGCGAATTTCCATTTTTCTCCGTAAGACGTCCCATTTTTAATTTCCGGAGCAGCAAACTCCACATGTGTTATCTCCCCTTTTTAGCTAGCGGTCACAACAACTATAGCACAATTCAAAACTTTTATTGATTAAGGGAAAGTCCGGTACAATATTGCCCGGTACTGTGAGAGGTACAACCGGCCAATTGGCATAGCTAGCGGATCGAACCCTGCAACGATAGATTTTAGCCTCCTCATCCAGCATGAGCCAGACAACATCCGTACCTCGAGGGGACTCAACGCATCCCCAAGCCGGCTGCCAAGCATGAAACTTATGATCAGAAAACAATTTAAGACGTTCAATCTCAGGCTCTGGTTTCTTCATTCCTTCGGACAGCAAAGTATGAAGGAATCGGAAACTCTCTCTCGTTTCCTTAACCCGAACCGTTAACCGAGACCAACAATCTCCCTCTTGTTCGGTCATAGATTTTACCTTCAGTTCAGGATAGCAAAGGTGGGCATGGAGTTCTCGCCAATCATTTGGTATGCCTGAAGCTCGGGCAGCGGGTCCTGTAACTCCAAAATTAAGAGCATCCTCCAGCTTTAAGACACCCGTCGTGACTGCCCTCTGTCTATAACCGTCATGCGTGAGGAGCATGGGGATCCATTCTTCAAAATCATGGGACAGTTCCAGAAGTCGGTTTAGGATGGCCTCACTAGCCTTTGGACTGGGAATCGATTTAATTCCCCCAGGAACGACCGCACCTCGCAAAAAGCGGTGACCGAAGAATTCTAAGTTTAGCCGTTGAAGCCTTTCTTTACATTGTGACCCATTGGCATTACCTAAGGCAAAGCCGACGCCAGCACACATGTTGCCTATATCTCCCACATGATTGTAAACTCGTTCCAATTCTGCAAGGATCGTTCTCCACAATAAGACCGAACGGGAAACTTCCAAATTCGCAAGTTTCTCAACAGCCTCACAATAAGCAAGCGCATGACTGACAGTGCATACTCCACAAACCCGTTCAATGATACGCAAGCCTTCCTGAATACTTTTTCCTTCAATGAGCTTCTCGATTCCTTTGTGCGTAAAGAAGAGCTGGGCCTCTAAATGCAGAACGGCTTCTCCAATAGTATAGAAACGGAAATGCCCCGGTTCAATGATTCCGGCATGTATTGGGCCAACTGGCACCTGAAAGATTCCGTCTCCAAGCATCTCTGGAAAAACCAAAGGAGCTCGTTTAAACTCCTTGCTTTCTTTCCCTGCTTTGTAATCCTTGCGTAAGGGATGGAATCCTTTAGGCCAACCCGGATGTAAGACCAATGAGCGCGGATCAGGATGTCCAACCGCTTGTAAGCCAAAGAGATCTTGAACTTCTCTCTCTGACCAATTCAGTGCCGGATAAATTGAGGCAAGCGTTGGGAAGTTACTTTCTATCCCTTTAGCAACAAGGGTGAGCGAAAAATCCTTGCCCGGAAAATGAAGAACCAGATAGATACAAAATCCATTTCCCAACTGACGCTCATCATTAACAACATGAGTCAACCACATTAGACGCGGCCACATGGCTAAACAATATGTCAACACTTCCGGTAGATCCCGAGAAGGTACTTCGACTAAACCCTCTTGTTTCTCCCACTCTACTATTTTAATCGCTGGATCACTGCGATAACTCTGTAGATATTCCTGTAAGCCTAGCATCCTATACGCCTCCCAATATGACTTTGACGACCTGATTTAGCGCTTGATTCAAGCTTTGCGGAATAAACAAGCCTAAGACAAGGACTACCAAAATAGGAGCTGCAAGGACCAGTGTACTTACGCTCTCTCCAGCTTGATAACTCTCTCTTGGTTTCCCAAAAAGCATCTGGAGGAAATGATAGAGAAACCCTGCAAAGATCAAGGTTAAACATAGAAGGGCCAAAAAACCAAGGAGAGGATGATCCATTTTATACAGCCCCGCTAAGATGCTTAACTCTGATCGGAAGGTTCCAAACGGAGGTGTTCCAGTAATTCCCAACAATCCCAAAACCATGATTATTCCAGTGTAAGGCCAAACTTTAAAAATCCCACGCATCCTGGGCATTTGCCTTGTTCCCGTTTTTTGTACCAAGCTCCCGATAATGACAAACAGATTAGCCTTGGTTAGACCATGAAGCAAAAGATGCAGCGATGCCCCCCAGACAGCCTCCTTAGTGCCCAACCCAAAACCTATCGCTAAGATTCCCATATGTTCTACACTTGAATAGGCCAATAAGCGTTTAACGTCTTTTTGCATTAAGATAAACCCTACCATAAGAGCTAACGATAAAAATCCAAAACTCATGAGTATCTTACCCATGAAATCCGGCCCCAGAGCCGTGAGACGAGTCAAACTGTACCAACGCAAAATAGCATAAAGAGCGCAATTGAGTAAGACAGCCGATAGCAAGGCACTGACTGGGGAAGGGGCTTGACTATGAGCATCAGGAAGCCACGCATGCATGGGCACAAATCCAACTTTTGCCCCATAGCCGACGAGCGTAAACAATACTCCCAGGCGGACTAAATTTAGATCTAATTGATTGGCAACTTTTGGAAGCATGCGCCAATCCAAAGCTATTAAACTTTGACCCAAGTGCGGTGCTGCCGCCGCAAAAAGCAACATAGTTCCCAGCAAAGCAAAACTGATACCTACTGTGCATAAAATCAAATATTTCCAAGCGGCTTCTACCGCCTTTTTATTCCGATAGAAACCAACCAAAAGAGTTGTCGCTAAGGTCGTTCCCTCAATACCTACCCACATAACCCCCAGATTAGGCGTACTTACTACCAGAAGCATCGTAGCTATAAAGATCCATATCCAGAAATAATACCACTTCAAACGCGTTCTCGGCAGTTTCTTCTCGTGAACTTCTTTTTCCATATATGCCAAAGAAAAGAGAATAACATAAACAGCAATAATAACAATGACGCTTAGAAGCAAAGCACTCAAGGCATCCCAATATAAAATACCCTGCCCGTACTGGTAAGAGCCTTGCGTAAACGTTTGTCTTATGGTCCATCCTCCACTTAACGTTAACAAGACGAGAGCCACGCTGTTTAATAGTTTTAAATAAGTATCCTTTGCCGAAACCAGCATTCCCACCGCCGCGATTACAGCTACTCCAATAAACATCGCATACTATCCTTTCAATGACCTCATGTGATCAACATTCAGCGAATCATAATTCTCCAGCATTTGTTTCGACAGAATCACAATAATGACAATCCCAACTAGGATATCAAACATACTCCCCATTTCCACTAACAAAGGCATCCCTTGGGTTAGGAAAAATCCCGCCAAAAATATTCCATTGTCAATCAGCAGAATCCCCAAAACTTGCACTATAGCAACTTTACGGATCATCATCAGCAACAGGCCAAAGAAAATTAGCGCTATCGCGACAGCTAAACCGTTACGGAAACCGGATTGAGGGAGAGCCATTAAAGGTTTCGTCACATCGTAAGCGATAATCGTTAACCCTCCGGCAACAACTAATGACGAAGCGCGCTTTAAGTAGATTTCACCCACCCACTCTGTCTTTGACTCTTTTAAAACCCGCCGTAAAAGGATTGGGATAACCCCCGCTTTACCAATTAATAACAAAATACCGACAAATATGACTTCTAGTTCATTTTGATAAATACCTTGAGCTAAAATAAGGAGCGACACGGCGACAGTTTGAACTGTCCACCAATTCAAGGCCTTTTCTACCCTACTACTGTAGACAATGCTTAATCCGCTAGCCAAAAGAACAAGGAGTACTAAATTAAGCCAATTCTCAGAAATTCCTGACACTTAAATCTGCCCCCTTATAATCCAGAGTGATACCAAGGCCAAAACAGCGGTGGCAGTACTTGTTGCCAAAAAATGAGGGACTCGAAAAAGTCGCCTTTTAACAAAGAGACTCTCCACTGTGGCATAGAAAAATCCTAAAACAGCAACTTTGACTCCAGCAAAACACAACGCCCCGAACATTCCTAAAAACCCAACGCTACTCGAGATCAAGCCACTAGGCCAGACAATTTGCGCCAAGAGAAGAATCAGTAGAAGTTGTTTGATTTGCTCTGAAAAGCTAAGCAATGCCAGTGAAAGCCCCGAATATTCCAGTAACATCCCTTCATGAATCATGGTTAATTCCAAATGTGTATCCGGATTATCCATCGGAATCCGCCCCATCTCCGCAATGCTAACCATTCCCAAGGTTACTATGGCTAATAAGCGGGGAATAAAAATAGGGGATACACTTTGTAATCCAGTGATAATCCCTTGTAGGGAGGTTGTCGCAGTAATGAAGGCTAAGACGATTAGCCCTAGCAACAATCCCGGTTCTGTTAGCAAGCCCAAAAAAAGTTCCCTGCTCGAGCCCATTCCTCCGAACGTTCCTGCCCCTTCTAAACCTGAAAGTGTCAGAAACAAGCGTACTAAACCTAAGCTAGCTCCAAATAAAAAGAGATCTCCCCAGCCGCTTAACGGTGCCCAACCCCAAGCATTTGGAATTACAAGCCCGGCCATTAAGGTGGCTGCCAGAGCAATCCGCGGCGTCAGAAGAAAGAGCCATGAAGCATGTTCCGAGATCAGTTCCTCCTTTTTCAATAATTTACTTAAATCTCGGTATGGTTGAAGGATTGAGGGGCCTTGCCGCATCTGCCAGAATGCTTTGCTTTTTTTGATGAATCCTTGAAGAAGCGGAGCGGCAATTAAAATCAAGGCCAAATGTCCTATTCCCATCAGCAGACGGGTTAAAATCATTAATAGTTCGTCCATTCCTTCTCCTCCTATCGTCCTACAATTAAAACGACGATGACTGTGATTAATAGGTAACCTAAATACAGATGGATGCTCCCCTCTTGCAGTTTTCGGATCTGGGACGCCAACCAAAGCAGCCCGCGGATTGAAGGTCGATAGAAGATATCCTCATAAACTTCTTTGATTCTGCCTTCATATCTTAAGGAGCGCAAACTGTAACGCGTTCCCGCAAAATCTCGTTCCACATTTCGCTGCGAACCCAATACTTTTGAAAAAAGGATCCTAATAGGCTTTGTCAATCCGGTGGCAGTATATTGCATACTTGAAGTTAGAGGACCACCACAATTCCAAGTTGCTGTGACTCTCCGCACACCTCGTTTGCTCAGAATCACAACCACAACCGTAAGCAGACATAGTATGATTAAATAAATAGATGACATAATAAGCGGTTTACCAATCACAGACTCTATCCCTAGCGATTCACCAGTTCTCAAAACCGAAAGAGGCAAGTTAATTAAGCCTAAAGTAGCCGCTGGCCAAAGAACACTTAAAACTGCTAAACTGCTGACTAAGAAAGGGGTAATATATTGAACTGGATGTACTTCCTTTGCTCTTTCCGCCATTTGAGAACGTGCTTGTCCGAGGAAGGAAATTCCAAACCACTTCACAAACGTGGCCATAGCTAACCCTCCAACCAGTGCCAGAACTCCGATGGCCAAAGGCAAGATGACTTTACCCCAGCCATTTGTAAGGTTCAAGGTATTCATCCACAACGATTGGAAAAGGATTAATTCTCCCCAAAATCCACCCAGAGGGGGTAACGCAGTTATACCTAATATTCCAATCAGGGCACCAAGACCTGTTTTCGGCATCCGTTTAAGCAATCCCCCTAAACGATCCAAGTTTCGCGTATGCGTTGCCTGTATAATGTTCCCCGCTCCCATAAAGAGTGATGATTTAAAAAGCATATGCTGTAACGTATGCCAAAAGAAAGCGACAAGGGCTAAATCCATGGCCCAAACATTATTCCATGATCTCGCTAGTAAAGCACTACCTAAAGCCATTCCCAGAATACCCACATTTTCAATCGTTGAATAAGCAAGCAATTTCTTAAGATCTGACTGAACTGAAGCAGAAAGTATCCCGACGATAGCCGATAAAGCTCCGACCAGCAAGAATAACCAACCCCACCAAATGGGTCCAGGTCCTAACGTCAACCAGACGAGTCTTAAAAAAAGATAGAGAGCAACATTAACCATGACCCCAGACATAAGTGAGGATACTGGACTTGGGGCAGCCGAATGGGCATAAGGCAACCAAATATGAAACGGGACAAAACCAGCTTTTGTCCCTAAACCAATAAAGAAAGCTATAAATAGTAAATTAAGTTGGATTGCCGTAAGCGTGGGAGCTGCACCTGCCCATACTTCAAAAGCAAAACTTCCAGTCTTTGTGTATAAAAATAAGGTTGCAGCAGTTAAGAAAACCGTTCCAACATGTGTCATTACCAGATATATGTAGGCAGAATTCCGATTTTGACGATCTTCATTCTCATAGAGAACTAAGAAGAATGAGAACAGGGACATCATTTCCCAAGTAAATAGAAAGGAAAAACCGTCATCCGCTAGCAATACACCAAACATACTCCCCAGAAACAAAAACCAATTTGCATAAAAAGGCCAAAGACTCTTCTTCTTTTCTTCATATTCCTTAAGATACCCTATTGAATAAAGGGAAGAAAAGCCTTGACCCAAGAGCAAAATAAACAGAAAGAACACCGTCAGTCCATCCAATTTCCAGGAGAACGAAAGTCCTGCTCCTGCACTTGTAAAGAACCTTAAGCCAGTATTAATCCAATTTCCACCCTGAATCGTCACGAAACCCCAGACGAGTCCCGCTCCAGCCAATACAAAACTCAGGCTCATAAATAATTGACGAACAAATTGGCTCTCCTTATTTAACATTGCTACTTACCCCCTGAATACCTATTCTGCATTATTGGCTATATTATCATCTGTCCAATCAATTGAACGAATGTACGTTCTTTTAATAATAAGCAATAACTTCTTAAATATCAAGCATCAAGAAGCGGCTTGTTGCCCATAAATTAGCAAGTACCACCATATTTCGATGTATTGCGGCCAAGAGTCTATATATTTAGAATTTAATATGAAATACAATATACTTTGCTGTACGTTAAAATGGATATCATAATCTTTTGTTAAGAAATTACTACTAAGTTCTCTATCGTTTCAGAACATACCTCGACTAACCAAGTGGATATCAAAAAAGACACTTCCAATTATCGGAAGCGTCTTGCCATAAAAGTACTTAGCCTACTTGTAAACCATAGTTTGTGCAAAGAGCACTCAAACCACCGGAAAAGCCGTTCCCTACAGCATTGAACTTCCATTCCCCTTGATGTCGATAGAGTTCGCAAACAACCAAGGCGGTTTCTACTGAAAAATCTTCCCCTAAATCATATCTCATGATTTCTTGCTCGTTTATTTCATTTACAATGCGAACGAAAGCATTCGATACTTGACCAAAGTTCTGTCCTCTGGCAATCGCATCGTGAATTGTAACGGTAATGGCAACTTTATCAACATGCGCCGGTACGTTGGCGAGATCAATCTTAATTTGTTCATCATCACCTTCACCAGTTCCAGTGAGATTATCTCCCGTATGTATTACAGAACCGTCGCCACCAACAAGATTGTTATAATAAATAAAATCTTCAATACCTCCGGCTTTACCATTTTTATCGATTAAAAAAACAGAGGCATCCAAATCAAAATCAGCCCCCCCAGAATACTTATTCGTATCCCAGCCCAGGCCAACAATAATCTTTGATAGCCCAGGATTCCCCTTGGTCAGGTCAATCTTTTGGCCTTTTTGCAAACTTATGACTGACATAATAACACCTCTTTTATTCTACTTTAAATAGTAATTAAATAACGAAATTTTAGTTCAAATTTAAAGTTAAGAAAGCCAGGCATCATACCTTAAATTATACGTCTAACCCAAAATCTTTACATAATCCGGCTAGGCCGTTTTGATAACCGCTCCCGATCGCATTAAACTTCCACTCTTCATTGTTGCGATAAAGCTCTCCAACAACAACCGCAGTCTCAACTGAAAAGTCTTCACCCAAGTCATAACGAATTAGTTCATCCCCCGAGGCCTCATTCAGAACGCGTACATAGGCATTGGAAACTTGCCCAAAGTTCTGATTGCGCTCTTTAGCCTCATGAATCGTAATCCCAAAGGAAATTTTAGAGATACTGCTTGGAACAACTGCCAAGTCAATTTTTATTTGCTCGTCATCCCCCTCACCAGCACCCGAACGATTATCGCCAGTATGAGTTACTGAACCATCAGAACTCTTGGGGTTATTGTAAAAAATGAAATTCTTATCATCAGTAACTTTTCCTTCAGCATTCAACATAAATGCAGCCGCGTCTAAGTCAAACTCTTTTCCGCCATCATACTTGTTAACGTCCCAGCCCAGACCAATAATAACCTTAACCAGACCCGGATTAGTTTTAGTAAGATCTACCTTTTGACCTTTTTGCAGACTAATTGCCATTGAATTTTCCCCCTTTAATAAATTTATTGATAACGACGAACGATCTCACTCAATGAGGCATCGTTCGTCGCTTCACCGATCGCAGCAAATTTCCACTCATTCGTGTGACGATAAACCTCTGCCACTATCAGACTTGTTTTCCCTGCATAATTTTCGGTTAAATTATATCGACAAAATTCTTGCCCATTGACTGGATTGACAACCCGAATAAAGGCATTGGCAATATGTCCGAAGTCCTGTTTTCGCTTTATGCAATCGTAGATGTTAACGACAAAAACAATTTTTTGAACGCCACTGGGAACTTGGCTTAAATCCACATGAATTTGCTCATCATCCCCTTCACCACCACCAGTAAGATTATCTCCACTGTGTTTCACGCTTTTATCAGCGCTTTGAAGATTGCCAAAGTATACTAAACGATCTTTCGTTGTTAATTTATTTTGCGAATCGAGCATAATCGCCGAAGCATCACAATCAATTTCTGCAGGTTTCCCACCCAAGAGACCACTCAAAAATCCTCCGGATTTTGATTTCGCTACTTCGTCCCAGCCTAAGCCAACCATAATTTTAGCTAACCCAGGGTTTCCTTTGGTTAAATCAATCTTTTGGCCCTTTTGCAAGTTAATCGTAGCCACTTGAATTCCTCTTTTCTATAAAAATTTCTATGACATTCTCTTTTTTTCTACTTTGACATCTTTGCCAGTATATCTTTTCTTAATCTGGAAACGCAGATAGTGGAGAAGGAATGTACTCAGGAAAACAATAACCAAAATTATAAAAAACAAAGCATCCGAAATGATATAACCAAACACTGAAGCCATCATTTTCGCTCCAATTAAGGCAATTAAAACATAAGCCGTAGTTTCAAGCTCAGGGAATTTTTCGATCAGAACAAGGAAAATTCGAGCCACGCCTCTCATCATTAAAATACCAAAAATCGCCCCTAGAAAAAGCACCCAAACCTTGCCGCTAACCCCAAATGCTGCTAAAACGCTGTCTATACTAAACGCGATATCCATTAATTCAACTTGTAGGACCACTCCCCAAAAACTCTTCGCTTTCCCTTCAACCGCTTTATCATCCTCTACTTGATTTGAAAAGAAGTATTTAGCAGACATCCAGAGCAAATAAAGTGCCCCGATCACTTTCACCCACCGGATTTGAACTAAATAAATACCAAACCCAATAGCTAAGAACCTAAAAAGATAAGCACCCCAGATACCATAAAACAGAGCTTTTTTTTGTTGTCGCTTTGGTAGCTCTCTTACGAGCACTGCCAAAACAAGGGCATTATCGGAAGATAGTAAGCCTTCCAATATAATTAAGGAGCCGATTATGCCAAGACTTACTGGGTCGGATATTGTTGCGATCAAGGCGTGTAAGGAGAAAAACTGAGCATAACTATGCTCTATTCCCTGGAAAAAGGCTGCAACGGAATTCAATTCGTACCACTCCAATTTTTAATCTTTTAGCGTTTGTTCCTAGCCAGCTTTGTTTCTACACTCTTGCACACTCGCAGAGCTTACATGCTTGTATAGTATCATAAGAATGCTCTCAAAAAACATCGCTTAACAATGTTCACATAACTTTCACAAAAGACACTTCGACCTAATCCCATAGTTTCTTCTCTCTTCTCCCAATGTTTACCACTATATTGTACTTCTAAAAGGAATATTATACAACAACGTTCTCAGAAAGTAGCCAGCGACACTATCCAAAATTTCTTCCGCTGCCTCGATACCGCTCAGTTGAGTAAATCTGATCTTATCAAAACCTGAAACACTCTGTATATACAGCGCATATAATTCACCGTGCGCTGGCGCAATGCCAAGATCCGCTGCTTTAAGCATATCTAAGTCTAATAACGAATCCCCTGCCGCAACAACTTGACTCATTCCTTCTCTTTCCTTAATATATAGGATTGCAGCCTTTTTATTTACATTTTTCGGGACTAAATACAGTTTTCTTCCTTGGATAGATAACTTCCAGTTATTTTCGCTAGCCCAAGTTTTGAAAGCCGCTAATTCCGCTAAAGGAATCTTCTCTCGTTCGATCAGACAATAATAAAATAAGTTATCGGCTAATTTACCCGAATCCTTGATCACCCATGAAGGATTCGAAATTTCATTAAACTTATTGATAAGATCCCGAGCGACTGCACAGTTATCTATTCCTTTTAGGACATGATTGGTCCACTCCTTATCCTCTTTACCCTTAAAGAATATTGTCCCACCATTACTGGTTACAGCGTATTGAACTGAAATATCATATTCGAGGAAATTAATGCGCTGATATTGAAGTTTGGTCCGAGTTGTAACTGGTACAAAAAGAACCTTTTGCGATACTTCCTTTAATTTGTTGAGAGCGTTTTGAGTCATGTAGGAAATAAACCGATCCTTCAACCATTCAACTGGGTAAATTTGTTCATTGAACTCTTGATTCATAAACGTTCGTTGCGAATAAATTAAGGTTTGATCGAGATCACTGGCAAATAACATTGTTTTCATCATCTATATCTGTTTTACAATGCCGCAACAGGAATACGAAAGATCAGGATATTCCTCAACCGGAACTCCCTTATCTTTGGCAAGCAGCAAAATATGTTTTATGTTAGGATTTTCCATCCTATCCACCAGTACTCGCTCCGGTATTCGCCTCAACAAAACCCTAGTCGTTTCTCCAATGCCTGGTTTAATAAAGTTAATATCGTCCACATCATACTTTTCTCTTATCACCCTTAACTCTTTGAGCCCTTGCCAAGTCACTTCAGCATTGTCACTAGTAGCTTTTAATCTAAGGTTTTGTGGTCCCAGTGCTTTAAATTCTGCAGAAATTGTATCAACAAAGAAATTAGACACCTCTTCGTCCATAAGTTCTCGATAGAATCTCGCCCCGTGAAATTCATTTTCTCCGATCAAGTCGGTTCGAAAAACGGTTCGACTGACTAACCCAGAAACGGTTGAATTTAAACAAGCACTAGGGATTAAGAAATCCTCTCGGGTACCGAACGTTTTGACACAGTGCCCAGGATCAGCCAAGACTGCTAAATCGTCGTCTAATTTGTAGTCATATTTAGCTTCAAACGCAGTGCAGGCCCGACTCAACACTCCGGTAATGGTCCCTTTGCCTGTCCATCCATCCAGGAACTGAATTTTTGAAGCACCATGATTTTGCAGAATATACAGGATAGCATTTTCATCGATACCTCTATCCCTAATGATGGATATACTATAGTGAGGTAAATCAAGGCGATGAGTTTCCAAAAGATAACGTTTAATTAAGACTCCAATGGGCGTTCCGGCACGAGCGAGAGAAACAAGCACTAGCTTTGAGCCGTTTCTTTTTAGAATAAGCTCTGCTACTACCCTCACAGCCTCTGCAACTTTGGCAGCACTTTGACGCAACGTCTCATAAAAAAGATCAAGATATTCCTGCGTGGGCAGGTATTCTATCGGCAGCATTTCCGAATAATGACCGCCTGATTGGATTCTTTTCTCTCGAGTTTGCAAATCCGTTTCAGACATTAACCCATTAAGATTTTTAAGTAAAAAAATGGCATCTTTAGGAGTATAACTTCCGATTGGTAAAGGATCTGGAATCCGATTCGTGAAGAGTCTATCGCTCTTAATAATCACTCTGACACTCACCTCTTTTCCTTATTCAGCCACTCCCAGAACTACAATTTCAACTTCTGGCTAACCTCTAACCGTTGACCGCTGAAACTCCTAACACTAAAACCAAACGTGGAATACCTAATTCACGCAACATTGTTACCATGGGAATTAGGCGTTCGTGCCTAACTTCTCTTTCTATAAACACATAAACTTCTTCATAGTACTTTAAGGGCACGTTATAGACATAATTTGCAATACTCCATTCGTCAGAACACCGATAGGTAAATCCACTTTGAATAGCGTAATGAGGTCTGGCAAAAGCATAAATAGGACTCCGCGTTGTGGAATGGTAACTCACCCCTCTGCCCATATAAGCCGAAATAAGCATGGGGAAATACATGAATTCGCCCGTTCCCAGACAAAGAGTCTTGGTGCCGATCCGGTCATTTTTTAGTTCTGCTCCAATTTTTCTGGCTAAGGATAGCGTTTCCAGATTATCACTGCTTGACAATCCGAATCTCCCCGTTAATTTTAGATACGGTGTATAGTTTTGATACCCCGTTGAATCTTCAGAAAAAACCGAGACCACATCTCTTAGATCGAGAAATTTCAGTTCCGGCAAGACATTCAATTTCGTAAAAACATTCGATCCAAAGGAAGGGGTAACATCATTTATTTGCTCGTTAATAGAGTCACCGCTTACCGTTATTTCTCCTTCCAATAGTGAAACAGTATGAATCTTAATGTCAAGCTGTTGCTCTAGCATAGTAAAATTCGCACGGTTTTCACTTGTTCTCCAATCTAAAAGTGATAAGACAACGAAACTAGTCTTCGGAAATTTGTAATAGATTGCCCGAATAATATTCAGCGCTGTATTTCCAGTGGTTATCTCATCATCAACTAAAATAACCGTTTTTGGGTTCATAAGTAGCTCAAGGTCCAACGGATAACAGCGATGATTGACGGCATGAGAATGATCTTCATTAAAATTCAGTTCAGAGGCCAAGAGTGGAATCTGTTCACGGGTCGTGTGCAGGTAGTGGGCATTATCAAATAAGCTAAACGCGGCGTGCCCTAATCCGGTCGCTGTTTCGGCAAAACCGATGAATAAGGTTTCCTCAGGGAGAGCACAGCGCACTCTGCTTAGAACGGTTCCGTAAACCTTCTTCATATTCTCCTTACTCTTAAGAGCTTGAATGATATCTTGGGTATCGACATGATCTACACCATGAATTTCACTAAGGTATTGGACCGCCAGCGCTGCCCCCGCCAGCAGAGGAACATAAGGATCAACCGGTACATGTTTACCAAGTACGTTGCTGACAAACAAAAATCCTCGTTTCTTATTTTTCCTGGCGGCTAAGCAAAACAACGTCTCCGGCAAGAAGTCGAAGGGATTATTTTCTATCCTAACTGAAACCTTTTGGTCTCCAAGGTTATATGTGTGTATCTTCGGTAAGCAGACTGATGAAATTGTGTTGTTCATTAAACACTCCATAATTCTTTGCTCTTAATAAGGTTTTCTGAGCCCACTTATAATGTGGTTTTATTTCATTCATTTTATTAGTATAATGGCTTCTCATTACGCCTTGCAAGCCATCGCTGTTTTTAATGATACTCAACGCATCGAGATATTCTTCATGCCCAACGACATATAACGCTTGTACTGGTATGATGTGACTCGGATGAATAATCGTTTTCCCAATCATACCATTTTCCTTGTCAAGGATGACTTCTCGAATTAAACCATCGACATACTTATTTAAGAGGTGGCTTCTAATTTCAGTTCTATTACACCCACTATGATCATGAAATTCCTCAAAAGGGCTCTTGCGCAACTGCGGTTTGAGTACTCTCTCTACATTTGCGAAATATTCCCAGACTGGTCCAGAGATTACGTAATCGCTCTCAATTCTGCCAAAAATGTTGACAATATCTGAGATGCAATCACGTATCACCATGATATCATAAATAGTTACATCCGGTCCCCTCCGGATTCCATAAAGACCCGAGAAATCTGTCGCTCCGATGCGGATATTTAATACTAAGTCATGATAGGAATCTATAAGTTGCTTAATACCCAGCAATTCATTCAAACGCGATTCGCGCTGAATAACTTGAGGACTTTCAATGATTGGCAGCCCATAAAATAACCCCACCGCCTGATCATTGAGACTCTTTATGACCTCCAAATATCTATAGCTTTCCGACGTAAATTTTGGAAAGATAAAACCCGTGATAATTTTCGAGCTGACCCCCATCCCCTCCACAAGCTTAAGGATCTGTTCTGGGGTACGAATTCGGATAAATATCAGAGGAAGATCCGCTTCCTCAATCTCTTGATTAGAAAACGCCCTATGGATCTCTCTCACTTGAGTTACTACATTGCCCTCCGCCAAAGGCACCTCAGAATCTCCAATTGAATCTTCTAGGCAAAATACAGTAGAGGCAAGTCCCGAATTTTTTTTAGAAATAATATCTTTAGCTATAGTTTCTCTTGTTCCAGGCATATATAACGTTGCCCCGAGCGCATACGAAAGAATCGCTCGAGATGTTTCTTTATTGAAAGACTCGGGATTTTTAAAGAAAGTGGCTTTCCCAATCTCCTCAGTTAAATAATTAAAGTATCTCACTCTTTCGTACCTACCCTTAAACGGCAGTACTTCTCTCCTTTCACTAATCAGGAATCTTTACTATCCCATTATATTTTTACAATCAGAGCGAAGAGGATCTATTCAACTACATATATGATTCTGCTGCAAAAACCCCTTGTTCTAGAAGTTATGCTATTAATATCACGTTTTATTGTCATCCTGAGCGAAGCGAAGGATCTTTTGTCCCTGGATCCTTCGCTCTCGCTCAGGATGACACAAAAATAATTGCAGTGACTTGATAGTTTATAACGTTTTTAGACTTGTCGA
>JARLHV010000003.1 GCA_031292055.1 Desulfosporosinus sp.
ACGTTTTATTGTCATCCTGAGCGAAGCGAAGGATCTTTTGTCCCTAGATCCTTCGCTCTCGCTCAGGATGACACAAAAATAATTGCAGTGACTTGATATTTTATAACGTTTTTAGACTTGTCGAACAGCGGAATCAGAAATTATTCTTAAATATTTGTGTGGTTTTTTTAGTAAGTTGTTTGATTCACTCTAAATGGCAAGCGACAAAGTGTGAGCCTGTTTTTTCTTTGAGTAGGGGTACTTCTTGGCGACAGCGCTCCATGACATAGCGGCAGCGTGTATGAAAGTGGCAGCCGGCAGGCGGATCAATAGGATTCGGAATCTCACCCTCCAAAATGATAGGCTCTTGCTTGGCTCCAGGGGTTGGAATAGGAATGGCACTTAAGAGAGCTTGGGTATAAGGATGTTGCGGGTTGGCGAATAATAAGGGTTTAGGCGCTAATTCGACGATTTTGCCGAGATACATAACGCCAACTCTGTCACTAATGTGCTTAACAACACTCATGTCATGGGCAATAAAAAGATAAGTTAGGTTAAATTCTTCCTGGAGATCTTTCAGAAGATTAATAATTTGAGAACGTATCGAGACATCAAGAGCAGATACTGGTTCGTCAGCAACAATTAATTGGGGTTTTAAGGATAAGGCGCGAGCTATTCCTATTCTTTGGCGCATACCGCCGCTTAATTCCCTAGGGAAACAGTACCTATGGTTGGGTCTCAGTCCAACGGCATTCAGCAATTCACGGACATAGTTATCTTTGTTTTGTCCCTTGTTAATTCCGTGAACTTCCATGGGTTCGGCGATGAGGTCTTCTACCGTCATCCGCGGATTTAAGGAAGCCATCGGATCTTGAAAGACGATTTGCATTTCTTTTCGTAAATGACGCAGCTCATTTTGACTTAAATCGTTGATCCGTTGACCATTAAAGAAGATATCTCCTGACGTAGGTTCGATTAAGCGTAGAATGAGTCTGCCGGTCGTTGATTTGCCGCAGCCACTCTCACCGACTAATCCTAGAGTCTCCCCTCTCGCGATGCTGAAGGAAATTTGCTCAACGGCATGGACCCTGCCGACTTCTCTACCTAAAATCCCTTTTGTGATAGGGAAATGTTTCGTTAAGTTTTTGACTTCTAATAATACTTGCTGCTGAGCATTAAACGTTGAGTGGGGCTTTAGCAGCTGTAGCGGCAATGGCATCGGAATCCATCTCCTTTTCTCCGGCAACACGCCAGCAGGAAACCCACTGACTCGGTTTGGGCGACACGAGAGGAGGCTGCTCGGTTTGGCATCGTTCCTCGGCATACTGACAGCGCGGATAGAACCGGCACCCCTCGGGCAGGTTGGCAGGGTTAGGTATACTTCCAGGGATAATACTTAACCTGTCGCGCGTGTCGTCCAGTCTGGGAATAGCCTGAAGCAAACCTTGTGTATAGGGATGGGCGGGATGATTAAATAGGTCATTGACATAGGCGACCTCAAGCACTTTGCCGGAATACATGACAACAACCCGTTCGCAAACCTCTGCAACAACCCCTAGATCATGGGTAATCAGCATAATGGCGCTCCCGACTTTCTCCCTTGTCTCTAGAATTAAACGTAGAATCTGGGCTTGAATAGTAACATCCAGTGCGGTCGTCGGTTCATCCGCAATCAGTAGCTTTGGCTGACAAGAAAGCGCCATGGCGACCATCACCCGTTGCCGCATGCCACCGGACATTTGAAACGGATAATCATGAACTCTCTTTTCGGGTGAAGCAATGCCAACAAGTCGTAGCATGTCCACAGCGTGATCTAAGGCTTCTTTTTTTGTCACATTCTGGTGGAGCTGGATGTTTTCTCTGATCTGATAGCCGACGGTATAGGCTGGGTTTAACGAACTCATAGGCTCCTGAAACACCATAGAAATATCTTTGCCACGAATCAGCCGCATTTCCTTTTGAGTTTTTGCCAGCAGGCTTTGATTTTCGAACAGTATATCCCCTCCTGCGATGTAGCCAGGGGGTGAAGGAAATAAGCGCAGGATGGACAGCGCTGTAATACTTTTGCCGCTGCCCGATTCTCCGACCACACCTAAAATTTCTTTTTTCCGGATATGGAGACTTACCCCGTCGACGGCCTTAACTGATCCACCCTCTTCCTTACGAAAGTAGGTTTTCAAGTCCTGAACCGAAAGTAGAGGGGAGACGTCTTCCCGAAGGTTGGGTGCTTTTATCATCACTTAATCCCCCTTACCCTGATTGCCCTTTTTGTAAAGGATCGATGGCTGTTGTAAACCAATTTGAGAAAATATTGAGCGCTAAAACGGTAGAGGCAATCATCATTCCAGGAAACACAATTAACCACCAAGCCATGGGGAAGTACGCTCTTCCTTCTCCGATCATCAGACCCCAAGAGGAGCTCGGTGGCTGAATTCCATAACCCAGAAAGCTCATCATGGCCTCGGCCCCGATAATTCTGGCGACTTCGAGAACAAAAAGTGTCACCAAAGGAGCAAATATATTGGGCAGAATGTGTCGGATCATCACCTGCAACGGTTTCGCGCCGATTGCCTTGGCTGCTTCCACGAGGGGCCCATCGCGAAACGTGAGTACGAGACTTCTTGCCATTCGGGCAAACACCATCCAACCGTTAAAGGCCAAGGCATAGGTCAAATGTAACTCACTGGGCCCCAACACCATGACGAAGACCAAGGCTACCAGCATGCCTGGAAAGGCAAATTGAATATCGACGAGTCCCATGATGATGGTATCCGTTTTACCACCGGCATACCCCGCCAGAAGACCAAAAAATATGCCGACCAAGGATGAAAACAGAACTGTAATGAACCCTATACGTAGAGAAACGCGTCCACCATAGAACAATCGACTCAAAATATCTCTGCCCAATTGATCGGTTCCGAGTAGGTGACCGGAATACCCTCCAGCGAAAGAAGGCGGTTTAAGCCTATTCCAAATATCACCTGTGGTAGGGTCATGGGGAGAAATAATAGAGGCAAGAATAGCCGATAAGAAAATAAGCATTAAAAAGATCAACGCGTACAGAGCCAGGCGATCTTTGACCATCTTGCTCGTCATTCTATGGAGTTCATAAAAGCGAGGCCTGCTCTCCCTTAACTCAGGGGTATCCGTGTCTACTAAAGTTGAATTTGCCAAAATCCTAACCTCCTTCACTTAAACTTAACCCGGGGGTTAAATAAGGGATAGGATAAGTCAATCAAGATATTTAAGAAGACAATGCAGATTGCGATGACGAAGGTAATGGCTTGAATTAAGGGGAAATCCTGCTGACCAATGGCATCCACAATCAAACTACCGATGCCCGGTAAGCCGAACACCGCTTCAATGGCTATCGTGTACCCAGCAATCATCCGTCCTAATTCCCAACCAGACATTGTGACAATTTGAACGCCAGCGTTTTTCAAAGCATGTCTTGTCACCACCCAGAATTCAGGCAAGCCCTTTGAACGAGCGGTTACTATGTACAACTCCCTCAACTGTTCTAACATCGCTGTGCGCACAATTTGAGTGATGCGACCTAACGGCAATACCGCCAGGGTCACCGAAGGCAAGACCCAATACTGCCAACCTCCGGTGCCCGAGGTCGGAAACCAATGGAGGAGATTCGAAAAAATCAGGATAAGCATGAGCCCCAGCCAAAAATTAGGGACACAAATGCCCAACATCGAAGACGTAGAGGCTACCTTATCGAGTAGGGAACGTGGTTTAAGGGCGGATAGTATTCCCAACGGAATCGCAAAAACCAGGGATAGGACTAAAGCGATACCGGAAAGTTCTATGGTAAAAGGCAGGGGTCGTAACGCTACGGTCAGAGCTGATTCCTGTTGCCACCATGATTCCCCGAAATTCCCCTGGGCGACCCCTGCAACATAATCTCCCAGTTGAGCTAAAAGAGGTTTGTCAAGACCGAGCTGGTGAGTCAGACGTGCGCGCTCCGCCGTGGAGGCACCCAGTGGGAGCATGGTGTTCACCGGATTACCAATTGACCGAGTCAGCACAAAAACCAACAGTGAGACTCCCAACACAACGACCAGGGCTTTGAGCAATGTTTTTAGCAGGTAAGTAGCCATGGCGATTTCCTCCTTGGTTCGAACGTTGCCCCACTATTTTGATACTCCAGGTTAGGGGTAGGAGGGCTTTCCTACCCCTGGGTCTTTTGGGGTCCTATTTAAAACTCATCTCCGAAACTATTAGTCTCATATCTTCCCGAGGTTGGTAAACAACATCTTTACCCATTCCATCGATATCTTTGATGTTAATACCGTTGAGCCAGGCGGGATTATCATAAAGAGTTTGACTAATTGCTTCATATTCTTGTTGGCGTTTTGTGGTATCTAATTCGGTACGAGCAGCAATGATTTGGGCATCCAGGGTTTTGGGATAGGAGGATGCTGAACCTGTCGTAAGGACATACGTGCTATACGTGCGGTCAGCATCATAAATATCGTTACTGTGGAACGTAAAGATCATATCTGGGGGGGTAGAAGTGGGGTCCTGAGGAAATAACACACCAAGCCACTGAGAGAAAGCGAGCATTTTGACGTTAACTTTAAATCCTGCATCTCTTAACATTTGAGCGATCGCTTGTTCTTGTTCACCGTCTTTGAGCCAACGACCTTGTTCTCCGACGAAGGTTATCGTCTCGCCTTTATAGCCAGCTTCAGCGAGCAATTGCTTGGCTTTGGCTAAATCAAAGGGATACGCTTTGAGATTTTTGTTGAACCCGAAATAGGAAGATTTTAACACCTGTCCAGGGGCAATACTGGCATACCCTTGATACAGAGATTTGGAAATAGCGTCCCAGTTAATAGCATAGCTGGCAGCCTGTCTGATTTTCTGATCTTTCATAACTCCACTGACGGCGTTCATCCGGACCAGACTGAATTCCAGACCTTCAGCCGTTTGAACTTGGGGCAAAGTGCTGACATATTCAGGGAGCATATTGGTGGCGAAGTCAACCTCACCATTTCTTAGAGCGGCGGCTCTAGTGGCATCTTCTTCAATAAAACGATAGTTGACGGTCTTAATGGCTGGTTTAGTGCCCCAATAATTGTCATTGCGTTCTAAGACAATCCGTTGACCCTTCGTCCAACTCACAATTTTATAAGGTCCTGTTCCTGATACAGCGGTCTTAATTTTATCAGGAGAGGCTAGCATTTCTTTTTGGTTGAGAATATCCAGCAGTGTGAGTCTGGTGGGCATACTCGGATCCGGACCAGTCGTGATGATGTGTACTTCGAGATCACCGATTTTTTGAGCGTCTTTAAAGGTAGCAAAGAAACCTGCAATATTTGATTTGAAGTTGGGGTTGATAATTCGCTTGATGCTATAGACAACATCGTCGGCGGTAAAGGGGTTGCCATTTTGAAACGTAACATTCGGGCGAAGTTTAATATCCCATCTCGTATTATCAATTCTTGACACCTCAGTAGCCAAAGCAGGAATGACTTTCATGGTTTTGCCGTCTAAGGTCAGGAGACTTTCAATCACATTATCTGCCACTGCTCGCATATTGCCATCGTCAGCAAACTGAACATCCATGGTACTGGGTTCACTGGGTATTGCTATGGAGATGGTATCTTTTTTAGCTGCTGCTGGCTGAGGTGTGTTTGGTGCAGATGTACCGCATCCGTTAAGTACTAAACTTGTAGATATTACCAACGCAAATAAAATAGTAGATACTGATTTTAACCTTTTATTCACAATAGGGATTCCTCCTTTTTTGGTGAAAAGAGAGCTTACTTCAATGGCGGCCTAATTTATCCTTATTAATGTCTCGACTTATACGCATCGCATCCTTTGTTTATCAAACTAACAATAAGAGAACCTTTTTATTGAGCATTATATTCAATTATATTGATAAAGTGATGGACATTTTTCCTATCAAACCACGTTTAGCGGCAATCTGAAATCCCTTTATAAATTGAGGGAATTAATTTTTCCGGTTCATTGGTTGGGCTGCAGGATGAGGTTGAGCAAAGGAGACCTTTGTTGGTGGAATATTATGTAAATTAATGGCTTCGGCCGCATTTTAAGTGTGGTCTGTAACAAATCATAAAAGTATCGGTATATATTTAGAAATTTGGTTAATAATAATCTAGGTGCGAACAATCAAAAATTTGGGGAGGTAAACAAATGCAATTAAGTAACAGTCAGACCAATCAATTTTCAGGTCAATCGGGTCAAATCCGACTCACACCAGTTGCTAGCAATTTTTCTGGCGCTGGCACAACTGTCACTTATGGTTTGCAAACTACCAATGTTAATGCATTTAATTCAGGTAACACTTCGTCGGGTAATTGGGTCAACTCTCAAAAAATTAATACGCAGAATTTTGCAAATAGTTATACGGGTTATTCATCCGGACAATTTGGACAAACTGCAAGTGGATGTTTTGCGGGAGGACAATCTATTTGTTCTCGAGGAATGATTCAACCAAGTGTCGATATATCTGAAACTTCAAGCGATGTAATGGTTGCTGCTTATCTGTCAAATGCGGTGCCAAATGATATCAGCTTAAATGTAACTGAGAATTCAGTGACAATTTCTGCATCAGCTTGGACGAGCAATGAACATTTAGTACTCAACAGAACGATCGCTTTGCCAACGAGTATTAGAGCAGAATCAGTTGATGCAAGTTTTCAAAGCGGTGTCCTGGAAATTAGATTGCCAAAAGCTGACAAAGATGTAAGAACAAGAACGACGATTACTCCTCAAACAGTTTAATCTTAAAATACTTTACAAAAATATCCCCCTCCATGAAAGAGGGGGATATTTTTGGTTTATATCAGTCACGGGGATGAAGGTAACTTTCGTCGTTCATAATAAGTTTAATTAAACAATACACCTATGTTGAGCAATATGACTTGAATTTCAATAGTTAGGCTGGACTCCTAATCGTTAATGCGTGGAATCGTAGCTCTAGGGGATGTGCTTTTGCATTTTGGACAAACGTAAACTAAATTCTTAGTGGCTGGAACAATGTCCATTTTTAAGGTATCGGCTGTGCATTTAACCCATTTGCAAAAGTGGTCAATACTCTGGCATTTTGGACAACGTAATAGCACTATTATTCACTTCCTCGTGTCAGTTTATGAGCGACCGAGGGCTAGTGTTACTGCGTAGGGAAGAGAAATCGCATGATCAAAAGGCGTGCTTTTCCTGTTGCCAGTAAAGGAGCCGCCCTTTGGGCGGCTCTTATCTTAATCAGCATCTCCCCAAGTTTTACCTAACAAAACTGCACCAGCAACGCCAAGAACGTGGAGTGCTATCCACCGAGGTTGTAATAAACTGTATTTATTTTTATTCATTCCCATCATTTTCAACCACCTCCTTATGCTTTTGTTTAGTTTTCGTTATTTCAGGTTTAACAATACTAGCCAAAATCTGCAAGTAAAAACGGTTGCTTAAAATTAAGTGGTTTGGAGAAATACGTGCTTTTCAGGGGTGGTGGTCATGGATCGAAATGGCCAAGCAAATAAGCCTTCACATATTCTACACATAACGGTCACTAAAGGGTAACAAATATAGTTTATGATAAATACAGTAGATAATAACTCGCTAGTTTAGCGGTTTACATAAAGGCTTTTTCTCATTCTTTCCTCCTTCACTACCCCTCCTAGCGAGGGGACTTTTTTTGTAAATACGTTTTGAATCATAGGAAAAAGACACACACTTACTATAATTTTAGGAGTAATGGAAAAATGATCGGGCTCAGAAAAATGGTCACTAACCCAGCAAAGATCATGGCAAGACTGGCAATCGTACCCTCTAGGGAACCTATTGTTAAGGCAGTAGATGTTCCGCAAGCATGCGCGCCCGTTCCTAACAGAACTCCCTTTGCTATAGGTGAGTGGAGGGGGAGGAGGCGGATTAGCAAAGGTCCCAGAATAATGCCCAACAAACCAGTCAAGATCACAAAAACTGCCGTAAGGGAAGGGATACCGCCCAAGTTATTGGAAATAGTCATGGCAAGTGGAGTGGTAACAGAACGTGGGGCTAAACTTTCGATGATCTGAGGAGCAAAACCGGCCCACAGGCCCAACAGGGCAGATGACAAGAGTGCAAAGAAAACCCCTACTATCACACTCAGGATAACTTCTGGAAAATGTTTTTTCAATGTTTCATAGTGTTTATGCAAAGGCAAAGCAAAAGCTACAATTGCAGGTTGTAACAGGAGAGTTAACCACTTCCCACCGACAAAGTAGCTTGAATAAGAAATATGAAGGGTTAATAAACAGCTCACTAATACGAAGGGTGCAACTAATAGAGGTGAAAGAAGGACAAAGCTGATACGGCTGTACAAGGCTTTGGCTCCATAATAAAAGATAATAGTGAGTACTATACTTATTAAGCCGACGAATTCAGTCATAGTGTTTTCCCCCACCGTTTATTGAGAATTAATTCTGCTGCAAGGCCGCTACTAACCATGACTATCACCGTACCGATCAAGATGATCAAGAACAAAGCAAGACCCTCTTGGCGAAAAAGCTGTTTGTATTGCATAACTGCGACGACTGACGGTATAAAAAACAGGAGCAATTCAGCAAGTAGCCAGTTTCCTCCGCTAACAACCCATTGATAAGGAACTATCCCCAAGTGCAGGAGGATAAATAATACACCCATACCAATCAGACTACCAGGTAGATTAAGATGTAATACTTCAGCCAAGTAATTCCCTGCTAATGCAAAGCAATAGAGGGCACCTATTTGGACCATGGCGATTAAGACCTTCCTCAGTTTGAAGATCGTTGCTTTGGGGTGCATTCTTCTCATCAATAAATGATCCTTTCTTTTAATCTCACATGCTGTTTCCTAGTATGTATCTCAAAATAAGTATACAACCACAAATATTATGTGTAAAATATATATATGGAATAACATTTATTCCATATAGCTATAAAAGGAAATGACAGAACTATCACCGGAGGTTATTGTTAATGGATATCCGGCAATTATTGTATTTTGCTGAGGTTGTAAAATGGAAGAGTTTTTCCAAGGCAGGAGAATCTCTGCATATTACCCAGCCCACGATCAGCAAGATGATCAAAAGCTTGGAGAATGAATTGGGAGTCACTTTACTTGAGCGCTCTACCAAAAAAGTCGAACTGACTGATATGGGAGACGTCGTTTACCGGCAGGCGCTAAATGTTTTTCAATCTATGGAAAGTTTAGAAGCTGAATTAGCTGATGTACGACAGGTACAAAAAGGACATATTCGGATAGGGTTTCCCCCCATGATCGGCTATAATTTTATTCCACAGATTTTAGCAGAATTTCACAAACTACATCCACAAATAACTATTCAAATCTCAGAAAACGGTGCACGAAAAGTGGAACAAGCAATTGACGAAGGCGACATCGATCTGGGAATTGTTGTTCTACCCGTTAATACAGATGTTTTCGAGTTTCTTCCGGTTGTTGAAGAACATCTGATGCTGGTGGTCCATCCAGGCCACCAGCTAGCATGCTGTAAGGAAATACCCCTGGCGGAATTGAAAAATGAAACGTTTATCTTTTATCCGGAAAACTTTGCTCTTCACTATCACATTAAAGAAGCCTGTCTGAAGGCAGGGTTTCAACCCAACGTGCTTTGTGAAAGTTCGCAATGGGATTTCATCAGTGAAATGGTAGCAGATAATATGGGAATTGCTTTTCTCCCGAATAGTACTTGCAAAAATCTTGACTCATCTCGCATTAAAGTCATACCCCTGGCACCGCCTGGTATTCCTCGTCACTTGGCATTTATCTGGCGGCGGAATACCTATCTGAAGTTTGTCACCAGGGAATTCATTAGCTTTGTCAAATCTCTACTTGAAGATCAAATAAAACCTATAATTACTACAAAATGAGGCAGAAAACTTCAAGGAATTACTATTTGTACTTAACATAAAATAAAAAACAGGCTTTTTGCCTGCTTTTTAATATCTCGCTTACAAAACCAAAATGAGGAAAACTAGAAAGGCAATCAGGGCTAACTCAAATTGTATTAAGCGCAAGCTGTCAATAATTGGCCTAAAATTAGTTGTTTCCATGATTTCACCCCCTTTAACGAGAAGAAATTTAGAATGTCAAAGCTTATCTAATATAAACTATGAAGTATGTCCCTAATTGGTGAATATCAATAGTGGATAGCTGCGGGTTTATCGGAAACCCAGATCAGCTAGCTCACGACAGCCATCATACACTGTTAAAGTGTCTCGGATTTAGATCAATGGATAAGCTTGTTGGAAAAAAGATAGCTGTTGCAAAAAAAGGGGATTTCACGTTTTCACTCGAATTTAGATATGATTCCGCTGCAGAGTGCGCCAGATTTCGCTGTTCGACAAGTCTAAAAACGTTATAAACTATCAAGTCACTGCAATTATTTTTGTGTCATCCTGAGCGAGAGCGAAGGATCCAGGGACAAAAGATCCTTCGCTTCGCTCAGGATGACAATAAAACGTGATATTAATAG
>JARLHV010000039.1 GCA_031292055.1 Desulfosporosinus sp.
CCTCCATTGCTGCACCAATAATGGCATAGGTCTGTGAATCCCGTTCCACATTCTCCATCCCCTTTATCCTTTGTCTGTGTGTTTCTATCTAATCGTTCTTAATCTGTGTAATCTGTGTAATCTGTGGTTCCCCGTTCAGAAAATAAATTGCGACGTTGATCTTGCTCGGGAAAGATCGGAAACTTTAAAATCTAAAATGATAGGGTAGAGTATTGAATTTCGAGAGGATGGTTACAGTGGGTAGAAAAGCAGAACCTTACCGCATTAAAATGGTTGAATCCATACGCATGATTTCGCGTGAAGAGCGTTTGATAAAACTTCAAGAAGCTGGTTATAACCCCTTTCTTTTAAAAGCCGAAGACGTTTACATTGATCTTCTCACCGACAGTGGCACTGGTGCTATGAGTGATCAACAGTGGTCCGCGTTGATGCTCGGAGATGAGTCCTATGCTGGAAGTAAATCTTTCTTCAAAGTCAAAGATGCAGTGAAGGATATTTTTGGGTATGAATATGTTCTTCCAACTCATCAAGGCCGTGGAGCAGAGCAGGTTCTCTTTCCTCATTTGAAGAATCATGAGGGTCAATTTGTCCTTGGAAATATGCACTTCGATACGACCATGGCTCATATAGAGATGAATGGTATGATCCCCGTAAACCTCGTTATTGAAGATGCCTTTGATACTCAAAAAGAGCACCCTTTTAAGGGGAATTTCGATTTAGATAAACTGGAGAAATTCATCGTCGAAAAGGGACCTGAAAATATTGCCTTTATCATCGCAACTGTGACCTGTAATTCGTCAGGCGGACAACCACTAGCTATGGAGAACTTTCGTGGGGTGCGGAAGATTGCAGATAAATATGCTTTGAAAATCAACATTGACTCAGCGCGTTTTGCCGAAAATGCTTATTTTATCAAGAAACGCGAGCCTGGCTATGAAGACAAGAGCATTCAAGAAATTGTTAAAGAAATGTTTGATATGGGTGACTACTTCACAATGAGCGCGAAGAAAGACGCCATTGTCAACATGGGCGGAATGATCGGCATTAGAAATGAAGCGGAAATGTACCAAAGGGCAAGTACGAGTTGCGTACCCATGGAAGGCTTTGTAACCTACGGTGGGCTCTCCGGTCGCGATATGGAATGCTTAGCGGTTGGCCTATATGAAGGTATGGATTGTGACTATTTAGAAAGCAGAATCGGACAAGTAGAGTACCTCGGTAATGAGCTTCGAAAGCGCGGCATCCCCATCCAATGGCCGGTCGGCGGACACGCTGTTTTTGTGGATGCCGGAAGGTTTCTTCCTCATATACCCGCAGAGCAATTTCCAGCCCAAGCTCTTAGTAATGAACTATATCTTGAGGCGGGTGTCCGTCCCGTTGAAGTAGGTTCCCTGTTACTAGGTCGGGATCCTGAGACTGGGATTCAAAAGAAGGCCGGTGTTGATTTCATGCGTTTGACCATTCCTCGGCGTGTCTATACTGACAACCATATGAACGTGGTTGTTGATGCCCTAGAAGCAATTTGGGAACGTCGTGACCAAATTAGAGGTTTGGAATTTACCTATGAACCAAAAGTACTTCGTCATTTTCTTTGCAAGCTTAAACCTATCGAGGTTTAATATTCGGGATCTCAGGGCTATTTGTTAAAGGCCGGTGATAAATGAAGTTTATCGCCGGCCTAATTGTGGTTAAAATCAGGTGTACAATATTTAGAGTGTAAAATGAGAAACCTATTTTGATAATAGAGTAAAACTAATGGTTCATACAAATTAAAAGGGCGAGCGCCCACATATAGGCAGGATATTTATAATCTGGGCAAGAACAAAGAATGGAAGACTGATTTTGAATGTTAGCTGAGGATTAGGGCAAAATAGTAATGTTAACGATACTAAAGGGAGTGCTGGCTTATGGGCTTGGTTTATACGGTATTTGTTCCGCATCCACCTATTCTCGTCCCGGAGATCGGGCAGGGAGAAGAACGTAAGTGTCAGGCAAGTTTAGATGCCTACCGAGAGATTTCGAGTCGTCTGGTTCGGGCGGATGTTGAGACCGTGATTCTGGTTTCACCTCATGCGCCGCTTGCCAAGGACGGGATTACATTTTCGACAGAGGAGGTAGTCCAAGGAAATTTTGCTCAATTTGGCGCTGCGCATTTGAGCTTTTCTTTCGCTTGTGACGCTAGAGCGCTCTCACAATTTCAAAAAGATCTGTCGGGAGTTATTCCCATGCAGAGGTCTCTGGATCATGGTGCCTTAGTTCCACTCTATTTTTTAAAAAAAGCCGGTTGGAATGGGAAGGTTGTACTCTTTGGGATGCCTTTGGAGGGTCCGGAAGAATATGGTCGGCGTATGGGTCAAATCCTAGATAAACTGCCTGGACGCTATGCCCTTGTGGCCAGTGGAGATCTGTCCCATCGTTTGAAGGCAGATGGGCCCTACGGATTTGATTCTGCTGGGCCGGAATTCGATCAGGCAGTACTGAGGGCTCTGCAGCGGGACCCGAAAAAGCTTCTTGGTCTGTCGATTGACCTTGTCGAAAGAGCCGGCGAGTGTGGGTACAGGAGCCTACGTTTGGCACTAGCTGCCAAAGAAGGAGCTCCAGAAGTGTTGTCCTATGAAGGGCCGTTTGGTGTGGGGTATCTGGTGGCTGAGCTGTATCATTCGTCTCCCTTACCTCTTTGGGCAAGGCGATGCTTAAAATCGTATTTGAATAATGAAGATTCTAGTCTACTTCGTTTTCCTGATTCCTCGGAGTTTGCTGAGCGGCGAGGATGTTTTGTGACCTTAAAGCAGAAAGGGCAACTGCGTGGTTGTATTGGCACGACCGAGCCTTGGCAAGAGAATTTAGCTTTAGAAATTCAACATAATGCGCTGGCTGCCGGCACCCAAGACCCGCGCTTTAGGCCGGTTCAAGCTGAAGAATTGGCCACTATAACCTTTACTGTTGATGTGCTCGGTGAACTTGAGAAAATCGGGGGACCGGACGATTTAGATCCCTGGCGGTATGGAGTTGTGGTTCGCCAAGGTCGGAAAAGCGGGCTTTTGCTCCCTCATTTGGAAGGAGTCGATACGGTTTCAGATCAAATTAGTATTGCCAAACAAAAGGCGGGGATCTCGTCAGAGGAAGCAGTGGAGCTGTGGCGCTTTGAGGTTAAACGGCATTATGAGTAAAACAAATAATGTAAAAGATCCCAGTAATGCGGTTGATATAAACAACGTTACCAATAGTGCGAGTTGTCTGTTATGCCCCCAGCATTGTCAATTAAGGCCTGGACAGTCGGGGCGCTGTCATGCCCGAGAAAATCGCGGGGGAGAGGTCGTATCTCTGACCTATGGCGAAGCAGCGGCTTGGAACTTGGACCCGATTGAGAAGAAACCTCTCTACCACTTTTATCCGGGTTCTGCCATTTTTTCCGTTGGAGGATTTGGCTGCAACCTAAGCTGTTCGTTTTGTCAAAATCATGAAATATCCCAAAAACGTCAAGTGGGAAGAAAGGTGACTCCTGCCGAGCTTGCCGGTCAGGCCAAAAATTCTTTGGGATTGTGTTTTACCTATTCTGAACCGAGTATGTGGTTTGAAATGATCCGGGATACAGCTCCTCTAGTTCGTGCCCAAGGGGGAAAAGTAGTTCTAGTCAGTAATGGCACGATTTCCGCTTGTTTCCTCGAGGAGCTGATGCCGTGGCTTGATGCTGTAAATATTGATATTAAGGCGTTTTCGGAGGAGTTTTATCAGAGCTATTGCGGAGGAAAATTGGCTTGGGTTTTAGACAATGTTGAGCGCTTAGCAGGGCGCGTTCATATGGAGATAACAACGCTCGTGATTCCGGGGGCCAATGATGACCGGCAAGAGCTCACCGGATTGGCCCGCTGGCTCCACCAACTGGGTGTTCCGCTGGCTTGGCATTTAAGTCGTTATCACCCAGCCTATCGTTTAACGGTACCACCGACGGATCGACAGACCTTAGAACGGTTGTGGAATATCGGCAAAGAATGGCTTCCTTATGTATACTTGGGGAATGTCAGCGGAGGAGATACGACATTTTGTCCTCAGTGTGGAGAAGCCGTGATTCGGCGTGAACCAGTGCTGGTGAATCGCCTGGTACAAGGGTGTTGTCCGAAATGCCGAGCTGCTATTTTCGGGGTTGGCCTGTATTAACAGAGTGTTAATTTTAAAGCTGGAGGTATATTCACTTGACCAAAGAAAGCAAACTACAAATTATTCCCCTTGGCGGACTCGGGGAAATTGGTAAGAATACGACTGCGATCCGCTATAATGATCAAATCTTATTAATTGATGCGGGACTAGCTTTTCCTGATGATGATATGTTGGGGGTCGACCTCGTTATCCCAGATTATACTTATCTCGTGGAAAACAAGGACCTGATCCTGGGAATCCTGATCACTCATGGGCATGAAGATCATATCGGGGGACTACCCTACTTGTTGAGGCATTTGAATGTTCCTATTTACGGAACTCGTCTTGCCATCGGTCTAATTCAATATAAACTAACTGAGGCCAAATTGGGACAAGTCACCACCCAGGTAATTCAGCCGCGGGATACCCTAAAATTAGGTTCGTTTACTATAGATTTTATCAATGGAAGCCATAGTATACCAGGCTCTGTCGGTTTAGCCATTCATTCCCCCCTAGGAACGATCGTTCACACTGGGGATTTCAAACTGGATCATACCCCAGTAAGCGGAGAGGTTCTGGACTTACATAAGTTTTCAGAACTTGGCGACAGCGGAGTTCTTTGCCTCATGTCTGACAGTACGAATGTGGAACGCCCAGGTTATACAAAGTCTGAGCGACTTGTTGGCGAAAATATTGAAAAGGCCTTTGCGGACGCTGAGGGGCGAATTATTTTCGCCAGTTTTGCTTCCAATGTCAATCGGCTTCAGCAAGCGATCTCCTCTGCCTTCAAACACCAGCGCAAGGTTGCAACGGTCGGCCGAAGCATGATCAATGTTGTTAGTATCGCGGCCGAGCTTGGGTATCTCGATATCCCTGAAGACACGCTCGTTGAGGTTGACGAGGCCATGCGCTTACCGGGCAATCAAGTATGCATCCTTACGACAGGCAGCCAAGGCGAGCCAATGGCGGCACTGACCCGTATGGCGATGCAAAATCATCGTCAACTTTCCATTTATCCAGGGGATACCGTTATTCTTTCGGCTTCTCCCATTCCCGGCAATGAAAAAGCAGTCTCTCGGAATATTGATCAACTCCTCAAGTTAGGGGCCAAAGTCATCTATGAATCCATCTCAGGGATGCACGTTTCCGGTCATGCCAGTCAAGAAGAGCTTAAACTAATGCTCAGCATGGTAAAACCTAAGTACTTTATTCCGGTCCATGGTGAATACCGCATGCTCATGAAGCATGCTGAATTAGCTGTGGAACTAGGAATCCCGCGGGAAAATATTTTTGTAGCTGAGATTGGCAACGTTATAGAGTTTACTCATCATGGAGCCAAGTTTGCTAATAACGTGATCGCCGGGCGGATTTTTATTGATGGCTTAGGAGTTGGGGATATCGGAAGCAGTGTTATGAAAGATCGAACACTTCTCTCCCAAGATGGAATCCTGATCATCATTTTAGCGATCAATAGCTTAACTAGAGCCATATTAGCCGGTCCTGATGTTATCACCCGCGGCTTTGTCTATGTTCGAGAGGCCAACTTAATGCTTGATGAGGTAAAAGAGATCACTAGACAAACCATAGCCCGCAGTCTCCAGAGCGGTGTCCAGGAAACCTCCATTTTGCAAAATCGCATTAGAGATACTGTGAGCAAACATCTTTATGATAAGACCAAGAGGCGCCCAATGATTATTCCGCTTTTCCAAGAAGTAGCGATACATGATTGTTTGGAGGCGAATCCTAATAATAACGAATGACCAGTAAAGGAACTATTATTCTCCATTGAAGTTTGCTCTTATCGGAAACGGTGGGAGCCCTTTTTTGTTTTGTGACTCCGTTAGCCAAATTTTAGGCAAGTGTTATGTCATAATGAGAGGATGCTACAGGGTTGGCACAGGAGAATCCTAAAATGAGTGCTCAAGTTAGTTTAACTATAGTGTGTCTAATGTCTGGAATGTCTATAACTGGTTCAAGCTCAGTTTTTAATTAGTATTGATAAGTAACTCATTGAGTTTAAACCTTTTCTTTTGAACCAATCTTTCGTTTCATTTATGTATTGATGATTGTGTTCAATTGTTTTGGCAAAGGACTGAATCAGCTTAACTAACAACTCTTGACTAAGTCCTTGGTGGAATCCGGCAATACCGATAAGAAGCATTTTGATCAATGAGTAATGAAACACGAGCTTAATATATTCGTCAAAAATGTCTCCGTTGCACAGTGGAAAAAGGTTATTGTAGACGTAATTCACCAGATAATTCTCAAAAATATATTCGTGCTTAAAAGCAAAGGGAGCATAGTAATTTTCAAAGGCTAGACGATAGTTTTCAGCCAAAATATCTGAGCTTACGTTAGGCGAATGTTTTATGCCTTGCAAAAATTCAATGAAACATTCAGCGTAGCGTTGATTAGTTATTCCCTGTACAAGCCTTATGAGAGCGCTTTGCATTAATAGTTTAAATTGAACGACTGGGGATGTGGGGGTTTTCGCGAGAAACGCTATTAAAGACTCTTTCTTTAATAATTTGGCAAAGGAAGCAATGAGCTCAGGTATAGTATCAACCTTTTTTTCACTACATACTTTTGCAAGCTTTTGAAAAAATAATCCTAGGATAATAAGCCGTTCCTCAAGCTTATAATCTCTGTTCATTAATATAAAAAGTGTATAATTTCGTAAATCCTGAAAATACTTATTCGGTGTATCAGTGAAGGCTGGATCATTGGTATTAAGTGAAATCGAAATACTGTTGCGCACATCTAGAGGTTCTTGTACTGAAATAAAGTCAATTCCTTTGGAGTTTAACAGTGCCACGCGTACAGCCTCGGGGCAAGACATGACAGCGGATTTTTCTAGGATACCGTTGATAACATTAGTCACTCGAGGAAAAGCAAAACAAATCTTGGGTAAATAGTTTTCGTCCTGTTGTAACTGTATTAGGCAAAGTTTTTTTTCAGTTAAAAAAGGGCAAGTTGAATCATTGTTTAGTATTACACGGGCGTAGGTTTCTTCACTTTGTTCTGTTTGGTTGAGTACGACCTTATTATCGAATATTTCTTTCAATGCTGGGTCATGGATCTTGCTGTATTTTTTGAAGGTTTTGCTGTCCACCGTGATACTGCTCCAACCAAAGCAGCAGCTATCCTCGCAGGCAGAACCTATGCAATTGAAAGACTTCAGATAGAGAGGCATTTGTATCTCTCTCGTTATTTTAGTCATGTATTTTTCCTCATATCCATTTAAGAATGTTAATATTTATCCGTTGTGCACAACCATTTAATTTTACACCCAAATATGGGTCTTTTTACCTGTAATTTTGAAATTTAAGTATAAAAATATTAAGTATTAGACCCCGATGAAATTTATGAAGAAAAGAGAGTACAATTCTTAGAATGATTACTTTAACATTTGTTGAAATAGAAACAAAAGTTTAATATAATATTGTTAAGACACCAACGGGTGGGAGGACAGGCCATGAACAAAGAAGAACAAGTCATAATGGGTTTCAGGGACTTATACAACAAGATGGTTTCGCTTAATAAGTTTAAGATGGAAGACAGTCTTAAGGGTTATAAGTCTTCTGAAGTACATTGCATCGAATACATTGGAAGAAATGTAGATTCCAACGTGACAAAACTTGCGGAGTCCTTTTATGTGACTAAGGGTGCCATAAGTAAACTAACTAAGAAGCTCATAAAAAAAGGCATTATCGAAAGCTACCAGAAGCCGGATAACAAGAAAGAAATCTATTTTAGCTTGACTTCGCAAGGGAAAGTAATTAACAAAGTCCATGAGGAACTGCACAAAGAGTTTCAAGAGCGGGATAAAGCCGTATTTGAGCAGGTAACCGAGGAACAATTTGA
>JARLHV010000004.1 GCA_031292055.1 Desulfosporosinus sp.
ACACGTTTCTTGTATCAACTCTTTTAAGCGAGCTTCAATTTTCCCAACCAAGACCTTCCGACGATATTTAGGACACCAGACCACATGATACTTGCATGAGTAGACAATGTTGTTGTTAGATTTGTATTTTATATCCATACTGGTATTATGCCACACATATCTATATAATACAATCAGGACCTGGAATTGCCTTATATCCCCATAGTTGAAACTAGGGGCTTTACGGCAACATGTGGTAATGCCGCCGAGCCCTGCGCCCCTGACCAGCAGAACAAGGATCAGCACGATATTACTTGTGCGGGACCCCGCGAACGCAAACGGAATCGTGCCGAGCACTGTGACGGCGAGGCTCACCAGGACGATGACCCGCGCGCCGATTTTATCCGTCAGGCGCCCAATCCTGCTGCGTGTCAGCAGCATGCCGACCCCCTGGGATCATCATGACACCGGTCATTAAAATACTTTCACCGCGTACCTGCTGGTAGTATAAAGGGAGCAGCAGCATCGCGCCGTTTGTCGCCATCCCGGATATGAACATCATGACCGTCGACACCGTAAAATTGCGGGATTGAAAAAGCCGCAGATCGATCACCGGCTCGTTTTTAGTCCTCAGGGCGTAATATACATACACCGCCAGCAGCAGTACCCCCAGGAGAACCGGGACAAGCACCTCCGTATTGCCAAACCCGCCGTAGGTACCCACCTGGGATATGCCGTATATGAAGAGCGCGAACATAGGTGATAACAGTAGGATTCCTATTAAATCAAACGACGTCTTTACCTTCGGCGAAACGTCTCCAGAGACTAAGAACACCGTGAGCAGAAGCGTGACAAAACAGATCGGGATATTGATATAGAACGCCCAGCGCCAGCTCAGGCTGTTCAAAATGAGACCGCCCAGCCCGAGAACGGCACAGCGATTCCCATGCTGAGGGCAAAGCCTGTTGTGACCCACTGGATGACGGAAACTGTTGTTTTCAGGTCAGTTGCCATAATTTTAAGCGCCACATTGACCATAGTGCTGTCCAGCAGCGACGCCAATATGCCCAGAACAAGAACAATAGAGATCCTGACCACCTTCGGATCAAGTTTCTCTCCCGCTGGCTGCACTTTGTTATTTTTTTTATCAGCCATAAACACTTCCCTTTCAAGAGATAAGAAATAAGCCTTCATTTATCTCTTTATTTTAGAAGGGGAAACGGTTATAAGCCATACACAATTTTAAAATTCATACACATTCTTGCTATAAAATTCTGAGGGGCTTAATCCTTCTATTCTTTTAAATATCCTACTGAAATAGAACTCGTTGGTGTATCCCAGCTCAAATGACACTTCTTTCACCTTTTTATTGCCCTCAACAAGCAGCTCTTTAGCCTTATCAATTTTCATTTTATTAAAGTACGTAATGATTGGATAACCCGTTGCTTCTTTGAATGCTCTGGATAAATAGAATTTGGATAATCCGGCAATCCCGGATAATTCCTCTAAAGTGACCTTACTGTTGATATTCCGGCGCATATATTCTATTATCTGGTCAATCTTCAAAGAAATAGCATGATTTCTGCTCTGCTTTATATTGTTTTGAGTAACCCAAATAAGCAATTGCCGAAGTAATGTTCCGGCGATAAACTCATAACTTGGCCCCTTGTCATTCCAAGTATCCAAGAGTTTTTCAAACAGCTCTTCCAAAGAGGTATAGTCCGTTATTTTCTGGGCCGACGGCTGGTGTAAGGTTTGGATATTCTCCCCGCACTTCCATTTTCCGTCAGGATCGAGCACCATACGCGAGCCGCTGAAATGCACCGTCATATAATGTTCGGGATTTTGAGCACGTGGTTCGATTGTTTGTTGTACACCCGAAGGAATATAGAACAGCATTCCCTTTTTTATCGAATATCTGTTTTCTCCAATCACGATATGGCCGTTCCCCTCGCAAACAAAGATCATTTCGTGATGTTGCAATGTCCTTGTAAATCCGGACGTAACTTTTCCAGGGTCCTTTAATTTTTGCCCTTTACAGTAATGGATTTGACATAATATATCTGTTACCATACTTTCCTCCAAGATCATGAGAATCTTTTAGCCGAGCACAGCAAAAATTGCCAAAGCTATTGTAAAAATTTCACATACTGAATATGTTCCTACGTTCGACCTATTCCCTAAAACTTTCTAAACCAAAACCTCAGAACCTGTTTCCGCGTTACTAGGTGGTCCTATCAACCCTTTCACATAATTTACCCCATAGCTCTCAAACCCTCACCACAAGCCACTCTCAGCTGTCTTTCTTGCGAAAATAGAATTTTCATACCACCCTGTGAACCGACAGGTTCATGAAGGTTTCTTTTGCAGACAACTAACCCGTCTCAACGTGCCCTGTCTGTATAAAAGAGCTATAATTATATCCTTAAAATGGGCATGAAAAAGCACCTCGATAATGAGATGCAGAATCTATTCGCAAAAATTCACTAAGGGAATTACAAGTGGCGGCATATTTCCTTCTACAGTAATTAAAGTGATAATTGGTCGGATGTAGCTATATAATATAGCAGGAGCATTTTGCGTCAACATAATTTCTAATATCTCAGGAGTTCCTTCTAATTTATCATCCCACTTAAAACGTCCTTCTATCTCTATATTGATTTGAAACGGCACAGAAGAAATATCCTTTAAAGTAAATATACCAACGTTTAAAACAATAATTGATTCATGTATTTCCTTGTCATTACTTTTGATTACTTGAATATTATTATTCAATTCAAGAACTAATTCATCTTTAAAAAAATATTTTTCATTACTTTCATAAGAAATTTTTGAAACTTTAGGTTTTCCAATTAATTGAAAACTACTTTCTTTCAAAATCCATGTCCCCCTTAGTAGGCAGCTAAAATTAAAATAGGTGGATTTTCAATAAAAACTGGCTCTGAAAGGTATGAAAAATTACTACATATTTCATTTTTATATGTCGGTTTAATGTATTTTTCATCATGTGCATTAACTAATTTCATCTCACTAACCCTAATATTTGTAGTAATCGTTTTAATATAATATGGATTATTTTTCATATTATATTGTTCCAAAGCTTTTTGATAATATTGAGAATATAGCTTTGGAGAAATTCTTTCCTTAGCCCTTTCAAGCATTTCTAAAAACCATTTAGGATCTGAATCGATTTTACTTAAAATATCATCATGTGCCTTATTCTGAATTTGATGATTTTCATATCTAGTTATTGTAGCTTTTCCCCAATTAAGAATTTCCGAAAATTCTTTTTGGCTAATTCCATATTTCTCTCTTATATTCTTAATATCATTTGATGTTAATAAGCCAACTTTTCTTCGATATGCATCTTTCATCGCAAGACGGTTAGTTCGAATCATATCTTCAGTTTCAATATACTCTTGTGAATCTGCGCAATACTCATAGGTGGATATAAACTCCACTTCTAGATCCTTATATATTTCCTGCTCTTCTACTTCTACAATATTTACATTGTGTTCTTCCATACAGCTGAGACAGAGTCTTTGTTCAGTTTTTAAAATTTTCATTCTACTCACCTCTATTTTTATTATATGGAAAATTGCTATATACAAACACTCTTTCCGCAAAATGAAAAGACATGACAAAAATAGCACTACCAGACGCGGTTAAAAGCTCGACTCTGATTTTAATATATACATCTTCATGAGAGTATTTTTTACCAAATACTCTCATATCTGATTTTTTGAGAAATCTTGTATCTTTTACAGTTTCAATATAATTCTCTACAGTAAGAAATACTAATTCACGTTTTAAAACTTCTACTTCATCTTCATCTGGAAATAGGTTCGATAAGGTATATCTGTTCGTATATCTTATATCCCTGTTCTCATCAACTATCCGATCTTTTTGATAATTGATCTTGGCTTGACCACTCTTTAATGCATAACTCAGCCGATCTAAATATGTCGTGACTTCAACTTCATTTTCAATTCTTTTTACTTCATATGATTTAATTTTCTTCATTATAACACTCCAAAAAAATAGTGTCAATTTCTCCGGTATCAAATGATACCAAGGTGATTAGAGATTTAAGAATACATTATCTAACAGTTATCTCATATAATGAAATATTCAACAAGATACTCTTTTTAGTGAGGGATTATTATGATAACTTACACTAACCCCCTATCCTACTATTAATGAAGTAAAATAAAGGACATTGTTAATATTTTTAACTTGAGAAAATTTGGAATTTAATCTAAAAATAACAGGCTTAAGTCCAGGAAAAGCGGAAAACAAAATAACTATAAACGTATTACGACATCCTCTATGAACCAACCTTCAATAAGATCATTAGAGGAAAAACAACCATTTGAGAGAATTTAAAAGTAAAACTATATGGGAGATGACGTTATGCAATTAAAGGGGGATAAGTCGGAAAAGGATTGGCACGAAGAGATAATTAAATATGGTGCGACTGAAGAAGATATTGAAAATGAAAGAAGGGACTTGACAAGAAAATTTGGTACTTATAGTGAGGAAGATGTTATAGCATCAATATTCAATCATCTTATATTTAAACAAATAGAAAAAGGTGATCATCTTCTTGAAGGTAAACTACATTATTCAAGAGCAATATTTTTACAAGGGACAGACCGTAATCCCAATATCGAAATAAAACTGGCATTAAGTGCGATGTTGCAATATTTCAAACACTTAGGAGTAAAAAAGGTTAGAGTCGATGCTAGTAAATGCTGCATTGAGTGCAAAAAACTTGATGGAGAAATTTATATCATTGGTAATGCTATAAAATAGATGCCTGTTCCTAATAAGAAATGCACTCTTAAAGTATTCGACCAAAAACATAGTTTTTGCCGTTGTTTGTATTTAGCTCATATTGAATGACTTTCGTTCATGTAATTAAGGGATGAACTTATGGCTATAGCTGATAAAGTAAGAAAAATGTTATGGGGTCGTTCGGGAAACCTATGTGCTATTTGTAGACAAATATTAGTAATTGACGCACCTCCATTTGATGTGGATTCGGTTGTGGGTGAGGAATGTCATATTATTTCTAGACAAGAACATGGACCAAGGAATGATCCGACATTTGACAAGAACCTTATTGACTCATACGATAATTTGCTATTACTTTGTTCTGTTCACCATAAAATGATTGATGACCAGGGGGAAACTTATACGGTTGATATTCTGCATAAAATCAAAATTAATCATGAAAAGTGGGTAACAGAAAGACTTGGTAACCAACCAAAGAAAGTTGAAATTAAAAGGATGTATGAAAATATTCCAGAATACCTCGTAAGAGTTGAATCCGGTAAAGAACTTTTTGATATTTTATATGAAGCGCATTCATATGGGTTCGATAACGATGAACTGAAGACCGAGGATGAAGTAGAATTTGTAGGTAGTTTCTTTCAAACTTTACAGAACTGTGGGGAGCTCAGTGCAGACTTTGAATCTTATGACAGAGTTAGAGTAGGTTTTGAACTGACAAGTGAGATAAATAAGCTTGAACATATGGGCTTTTGGGTGTTTGGTGGTATAGAAATTCAAGAGTTGAGAGGTGGAACTTATGAGCCGTCAAATTGGAAAGCAGCAATTGTCAAAGTATTAAGAGCTACAAATAAATCGATTTTAAAGAAACTTTGGATAATGCAAGAATTCATCACGCAAAACTGATTCAGCCATTTTTAGAAGAACATAATGAAAAACTCACGTTAATGTTTCTGCCACCGTATAGTCCTAACTTGAATTTGATCGAAGGCTTGTGGAAGTGGATGAAAGAAAGGGTAATTTACAATGTTTTTTACAAAACCGTTACTGAAATCAGGAAAAATGTAGAGGCATTTATTACCGCTATTAATGATGAGCCGCAAGCTGTCATACAAAGGCTCTGCTGTAAATTCTAGCAATTAAAATTATTTAATTCAACTTATATATCCAGATTTCCTTTATTTAAACCTTTTAACGATGCCTATACTTTTTAACGAAAGGTAAGAATTTCGCCTTAGGAAGGTGCATCTTTTAACCTAAAAAGGCTAGGAATTGGTCAACTAACCAACTCCCAGCCTTATTCAATCCCCATTAAAAGACTCACTTTATGATCGCCTCTAGTTTAAGAATAACCTCTTCAATCGTTTCTTCCGGAACTTTGCATATAAAACTCGCGTTTCTACCTCTCCAGTCTAGGGATTTAATCTGGTCTGCCAAAACAACGCCTCTAATTTCTAATTCCTCCGGAAGTTTAACTTCAAATGGCAATCCCTTCACCCGGCTTGTGATCCGGCAAAAAATACCCATCCCGGTTTTATTATTGTATTCCTTTGCAGATAAAGCCAAGGCTGGTCTAGTTCCTTGTTGCTCATACCCGACCTGTGGATTTAACCGAATCCATACTATGTCACCGCGTTCCGGTGCGTACTGGCTCACCATGTCTCTCCTCCCACTGGCTTTCCCCAATCTATCTCTTCCGGCTCGTATTCATCAGGAATTTGGGCAAGTAACTCTTTCAAGTTGTATTTTTTTCGGGTGATTATGATCTTTTCCCCATCAAGTTCAACATCAATTGGGGTCCCGTCATTGATTTTTATTGAACTAGCCATAGAAGCTGGAATCCTTATGCCAATGCTATTTCCCCATTTCCGGGCCATTGCTTCCATAGTATCCCCTCTTTCTCTCATTGTGTTTATACAAAGTATAAACAATTTTATGTAATTTATCAAATTTTCTTCATGGGTTATCGTTTGAACATCAAAGCAAAGAGAGACTTTGAGAGGTCACCCCATTCTTTTTCCAATTTATAGTCAGTCCCATTAACCATAAACAGCACGGAAGCAGACGCAAAATCCTCATGGAGAAAAGGGTAGTACCTATTTGTGAATTCCCTGTCCTTAACAGTATTCTTTTTCAACTTAATGGTTTTAAAGAGCGTTAATACATGAAGGAACAGCGGATAGGCACCTCTATGTAATGAAGATCAGCGAAGCAAATTTAAAAATACCATTATTAATTTCCCATGTAAGCAATCTTTTATTTAGAAAAAAACGCACTTGATTTCGCGAGTGCGCTCAAGCATCAAACATGAATGTGTTCCTCGTCTTACCTCAATCTGACCTCCGGCTTCAGAATCTACATGCGCATTGACATTCTTACTGTAAAGGTAAGGAAATTTAGTATACCGAAAAGTAAAATGACTGTTAAATAAGGCATAGAGACCGATAATGCTTTACTTACTCCATAGTTCTTCTTGGCAATTCTATAAGACGCGTAAAGGGAACCAAGAGTTCCGATAATGACTAAGAAGTATTGCATTATTTGAATTGTCGGATCAGGAATGAATGAGGTTGATCCTTCAATATGAACCCCGAACAGTCCCATGAAAGTATAGTAGGTTGCCTTTCCTTCCGCAAGAAGATGGAACAAGTTATGGGCCATGTGGGAAGCAAGGTCAAGAGGAATGACCGCATATCCAAAACGCGCAAAGCCATTACGCAGTGTCTCACCTGTGAACCGTTTGGAAATAGCAGTTGCTGCGAAAAGCAGTAATACCGGAGTCGCCATTGCGATGACAAAGAGGATCGTAAAGGCGATATCTTGATTGATACCTAGAGTTAGTTCTACCCATTTTAGAAAGGATGGATAAAAGTCTAGCATAGTAATATTTTGGACAAATACAATCCCAACGATGACAATCGCCAAGAAAGACTCTTCAAAATGCGCTCTAGTCATCGACCAAAACTCACTGGTTGGTTTGCGTGGAGTTATACGAATTGAATCATTGGGGCAACTTTTAATGCAGTTTCCACAAAGATTACAATTGGCGTTGCTTTCCATAGTCATCGGGAACTCAAACATAGGACATCCAGGTACCTTATCGTTACCTTTATAGCAATCCTTTGTTTTGCAGGTTTTACAAGTATCCTTGTCTGCGCGAAGCTCCAACATCGATGCACGGCTATAATTCGCCGACAAACTCCCAAGAAAACATAAATATCTGCACCACACGCGTCGTTCGAAGAGTAGAGCGCTCACCATTACGCCACCTAAAATGAGTAATAAGAGTGTTCCTGATCCTCTGGGAGATTCTACAATCCCCCAAATGTGATCGGACCAAGTGATTAGAATAAAAGTAATATCGATGATCCAAAGACCGTACTTGCGGATAAAGTTTGGAACCTTCATATTGGCACCAAATAGTTTTTGGGTTAGATCGCTAACCCAGCCAAAAGGGCAAATTCCACACCAGAACCGACCAAGTATAAAAAAGAAAAAAGGGATTAACGGCCACCAAAGAACCCAAGTTGCGGCAGAACCAAAGTTTTCGCCGATGCTTGTTGGACCTGCCAAAGTTTCTACCATAATTACCCCAAAAACTAAAACGGTGATCCATTGGAATATTTTTGGGTATAAGGAGCTTTTAAGGAAACGTTTGAGCAAAGGATAATTGAGAAAGTTTATGGGCTGTTTGCTAGAAGGCATTCAAAATGAACCTCCAATTTCTTGGTTTTTCTTTTTCTTTAAGATTGCAGCAAGTATTCCAACGATCACAATTACACCAGCGACACTGCCTATAAGAACGAAATTCGGCCCAGACTTACCGACAGTAATTGGGAAATTGACGATGCTATCACCGAGAGGTGAAGAAATAGTAAAAGCTTGATTCCATTGTCCAGGTTGGTTAAAGGACATACCTTCCATCATATACGTGCCAGGCTCCATAGCCATTGAACCCATTGAGGATTGTTCCTGCATAGCCGTTCCACCTTGCTTATTCATACCGGAAGACATATCCATGCCAGCCATGCTGTTATTACTATTAGAGCCGTTCATGTTACCGCTGTTACTCATCGTTGATGGGCTCATCATTACTTTGGCCCTGGTAATCGGTTTGCCGGTAGCTTTATCTTTAACGATAACAGTAAAAGTTGCTGTTTGATTGGCCATGAGGCTTTCCGGGTTGGTTTGCATAATCACATGGTAAGGGCCAGAGTCTTGTTCTAATCCACCAGTTGCAGCGATAGTATTAGAAGCAAATACGAGTGTTAAGAGTAAGAGCGATAGAGAAAGAAGGATTTTCTTAATTGGTTTTCTTAGGTTATTCATGGTACACACTCCTCTAAAATATTGATGGACAGTACTTATTCTTAAGCTTTTATTATTTGATTTACTGATCTTCCATGTCCTTATATTAACTCTTGGATACGACTATCTCATGAAAAAGTTGTGAATTTCTCATGAAGAAGAAACCTTGATGATCAAGGCCCCCAACGGTTGTAACGTACCTAAAAATTCATTCGCAAAAAGTTCATAGAGTCATGCTAGTATCCATAATCAAAAGCATTAGACGCCTTGGGTAAATCTAACCCAAGGCGTCATTTTTGGTGAGGTCGTTCTAAACGAGCAGATGCGTTTAATATATTTACGCCTTTATGCGCATTAATCGCATGCTATTTAATATCACGATTAAAGCTGTCCCAGTATCGCTCATCACGGCGATCCATAGACTAAGCCATCCTGGGAAGATCAGTAATAAGGCGACGAGCTTAATGCTAATAGAGAACCAAATATTTTGTTTTATGATCCTTAGTGCTTGCCTACTTAACTTAATCGTATAGGGGAGTTTTTCTAGGTTATCTGCCATGAGAATGATGTCCGCAGTCTCCATCGCTGTATCTGTTCCTGCGACACCCATAGCAATTCCTAAATCAGCAGTCGCAAGTGCAGGCGCATCGTTAATTCCATCACCGACCATTGCCACAATTTTTCCTTCGTTTTGAAGTTCTTTAACCGTATTCACTTTACCTTCAGGTAGTAATTCAGCAATATAGCGATCTACGCCAGTTTCGGTGGCTACTTTCCGAGCCGTTCCTTCATTGTCACCGGTTAGCATGATTATTTGTTTGATGCCAATCTCTTTAAGTTTATTCAAAGCCTTTACTGTTACATCCCGCACAAAATCAGCGACTAAAATGATACCTAGCAGTTTTGTTCGCGTACCAACAACAACAATCGTATTTCCTTCGTTTTGTGCATCATTGATCAAGTTCTGGATTCTAGCGTCTATGGATACTCCAAGTTCTATAAATAAGTTTGGTTTACCAGCAAAATAATCTATCCCGTCAATAGAAGCCTGTGCCCCCTTACCGACAATAGTTTTGAAGGAGTCGGCTTTTCGATTTGAAAGAGAATTATCCAACGCGTAGTTTACAATGGCTAACGCAATAGGGTGTTGGGAGTATTCTTCGATGGTTCGCGCGATACTTACCAGGTTTTGTTTAGAATCTTCAAGAGTAATAATTTTTGAGACTTTTGGTTTACCGGCGGTCAGTGTCCCTGTTTTGTCAAAAGCAATGGTTTTAACCGCGCTGGCAACTTCTAAGGATGTTCCGCCTTTAATTAAAACTCCGTTTTTAGCAGCGTTGCCAATGGCTGAAACAATTGCCACAGGAGTAGAAATAACTAAAGCACAGGGGCACGCTATAACAAGTAACTCAAGGCTTTTATAAAACCAACTACTCCACGTACCCAGGTCAAGTAACGGTGGAATGACCATAGTAAGGAGGGACAAAAAAAAGACAATGGGTGTATAAGTTTTGGCAAAGCGATCAACAATCGCTTGAGTCGGAGCTTTTTTCTCTTGTGCTTTTTCAACTAAGTGGATAATCTTCGCAATGGTGGTATCTTCGGCCAGCTTGGTGACTCTTACTTGGATCGAACCGTTTTCGTTAATCGTTCCTGCATACACAGGGTCGCCTATACCTTTATCAACAGGGATAGACTCGCCAGTAATAGGAGCCTGATTAATACTAGAGGTTCCAAAAATGATATCACCGTCTAAGGGCACTCTCTCACCGGGCTTAATTACAACGGTATCACCCACCGAAATATCCTCAACTGAGGTTCGAATTAAATCGTCTCCTATTTTCAGCCAGGCTTCCTGAGGCGCTAGGTTCATCAAATCGCGAATAGAAGCTCTTGTTTTATCAATCGTTTTGGTTTGCAAGGTGGTACCTAGCGAGAAGAGCCAAACCACTGTCGCAGCTTCTAACCATTGCCCAATGAGTGCCGCACCCAAAGCTGCCGTTGTCATCAGTACGTTCATATCTAAAGATTTACTTTTGATTGCGTAATAAGCACTTTTGGCAGGTTTGTAGCCACCGATGATGATTGATACTCCGTAGAGTAGGATAGAAATTAACTCCGGAATAGCAGGTATTTTGTTACTTAGATAACCTAAGACTAAGAAAATACCGGAAATCGCACTAAGAGAAATAGTGAACTTTTTAGCTGGAATGGTAGCCTCCATCATGTTCTTCGTCCTTGATACCAAAATCGCCTTAAAGCCGGATTTGGATACGTCTTTTATAACTTCTTCAAGGGTCATAGCGTGAACAATTTGCATCTTACCTGTTGAGAAGTTTACACTTACCTCTCTTATCGTTGGTAAGGTGTTGAGATACTTTTCGAGGGTTTGAGCACAAACCCCGCAATCCATTCCTTCGATGATAAATGTCTGACCCTTTTTCTTGTTTTGAGCAATCGGCCTAGCCTGGAATCCTAGCTTTTGCACGTGGGTTTGAATGCTTTCTAGGCGCGAATTGTCTTCCACAACTACTTGCATTTTTGAAGTGCTATAACTAACTTTTACGTTGCTTATCCCTAGCAATTTAACTAAGCTCTTCTCAATGGTTTGGGCACAGACTGGACAATCCATTCCTTCGATTTGGAATTCTAGTATGTTGCCAGTAAGGGCCTGATCAGTAACTTTATTATCTGTAATTTCGTATGAACCATCGTCATTACTACAACAACTACTGCTTGAAGAGTTAATCATCGCAAACGGATTTTCTGGTTGTGTTTTAACCAGGGAAGTTTGTAATACTGTAAATTTAACCTTTTTATTCTTGCTTTCTAATTCTTCTATGCTGTCACAGTTATTGGTTTCTTGTTGACAACAAGAACAACTATCTTCTTTTAGAGAGATATCTTTTTTCGTTTGGTCAGACATTTATACGCGCCCCTTCCGCAGAGGCATTTTTCATTCTTATCGCAGGCTGCGACTTGCTGCTTAACATCACCTAAAACAGTATCAAACATTTCAAGAAGGCTCTTAATATGTTCATCGAGGAGGCGATAATGAATGAATTTACCTTCCTGCCTTGCTGTAACGATTCCACAACCTTTTAAACAGGCTAGATGCTGTGAGACATTTGATTGATTACCTTTAATAGCATCCACGATTTGTTGCACTGTTTTCTCTTCATTCTTAATGGTTTCTAAAATCTCAAGACGTGTTTTATCTGCAAAACCTTTTATGAACTTCACTTTGATATCCATATACTCCATAAGTATTGACCCCCTCACATTAGTGATCTATAATATGACTAATATATTAGCGCCCACTAATACGTTAGTCAATATTATGATCAAAACTTTTAAAGGTGACAATCCCGTAACATTCTAACCCTATAATGGGGGAATGAAATATTCTTTCTACCGCTAAAAAATTTCATGCAGATTCCAGAAGAACCAGAAGAGAGGGTGTAGCAAAAATGAATAAAACCAAAGGCCTTGTGATGCGTACCTCTCCAAAGGTTACTGGCATCTTCACGGAAGAAGGAGACTTTATAGAAATTCCTACACCTAAAGAGCCACCTGTCGTAGGCCAGACTATAGAAGTAAGTCTAAACCCTAGGCGTTTATTTGTGTTTCGTAATTCCGTCTTGAAGTATGCCTCCGTTGCAGCAGTTTTGTTCCTTGTTCTAAGCATCAGTGCCTTCTACTTATTTATTCCGAATATGGCAGTAGCTTCGGTCTCACTAGATATCAATAAAGGCGTAGAGATATTGATCAACAAAGATGGTAAGGTGATTAAAGTGCAAGATGTCAATGGTGGTCCAAGTATCGTGGAAGGACTATCCATAAAAGGGCTAGACGTGTATCAAGCCGTTGATTTAATCATAGGAAACGCCCATCATAAAGGGACGTTATATACCTCTTGTTTAGCAATATATTTATTGTTTTCAGATGAAAAAAAAGAACAGGGAATAAGAATATTTCGATTTTTATCATTGAACGGATTTAAGAATAAATGTAAATATACACAATCAAGTTTTTTATAAAGTAGCAATGTTGCTTGAATAGAACTATAGGATTTTCTTTTATCAAATTTAATGATTATTTCATTTTGTAATAGGCTCTCCAACCTGTGAAACCAATTTAATCTTTCTTCGACTTCACTAATATAATAACTTTTGCTGATACTTTCATAAGATACTTCGCCTTCTAAAATGTTATGAAATTGGGCACGTTTATTTTTTACTCCAATAATGTTAGGTAAATCAACAAGTTTGTGAAGCCCGATAAGATGATGAAAATGATCCTCATTAAAAAAAACCGTAAATTCTATTTCTTTATTATTTTTTTCTGCTGTTATTTGATAATCAATATGAAAGAAATTTTTAAAAAAATTGCACATTCTTTTAATTTGTCCAGATTTACCACCTCAAAACAACAATAACGCCCTGATAAACAGGGCGTTATGAGTATTTTTCTTTCGGCATTTCTGCCTATTCAAGTTTTGGCACTATACCCAAACCCGTTAAGACCTCCTCAAATAACTTTCTTGACTAAGCTATTTGTATCAACAGTCAAGATAACAAAACAGTTATCTTCTATCTACTATTATTAGACTTAAGATAAAAAATTATGTCAATAAATTAGATTTTAAATAATGCCCTTGCTATTATGCTATCGTTGAAACTTTTTAACGTTTACAAAGCATCGCTTAAAATAATTAATTCACCCTAGAAAGCCGAAAAGCCCAGCATTGCTGGACTTTTTATGTTCTTAAATTGTATCAATTATTGAGTGCTTATTTGGCGGAGGCGAATTGACACTGCTGGAAACCCTAACAATAAAGCTCTGATTGCAAGATCAATCAAAAAGAGTTAAGCCTATTGATTCCTCATGAACTACTTGGTCTAGCTCCTTTCACTAATCACTAAACTTACCAGTTTCAGCGTATTTCTTGCTTCCTTCACCACCGGTTATATAAAACTCACCCGTCCTTACCCAGGCATGGGCGATCATTTTTCCTTGTTCATCTTTAGCTACGCCAAGATAAAGAGTGTTGGATATCTTTCGTCTCCTTAACATCAGCTTAGCGGCAAAAGCACAGTCCAAACATTTACTACTCCAGGGTACATTTCTACTCACGGCAGTTATTGCTTTAGATAGTTGCTTTACCGTTCTATAGTCTTCGTCACTTAGATTATCAATGGATTCCTTCCCATGAATTCCAAGCTTAGGTGCCAGTTTTTTGAAAGGTAAAGAAACTACTAGGAGCTTCGCTAAGAATAAACAAATCGAAGCTTCTAAATGAAGAGTTTTAGACTCATTAGTCTGTTTTATGAAGTTCCTAATTAATCTTAAGCTCATAGGTTCTCCCAATTTTAAGAATTTTTATAAATTCATATGAGTTTTTTTATTTAATTCACAGCTACTGTTTGTAAAATATTGCACTTTCTAAATGAGAAATTTATAAGTAGTGAGCTTATTCCCTCACTACTTATAAATTTAGATTTTAAGAATGAGAGCCCGATCCGTCATTACCGGTGCCACCCTTATACTCTGTATTTTCACTAATCCCAAATTCAGTCACTTCAGGCTTTTTCCATTCCAATTTTTCTTCCATTTCTTTCATTTCTTTCACCTCCTCTCATGTCGAAAAGGCATCGTTATTGAAGCTCTATCAGCCCTTTTTCTAAAAGACCGTTCAAGAATTCACTAACATCCTTTTCGCATTCTTCCTTCGATACATCAAATTTCCGCAGTAAATTGAGAACTAAGTCCTGAAAAGTGACAGGCTTATCGATTGCATCCCATATAATGGTAGATATCTCATCAAAAGCATAATAGTTTCCTTTTTCGATACTCATCATCACAGCCAGGCCATCCAGCTCCGCCGTAACTGCATTATCTCTTTTTTGAATGATCGTATCCACAGTAATCATTTCTTTCCTCCCCGTAATCTCAATTTAGTTCAAGAATTCTCACGCAAAAACCGGCTAAAGATCAAAGCTCGAATCAACATTCGCACTTCAGAGTTCATTCCCGTGGTTAAATCCAATTCCCTATTCTTAGCGATACCATGTTGAAGCTTAGGGATATCCAGATATCGTCGCTCGAGCTCGAAAGCACCTATTTCGGAAAGCTCTTCACAGACCTCCTTCCACTGGGGGCCTATCCTTTGCATCCAATCCGCCGCTTGTTGTCCTCGAACCGTGGTATTCAGCCTTACCTTATCCGGCATATAGCCCTTCATCGCAACACGGATTAACCTTCGTTCCTTGCCCGCTCTAACCCATTGGTTTTCAGGAATATTGACACAAAACTCAATCAACCGTTTATCTCGGGTAGGATCCCTTCTTACAACACCGTGAGCCATCGCTAGTTTCGTTTCAAAAGCCCCCAGATGAGCAAAGGAAGAAGGCTTTAATAGTTTCTTTCGTTCAGGAAAAGAAGCTTGATGATCAATAAAGAGGGGATCGACATTATGGCGTTTGAATCGTTGCTTGACCTTCATTTCGTTATAAAAGTCCTTATTGATAGGGGAAAGCTCTGCTATATAATCTTTTCCTCCTCTCAGTTTATGTTTTAACTTTTTCACTTCATACGGGAGCAGACTAACCAACGAATTCGCCATAATCCGGGCACGGCTAGCCTGCTTCCCTTGGGCATAGTGATTAATCTCCTGAATGTAGGTTTGGAATGCTCCTACCTTTAACAAATCTTGTAGGTAAGTCGGAAAACTTCCCCAAGAAACAGTGGCATTACCACTCTGCCCATCCAGTAAAACACCAATATCCATCGTGGCTGCTCTTCTCACGATCTCATTCATCCAATAGGAATTTTCAAACGTTTTATAGGGCTGCTCTAGAATAGCTATTTGTGAATTGATTTCTGTGAGAGGACTTTTTCCTTCCGAAGCAACATAGTGGGGCTTTATATTCCCTGAAAATCGGCATAATTCTTCCACATAGTCTCTTTCGTCTGCCAGTTTATGCTTAGGAAGCCAATCTTGATAGCCTTTCATTGGGACTTGGGTAAAGCCATATAACTCTTGCCCTTGCTTCTTAAGTTCGGCTGCGGCAATACAGGCTACGGAACCAGAATCTAGGCCTCCACTGAGCATAACCCCAATTTTTTTGCTGCTTCTCATTCTGCATTTTACGGCTTCAACATAGATCTCCCGAAACGCTTCTTCGTACTCAGCATCATTTTTCAGGATTATCGGATTCTTCTGTTCTATTTTCCAATACTGCCAAATCTTTAATTCCTGATCCTTCAGCAGCATGGAATGCGCAGGTGGAAGCTGGAAAATATCCTTATACATTGTGGTGCTGGAATCGATCCCACTGCCGACAGACGGTAGGGCAAGAAAGTCGGCGAGATAGATTTCATTGAAAGCCGTCTCGACACCGTCTAGGTTAAATAAAGGCTTGATTAAAGTTGAAAAACCGAACCGTTTCGGGGAGTGATAATAATAAAACGTTCGTTTTCCGACCTGATCTCTAGCACAAAACAGTTCTTTCTTCTTAATGTCCCAAACTGCAAAGGTGAAATCCCCCACAAGCTCACGAGCGCAATCATGTCCCCATTTTTTGTAGGCCTGTAAGATTAATATATTGTCAGGCAGCCCCCTCTGTTTAGCGGACAAAGAAAGCCTTTTCATAAGCTCGTCACGGTTATCAAGGATGGCATCGGCCGTGATGACTAAAGAACTCTCACTGTCGTCAAAAGGATTGATCTCCTCAATCGATTCCGGCGCCACGAAATTTAAGTGACAACCTAAAAAACAACGCTCATCCTGCCAGGTCTTGGAGACATCAAAGCGATACTTGCCAAGTTCCTTCATTACCCGCTCTGCGGTAGTTATGTTCACCTTTTCATCTCTATAATATAATCCGCATATTGCACTCACATTAATTACTCCTATGTACTTTCATCTCTAGCATTTTCTTGAAGTGTCCTTTTTCTATACGGGCCAGTCCTTTGTAAGACCCAGCCTCAACAATCTTTCCCTGTTCAACAACGATAACCTGGTCAGCGCCTTGGATGGTGGACAATCTGTGCGCTATGACAACCACGGTCATTTTTCCTCTGAGGTTTTCCACGGCTTTTTGGATTTTATATTCGTTTTCATTGTCTAAGGCGCTTGTAGCTTCATCTAGGACGAGTAGCTGTGGTCTTCTCAGCAACGCTCGAGCCAAAATGATTCTTTGGCGTTCTCCACCCGATAATTTTACTCCTCGGTCCCCAATGACAGTCTGGATTCCTTGGGGGAGTTTATCAATAAACTCTTTGGCTGCAGATAGTTCCAGCGCTTCTTCGATATCCTCTTGGTCGGCCGCTGGATTAAACCTCCGTAAGTTTTCTTCGATTGAGGCATTCAAGAGAAACGTATCTTGTGAAACATAGCCTATACACCGTCGCCATTCCTTGATCAGTGTATGATCCACGACGCGATCATCCACCCAAATGGTTCCGGAAACCGGTTTTAAGAGCCCCAGCAGCAAATCGATCAGGGTACTTTTACCGGCTCCGGAGCTTCCTACAATGGCTGTGATTTTCTTGGCAGGTATGTTGAAATTTATTCCGCTCATATAAAAGGGCGATGAATTACGGTAGCTAAACTCAATATCTTGGAATCGGATAGTTCGCTTAATCTGTATCGGTTCCTGCTGACTATCGTACGATTCTGCCGCATCCTGTAGTTCCCTTTGCAATGTAAGCACCGTGTCATAGACCGGTAATACCGTAAAAATAGTTTGGAGGTTATTTTGAAAGGATGAAAACAACGGCCAAAGTCTGGAGAAAATCACTACGATAATGATCATGGCTGAAGTTTCAATCTTTAGATAAATGAAGGCCATATATATAACTAGACTGACTAAACAGGCAGCTCCGATTTTATAATATAATTCAGGCTTGGACTGGAGTTTAGTAAAACTGACTAAGTTATCTTCAATCTTCGCTGTGGTTTGGGCAAACCGTTCAATTTGGTTTTTTTCAATCCCGTAGCTTTTAATTTCTTTGATTCCATTCAGCTGCTCATTGATTTCCCCTTGCAGTTCCTGATTGATCATTTGCAGTGTTCTACCTAATTGTTTAGATTCTTTTAAGGTTGATCTCATAGCTATAAAAAGAACAATCCCGCTGATCGTTACAAATAAAGTCAACGGAACGGATAGCAGGAAAGCCACGATCCACTGAACCATTGCGATAAATACTTGGGAGATCATTCTCAGAAAGGTCACGACGCCAAAGCTTATTATGCTGATTTCGGTAGTATACACATTCATGATATCCGATTTTTTCTTATTCATAAGACATTGCCAATCAGCCATGACCGTCTTTTCATAAAGTGATAGCCTTATGTATCGGGTATAACCTTGCACAATCTCTATATTCAAGATCGAGAGTTTTCTGTTTAATAGCGTGTTTGCCGTAATAAGTAAAACATAGACGAGCAATATTAACACCAATTGATGGACTTGCGACAAGTTATTCATCGATTTGGTAACGGTCTCTAATAGATGATTAGAATTTGTCTTTGAAATATCAGCCAAAGAAAGTAACGGTACCAGCATCAATAGGCCTATTCCATTGGTAAGTCCCGCTAAAACCGTCAGTATAATAACCAGTACGATGCTTCTTTTCGAATAATTATAGACATCTCTAATCAACTTATTTAAGAGTTTCACAGCTTAATCTCCATATCTGTTCAACACATTGATCCACCGAAAGCGTCATTGTATCAAGCAATATATCTGGGTTTTCTGGCTCATCATAGGGATCAGAAATCCCTGTGAAACGTTTGATTTGTCCACTTATAGCTTTCTTATAGAATCCTTTGGGATCTCTCTTGATACATTCCTCCAGAGTAGCTTTCACATACACTTCCCTAAAATGTTCCGAACCAATCCGCTCTCTAGCAAATTCCCTCATTTGTTTATATGGAGAGATGACCGATACCAAGGTAATAAATGCAGCATCCTTAAAAAGAAGAGCGACTTCAGTTATTCTCCGAATATTTTCATCCCTATCTTCTTTCGAGAAGTGCAAATCACGGTTTAGCCCTTGTCTGAGATTATCTCCATCTAAGCGATAGACGGCTCTCCCACAGTTCACCAATCTCTTTTCAACTTGAGTAGCGATGGCCGATTTACCAGAACCAGAAAGCCCTGTAAACCAAAGGACAAGACCCTGCTGCTTAAAGAGTCTACATCGATCCTCATATTGAATTTCATCAGATTGCGCTACCACATCATTGGGATTGCTTGTTGCATAATTCCCCAAAGTTGCTCCTCTCTATTCCAATAACTATTGTCCTCTATTGATCTAATTTTTGCCATGATCTCTGTAGTTTAAAATAAGGACGAAGCAAGAAATACATGAAAAAATGCTTATCTTGAAAACGAACTACTTGATAATCTACAATACTGGGATAGAAATGTTGGATAACAAAAACTATCTTTTTAACCAAACCTTTATTCCAAGCCATTAGATATTTTTTGAAGTGAATGTATAAGGATTTACCAGGCACAATGGCATTTTCTTCTATTTCATTGATTATTGGTAAAGCCAGCTTAGCAAGCCTATTTCCTAGCCTATCATTTTTCACCAGACCGTTTAATTCTTCAGGTATCTTGGTACTAAATAATTCGCGAGCCAAAATCAATGCCTGCACTAACATGTATGACACATCTAAATGCTCTGCCCTTTTTATAACACTGGTCCATTGCAAGTCATTTTTATTAATGATTTCAGAAACATCACAAAGCCAGCGCAATCGCATCCATCCGTGTTTAGAGCCATGAAAAACTAAATACAAGAAATTTTCTTCTGAATTTAATACATTTAATTTATTTCCTGCTATTTCAACACTGTCTCTTCTATCCCAGACCTCATTAAACTGAATTTTATAGCCTTGTGAATAATACCGCCAGTGCAATTCGATATTGACCCCATTCTGATTGACAAACGAAAAATGATGTGATGTTTTCAATATAATTTTCTTTTGCTTTGGGGTTATGTTCGTCTCGTATTCAGGTTGTCGATAGCCCTCAGAAATTAACATATTTTTCACAGTATCAAGGTCTTCCTTACCAACAAGGATATCTAAATCTTTAGAAGTTCTTAGGGCTAAATCGCCATAGAGGGCTAGCCCTAAGAGAGGACCTTTAATAGAAATAGCTTTGATATTAACTTTATCTAAAAGACTAAATAGTCTCACGAGCTCACCCGTAAGTGTCAACACCTTAATCGCATTTTTTCGAGCGTTCTTCCTTAAAAATTCCAAAGACACATCATCCATAGTCTTGAGACTCTTAAGTTCACTTAACGTTTGATAAACAATTGGATAAACTCTATGTTTCATAACTGTTTTTACAAACAGTTCCCAATCTATCTTATGTGAAATAATTTCTACTATAGTAGCTTGTTGACGATCTGTTCTATTCTTTATACAACACAATCGTAATAGCTTCATCTCCGGAGAATAGTCTTCAACTTCAATCTTCTTAAACACGTTTCTCCTTTCTGACATATGTTCGTATTCCCCTACATAAAAGTTTAATTTTAAGTAATGTTCTAAAATGATTCATGTTTTAGAATACAATGTTATTATTTTCATCAATATAGCCCAAGTTTTTCATTACCCTTTTATGTTTTTCTAAGATACGACTTACCTGTTCCTCAGAAAGATGGTCCCGCCATCCGCCTGTCTTTCCTTCTCGAAAAAAAGCGTTCATATTGGTCGGTTTTTCTCGGAAACCGGTTTTTTCTTCCTGTGCTTTTAATCGTTCAAATTGAGAAAGTTCAAGAGCATTTTTAATTTTTTCATCATCACATAACAAACCGATAAATTCGACCGCTTTTTTAAAGGTTTCAAAGGGTTTATTTTTCATATCTTCATAGCGTATGACGTGGACAGGTATCCCATTATTATCGAACCAGCTATCAACGTGTCCACTCCAACTCAGTAATTTTTGTCTTAACTGTGTGTGAAATTTGATCGGTCGAGAGCAAAAACAAAAATCGTCTTTGGCCATATTATCAATAGTTTTATCCAGACTAGAATTGTTGTGATAAGAAAATGATACGGCTACATCTAATGGATTTCTCACGATGTAAATAGCCTTGGCTTTGTAAGATGGAATCAAAGGTCTTCCATCCGTCAGATGGGTATAGGCATCATGTATCTTAACAAAGGATGTTTTAGTCAATGCTTCTGCTATATACTCATATACTTCTGGCCTTAACGCGTCGATCTCATCCATAGTCATATCTTCTGAGTCAATTCCCGTCATTTCATCGAATAGTATCCTATTGCTCGCGATACCGTCAGTTTCTAAATGATTGATATCAACCGTATCCCCTTCTTCGGACAATAAATTAGACAAAAAGGCTCTAAACCAAGTATTTCCTGATTTCGGATACGAAGCGAGCCATATTATCTCTCCCATACTGTATTTATCTCCTCTTCACAGAGCGTTAACATTTGTTCGAGGGTCGTTAATTTTTTATCTCGGGTGATTTTAGAGATATCCACTACATTAGCCACTGCTGCAATCTGTTTAAAATGATGAGATCTCCCGCCTTGGGCTTTCATAAAACGATACCTGTAGGTATTCGTAATAAGCTCTTTCAATTTGTCTGTGCTTTGTACTGTTTCAATCATGAGTTCACTATTAGATTGATCACACAGGATATACATTTTAGACATTGGAACGGAATCCTGGGAAAACACAGCTGCTGCATCCAGTCTATATTTCTGAAGCTTGCTTCTTATAGGGGTTAATGAGTCAATATTCTCACCTAAAAGCAGAACTGAATCTTTCCAAAGCTTCAGCTTGGGAAAGCCAGGGATAATTTCTGGTTTTCCTGTCTCGTTTAATTTTATAGCACATAGATCGTCGGTTAAAAGCTTATATCCTTTTTTACACAATGCTGCCGCCAACGTGGATTTACCACTCCCTGAAGAGCCAGTAAATAGAATACCCTTACCGTTAACGACAATGGAAGAACCATGTAGAACTAGATACTGCTTCTGCTGTAACAAAGCCGCAAAGACTGATCCAAGAAGGAATACTCTGATATCATCCATTTCCGCATCTACATCTGGTTCAACGATGATTTCATTACCGTTTGCCACATAAAACTTTGCAACACCCTCAAGTTTAAGTAAGAATTCATCCTTTGCTGCTTCAAAACGTATCCTTTTTTCATCTGGATTTTCTAAGAATGGTTTCACTTCACCATATTTAATAAATACGACTGGTTGTCCCTGAAATTCTATAAATTCTGGTATAAAAAAATCCGATTCTATGATCAAACCGTATGCCTTATACACATATTTGTCCATTATTAATAATTCCTCCAATGTAAGCAGAGCTGTCGCAAACAAAAGCTTTTAATATGGCATATCTTTTCCGAAAATTAATTTACCTACATACCCTATGTTAAGCTGACTTTTACGTTCGATCTGATTTATTTTTATATCTAGAATTGCTTTGCCTTGCACCAGATTTCTAATAATATTAGCTATAGCTACGCTGATCATCTCCTCGTTGCATTCACGACGAAAGGCGGCTAAGCCCGTAAGAATAAATAGTGTAACCTCATATACCAACACAAGGCGGACATACTGTGTAAACAAAGCGGTTTTATCCCCATGAAAGTATGTAAATATATATCCTACCAAATAGTTTTCCAACCAATACGGGTGACTGGCAATAAATGGTAGGACAAGAACCCTGACAGCATCGGTAAATTTATCTATAACCTGCTCATTTATTTCTTCCCTAGATCGAAAACCCCTTAAGCCTAATCCCGCCATTGCTTGTGCGCCTAATTCCTGGAATTCCTTCCAATCCGAAGTTTTAAAGGAAAAATTGGCAATTTCTGCTACTACTTGTAGAGTCCAGGCCTCTTGCCAGCCGTTTGCTTTCTTTTGACCCATAGGTTCAGCGTACTGCTGCAACAACATTTTATAATCACAGTTCAGTACCATTTCTGTTTTATCTTGTTCATCCTGATCTAATGCTTGAAAATCCTGAAGGATATACCCTACAACATATAATTTTATATCAAGACTATATCCTTGTTCCTGTAAAACATCCAATATCAATTGTTTCACGCGCAGTATATATGTTTCAGATGATTGGTCATTCGCAACTGTAGCCTTAATATGATCACTATATTCTTGGGTCACAAAGCTTATCTGTTGGTCTCTAAATAAAGCCAGCCTTAGCACTTCCGGGCAACTCAATAACAAAGACTTTTCTCTGATGCCTGCCAGTAATTTTGCATTGCGCGGGTAATTACGACAAACCTTGCTCAGGTGGGCTACACCCCATCGTTTTTGGATTTGGCATAAACCCTCTGCATTTAAAAAAGGACAGCTTTTATTTTTTTCAATCAACACAAATGCAAATTTACGGTCATTCACTGCATCGGGATTTGTCTTTATGTAAGCTAAATAGGGTGTTGTCATCTCGTTATTTGCATATTTTTCATACGTTTGCTTATCAATATCTATATGCCAGCTACCATTGCAGCAATTAAAGGTACACTTTTCCGTTATACAATGAAATTGCTTATAGTAATCAGGTGAAACTATGGTTACTTTATTCAAGTGACGCTACTCCTTTCGCTATGTTTTCAACAATGATGTTATCCGCGGATTCTCTCCTATGGTTACCCAAGACAGGAGCAATGATTTTAAACTTTATTGTAAGGATTAAGAATCAGTCATTATTTTTCTAGGACACGACTTACCTAGTCCTCAGAAGGATCCCTCCATCAGTATCATTTGATATGTTGTGATCCCCTAAATCCATTCTGTTCTCTCCTCTTTATTATAGCACACTGGATTTTGATGAGGACATCATTGATTACGTAACTTTTATAAAAGACGATCAAATTAGGGACCTATTTCCTCGCAAAATTTTCGATTCACGTGAGCGCAAACCCTGGGACGCAGTAATTTTGTTTCGTATACATATTCTTTACTTCACTCGACCGGAATTTATCTCATTTCGTCAAATGTGCGAAGAGCTGTCAAAGCCCAAGCACCAGGACTATCGTGATTTCCTCAGTATCACAGGTGTGAAGGTACCGAGTCATGCGGCTCTAAGTCGGTTTCGCAAACTTTTGAGTATCAGCGACACTTTCACTTTTAAGATTGATGGTAATACAGACCCAGAAGAATGGTATGTTCAGAAGGGTAAGCTATTTTCAAGATGTTTAAGCAGTTCGTAACTGAGAAAAACATCCCAGAATGTAAGAAATTCATCAGCAGCTACGTCGATAAAGTCGCCGTCTACAAAGACCACCTTGAAGTAACATTCAAGGTGGCCCTTTCTTTAGAGCGAAAAGAGAACTGGAAAGTATGAATACTTTGATATATCAATAGACGATGGAAAAACCTCTCGAACTGCACGAAGATGGACAATGAAAGGCATAAACTCTAATAAGATCAGACTCCATTGCCTGCTGATTTTGTGTAGAATCAGGATGATATTGAGCTCCGACTCCGTTTGCGAGGGGATTGTCGAGCCCGAGCAAACTATTTTACACTGCCCATTTATGCCTTCTTAACAAATTCGGATTTTAAACTCATAGCTCCTATACCATCAATTTTGCAATCAATATTATGGTCTCCATCAACCAAACGTATATTTCTTATTTTCGTCCCTATTTTTACACCAGATGTACTTCCTTTTACTTTAAGGTCTTTGATTACTGTTACAGTATCACCATCGTTTAAGACATTTCCATTTACATCTTTGACGATCTTGTCAGATTCACTGCTTTCATTTTTTGATTCTAAAGTCCACTCATGAACACATTCTGGGCACATGAAATGATTCCCATCCTCGTAAGTGTATTCTGAATTACATTTTGGGCAATTTGGCAAATCAGTCATTAATTCATTTCCTCCATTCTTTTATTGTTACTTTCAAATCGAGTATGAATTGTTCTACGTGGAAACACGCAGCTAATATTGGCGATGGTCTTAACGGGAACTTCATCCTGACATGCAAGAAAAGCCTTGAGGCGTACAACTTAATGTACCTCAAGGCTTTTGTTATGTATTCTCCACCAAATTCGAGGGTTTAGATGGCGGAGGCGAAGCACACCTATCCAAACCCTCGACAAAAACTATTTACATTGCAGCAAACTCAATTCCTACCAAGATGACAGCTCTTCGGTCTGCTGGCAACAATTCGTTTACTTAAATGGCGAAATGGCAATCAGCCGCATCTCGCCTCCAACTGCCGTACTAAATTCTGTTCATCACGGCACACTTAATTTAGAGTTTTGCTGAGCAAATGCTATGTAGTGAGTTAATCGGTAGTGACTCTAATCTAGGTTTTTGATGGAAAGGTTCTTTGGTTGCTTTTAAGCAGTTCATGTTAGTTTCATCTAAATCTGCGCAGGGCCCTATCTAGAAACCAAAATACCTGATATTATTAAACAAGCCCCCACGGGGTCTCGCAAACCCAAGGGAGAGCAATCAGGGTGGAAAGGAGGTCATTTATGTGAAATTGAGATGGACCACCCCCCACTGCATAGCGATAGTGATAGGGGAGACCAAATCCGGTAACGCGCCCACAGCTGGCGAGAACCCCGCAGGCACCTGGAGGACCGAATCTTAGAACGCTACAGAGTCGCTAAACACCTTGCGTTTTAACCCAAATTGCAAAAATACCTTTTTCTACAATACAGCAAACAACAGGTCGATCACAGAACGACCTGTTGTTTGCTGTATTGTTTTATTTGGATATCGCTGATCTTTAGCGATTTTAGCACATAGACAAAATAACGCTTGGTTCTCCCATTTAGTCTCACCATGCCCTTCAGACCACCCCATAACCACTGGGTCCAACGTGCAACGTACAACCAGAGACGCTGAACATCTCTTTGCTCATAAAGCCGGCCGGCACGCTCGACGAGGCGACGCAGACTCTCAGCGGAGGGGCGCAGTTGTTTCCCTGGATTGGTAATATGAATGAACATCAAACCGAGCAACAAACTGAAAGTCAGCCATCTGTCGGTGTAGCCATCTGACCGTGCCTTTGACTCCGCCATGTCCTTTGATGTGCGTACAGGTACATTTTAGGTATGGCCGCAACTCAATAGAAAGCTGCAGCTGTGTTTGCTTCAGTAATTTTTGACTTTCTGCCGTTCAGGCAGCCAATAGATGTCCATCTTGATACCAAGGTTTGGCTTGAAGCTCCAGAGCAACAGGCATAACCGGACCATTCATTACAAAACCCCCTATTCCCGAGACTCATATTAACCGACTACGAGTCTCGGTCCGCTTCTGCTAGAATTTGCTGAATATTATTACACATCTGGATTTTCCGATGAGCGGTATAGCGTATGCGCAAATCTGTTTTGAGTAGGGGGCTCTGCAATAGTTTATCAAATTTATCCCAGCCAATATACGCCGAAAACAATCCCCGCTGCAATTGATTGGCATCGAGTGTTAGTTTGTCCAGCGCTTCGGCTTCTTTACCACGGGAATATGTAGACCTAGCGATATCGTCTTTCGATGTAAAACCACATACCTCCGGCGGCAATATATGAGCAAACGCTTTGCGGTAGAGGTAGCGATTTATGCCTTGTTTGAGAAACCAATGCCTAGGAATCGACATGGCAAAGTCCACGACCCGATAATCCAAAAAAGGGTACACGTGTTGTACATTGTAGTGGGCTCCAAACCAGGCTGTCAGCTCGGTGCGCGTCTGGATATTCCCTGATTCAAGATGTTTTACCGGTTTGCTACCAAAATACAAAATATTTTTTTTACAATGGGGCTTTAGTTTGTTAGCAAATTTTTCATTTACAATGCTTGGAATCCCTTTATTCGGATTGCCGAAATAACTAAACGGACCAAATAACGGCAACACCGAGTTGGCGATAACGGTTTTGAACAATCGCCACGGTGACCCCTTCGACCTATGCAGTGCTTCTTCCCAAAAATATCTCCAATAGCCGTTCACCAACAGTTCATACATGCCACAGCGGTGACTGATACCCTGATCTCCCCCCCAGCCAGTTAGGACCAGTTTGACACCTTGCGCAGTCAGTTGCCGATATTCCTGATCAAACACCTTGCCTCCGCCAAATCCCAGCTCTATTTCGTTTCTAGTCTTCTCTAACAAGAGGCGCGGATCATAATACTGACCATGTAATCCTTCCTGCTCGCAGACTAATTCGATCAACTGCCGTTCATCCCCTAGCTGCTTGTCTATCAGCTCATAGGGCGGCGACCAGGAAAAGTACTCTAATGGTTCATCTTCTTTCTTCAATTCTCGATTGGCCAGAATGGTTACTACCGAGGAATCCAGTCCGCCGCTCAGTTCGGCAGCTATCTTGGCTCGGTTCGTTACCCTAATTTTGATTGCATCTGCGACAACATCATACATAGCTTGGGCATACTCGTCCTCCGTTGCAAAGACGATGTTGCTTTTGCCCGGTGTCCAGTATTTCTGTTTATCCATGCCGTGCGCATCAACTTTCAATCGATGCGCTTGCGGCAGTCGCTTAATCTGCGCAAAGTCGGTCGCTTCAGGATCAATATGATAGGTATTGGTGAGGGTAGCGTATAGCGTGACTTCATCGAACTGTCTACCAACAAAAGGCAGGACTAACAACGCTCGAAAATCGGTCGCAAAGGCAAAACTCGCCCCATTGTAAAAATAATACAAGGGGCGCACACCCAGATGATCTCGGATAATCAGTAATTGCTGACGCTGTTTTTCCCAAATGGCAAAGACAAAATCGCCGTTAATATGCATGGGGCAGTCGATGCCCCATTTTTTGTAGGCCGATAACAGCAGTTCTTGATTCGTAATCTGGCTATTCTCTGTCAGCTGAACCCTTAATTCCGAGCGATTATAAATTTGGACATCTCCGATAACCACAAAATCATCATCACTATACACCGGGACCTCCGCTGCTAACGGACTAATCTCGGTATTAAGACAGCAGCCCAACCCGATGTTATGGGCAACAATTTCAATTGCCTGCTCATCGCGTCCATAATGTCTGAGTTTGCTTTCCATCGTTTGTAGACGATGAACATCTACCGGCTCTCCATTTAAGTGTACTATGCCAAAAATGGCGCTCATTGCCGTTCCAGCAACCCTTCTTGATGGGCATCCCGGAGAAAGGCCAACACTTCTTCTTCACATTGCCCTCTGCTCACGTCATAGTTGTCTACCAAGTTGTCGATGACCTGCTCTACGGTAATCGGATCAGTGATGACTTCCCAAATAACTCCGCCAGTGTTACCTAAATTATAGTATTTGCCGGATTCAATACTTAACATGACGACTTCACCGTCCATATCGGCTGTCACGATGTCTTTTTTTGCGGATATAACAGATTGTAAGGTAATTTTTTCCATGTCACTTCTCTCCTCTATTCTAATATTATCAATGCGTCTCGTTTGTAAGTACCAATAGTCTTAGGCAGTAATTGTAGCCCTGTCAACCGGGTTTAAGATACTTAATCCCCAAATATGCCTACGACCGTAAACTTGTCTCTGCCGCCTCCTCCTGTCAAAATCTTGTCACCACACCGTAGCCACGCATGAGCAATCAGCTGTTGCGCTTCATCTTTGGCGACCCCCAGATAAATCGTACTGCTAATTTTTCGTCTGTTCAGCATAATTTTGGCGGTCATTGCTTGCACTAGGCATTTACTCTCCCACACCGTATGTTTACTCATTACACGGACTGCCCACGCCACTTTTTTACTGATTTCTAAATCCTGTGCTGTGACTTTATTCGCAGATTCTTTCCCATGTTTGCCCAAAACAGGAGCAACGGTTTTAAACTTAATCGCAAGTATTAAGAATCGAGAAATTCCCAACAAAATGAAGGCCTCTATGAGCGGGCGTTGATCTGTAAACCGTAATGATAAAAACTGGCGGATGTATCGCACAAGGCCCTCCCTTCTCTTTTAGTGTCATTATACTCGACACTACGGTGCCTTGATGGCTAACATTTTCTTAAAGTATCCGTTTTCTTTAGACGCTAGTTCTTCGTAAGATCCCACTTCCACAAGTTTGCCCTGTTCAACTACGATAACTTGGTCAGCTCCTTGTATGGTGGTCAATCTGTGCGCTATGACGACCACGGTCATTTTTCCCCTGAGGTTTTCCACGGCTTTTTGAATTTTATATTCATTTTCATTATCTAAAGCACTTGTCGCTTCATCCAGGACAAGCAGCTGTGGTTTTCTCAACAAGGCTCGTGCCAGGATAATTCTTTGGCGTTCTCCCCCAGACAATTTCACGCCTCGATCACCGACGACTGTCTCAATACCCTGGGGAAGTTTATCAATAAACCCTTGGGCGGCAGAAAGCCTAAGGGCTTCAGTTATATCCTCTTCCTCTGCCTCAGGATTAAATCTTCGTAAGTTTTCTTTGATGGAAGCATTCAAGAGAAACGTATCCTGTGAAACATAACCGATACACTGTCTCCATTCCTGCATCAACTTAGGATCAAGGACTCGTTCATCCACCCATATCGCGCCAGAAACGGGTCTCAAAAGCCCCATTAATAGATCAACAATGGTGCTTTTACCTGCTCCAGAACTGCCCACAACGGCTGTAATTTTCTTTGCAGGTATTTCCAAATTTACTTTTCTCAGTTCAAAGGAAGTTGTCTTGTTATATCTAAAACCTATATCCTTGAAACTTATTTTTTGCTTAAGTACAATAGGCTCCTGATGACTTCTCAACATTTCTGCAGAATCTCGTAGTTCTTCTTGCAGCACTAACATATTGTCATAGACAGGCAGCATGACAAAAATATTCTGCAGGTTATTTTGAAAGGATGAAAACAACGGCCAAAGTCTTGAGAAAATCACGATAATGATGATCATGGACGAGGTTTCAACCTTTAAATAAATGACGGCTATGTAGACAATAAGACTAACTAACAATGCAGCTCCTATTTTATAATATAATTCTGGTTTGGACTGGAGTTTGGTAAAACTGACAATATTATCTTCTATCTTCGCTGTCGTTTTGCGAAACTGCTCAATTTGAATTTGTTCAATTCCGTAGCTTTTTATTTCCTTGATTCCGTTCAGCTGATCATTGATCTCACCTTGTAGCTCCTGATTAATCAATTGCAGTGCTTTACCCAGTTTTTTTGATTCTTTCAGCGTAGATTTCATGCCCATAAAAATAACAATCCCACTGATTGTTATGAATAACGTCAAAGGTACGGATAAAAGAAAGGCCACTATTAACTGAAAAATTGCTACAACTACTTGCGATATGATTTTCAGATAATTAACAACGCCAAAGCTAATTCTAGCGGTTTCGTTCGTAAAAGCATTCATCATATCTGATTTCTTCTTATTCATTAGACATTGCCAATTGGCCCAGACCGTATTTTCATAGAGTGACAACCTGAAATATCTTGTGTATCCTTGCACTATTTCTGTATTCAAGATCGAAACTTTTCTATTTAATAAGGTTCTAAAAACGATCAAGGAAACATAGCCGATCAATATTATAAGTAATTGATTCGCTTTCGACAAATTGTTCATCGACTCAGTAACTGTCATAAATAGGGCACTAGAACTGGCTTTTGAGATCTCTGTAAAGGAAAGTAAGGGCACCAGCATCAACAGACCGATCCCATCGGTAAGTCCCGCTAACACCGTCAGTAGAATGCTAAGAACAAAAGTTGTTTTCGAATAAGCGTAGACATCTTTAATCAATTTATACAAAATTTTCACAGACCCGTCCCCATACCTGTTCGGCACATTGGTTCACAGAAAACTTCATTGTATCAAGCACTAAATCCGGGTTTTCCGGTTCCTCATAGGGATCAGAGATACCTGTAAAATTTTCCAATTGTCCACTTATAGCTTTTTTATAGAGTCCTTTGGGATCCCTCTTAATACATTCCTCCAGCGATGCTTTTACATACACTTCCATAAAATGATCAGATCCAATCCTATTTCTAGCAAATTTCCTCATTTTTATATAAGGGGCTATAGCCGATACTAAGGTGATAAACGCCGCATCCTTAAACAGAAGAGCGACTTCAGTTATCCTCCTAATATTTTCGTCCCGGTCTTCTTCCGAGAACTTCAAATCACGGTTTAACCCTTGTCTGAGATTATCCCCATCTAACCGATTGACAGCTCTACCATAGGCCACCAATTTCTTTTCAACTTCAATAGCGATGGTCGATTTACCCGAACCAGAAAGCCCCGTAAACCAAAGGACCAGGCCCTGCTGCTTAAAGAGTCTACATCGATCTTCAGACTGAATTTCACCAGCTTGGCCTACCACATTATTGGGATTACTTGTTGTATCATCTTTCAAAGTTGGCTCATCCCTTTTCCAATAACTAATATCCGCTATTGATCGAATTTCTGCCATGATCTCTGCATTTTAAAGTACGGACGAAGCAAGAAATACATAAAAAAATGCTTATCTTGAAAATGAATTGCTTGATAATCCAAAACACTGGGATAGAAATGCTTTATTACATAAATCAGCTTCTGAGATAAGCTTCTATTCCAAGCCATACAGTATTTTTTATTGTGGAGGTATAATGTCATTCCTGGTGCAATGGCATCTTCTTCTATTTCGTTAATTAGTGGCAAAGCCAGTTTCGCCAGTTTATGGCCAAGCTTATCATTCTTCACCAGACTGTTTAATTCCTCAGGTATCTTTGCATAAAAATATTCACGAGCTAAAACCAATGCCTGGACTAACATATATAAAACATCTAAATGCTCTGCCCTTTTTATGACACTAACCCATTGGAGATCATTCTTCTTAATGATTTCCGAAACGTCACAAAGCCAGCGCAATCGCATCCATCCATGTTTGGAACCATGAAAAACTAAATATAAGAAATTTTCTTCTGGACTCAATATATTTAATTTACTTCCTGATATTTCAACACTATCTCTTCTATCCCAAACTTCATTAAACGGAATTTTATAGCCCTGTGAATAATACCGCCAATGCAATTCGATATTGACCCCATTATTATTGACAAACGAAAAATGATGGGATGTTTTCAATAATAATTTTTTTTGCTTTGGGGTTATGTTGGCCTCGTTTTCAGTTTGTTGATAACCCTCAGAAATCAACAGATTTTCAACCTTATCAAGATCTTCTTTACTGACAAGTATATCTAAATCTTTAGAAGTTCTTAGGGCCAAATCGCCATATAGGGCTAACCCTAACAGAGGGCCTTTAATAGAGATAGCTCGGATATTAACTTTATCTAAAAGACTAAACAGTCTTATTAGCTCACCAGTTAGTTTCACTGACTTAATAACATTTCTTCGGGCGTTCCTTGCTATTAATTCCAAAGACGCTTCATTCATAGTATTAAGATTTTTAATTATACTTAAATTTTTATAAACAAGTGGATAAACCCTATGTTTCATAACTGCTTTTGTAAACGTTACCCAATCTACCTTATGCGAGATAATTTCTACTATAGTATCTAATTGACGATCAGTCCTATCCTGTATACTGCACAATTGTAATAGCTTCATTTCCGGAGAATAATCTTCAAATTCAATCTTTTTAAACATAATTTCCCTCACTAATGTATGTTCATATTTTTTCTAACATAAAAGTGTAATTTCGAGTCATGTTCTAGACTAGTTCATATTTTAGAATATAATGTTACTATTTTTATCAATGTATTCCAAATCCTTCATTGCCATTATATGTTTTTCTAAGACACGACTTACCTGTTCTTCAGAAAGATGGTCCCTCCATCCGCCTGTCTTTCCCTCTCGAAAAAAAGAGTTCATGTTGGTCGGTTTTTCCCGGAAGCCCGCTTTTTCTTCCTGTGCTTTTAATCGTTCAAATCCAGAAAGTTCTAGAGCCTTTTTAATTTCTTCATCATCACATAACAATCCGCTAAATTCTACCGCTTTTTTAAAGGTTTCCAAAGGTTTATTTTTCATATCTTCATAACGTATGATATGGACAGGAATCATTTCATTATTAATCCAGCTCTGAACGTGGTCACTCCAACTCAGTAATTTTTGTCTTAACTGATTGTGAAATTTGATCGGTCGAGAGCAAAAACAAAAATCATCTTTAGCCATACTATCAATGGTTTTATCCAGACTAGAATTGCTGTGGTAAGAAAACGATACGGCTACATCTAAGGGATTTCTCACGATGTAAATAGCTTTGGCTTTGTATGACGGAATCAAAGGTCTTCCATCCTTCAGATAGGTATAGGCATCATGTATTTTAACGAAGGATGTTTTCGTTGATGCTTCTGCTATATACTCATATAATTCTGGTCTCAACGCATCGATTTCATCCATTGTCATATCTTCTGAGTCAATTCCCGTCAGTTCATCGAATAGTATTCTATTGCTCGCGATGCCGTCAGTTTTTAAATGATTGATATCAACAGTCTCTCCTGTTTCTGATAATAGGTTAGACAAAAAAGCTCTAAGCCAGGTATTTCCTGATTTCGGATACGAAGCAAGCCATACTATCTCTCCCATACTGTATTTATCTCCTTTTCACAGAGAATCAATATTTCTTCGAGGGTCGTGAGCTTTTTATCTCGGGTGATTATAGATATATCTACTGCATTAGCCACTGCCGCAATCTGTTTAAAATGATGTGATTTCCCTCCTTGGGCTTTCATAAAACGGTACCTGTAGGTATTCGTAATAAGCTCTTTCAATTTGTTTGTGCTTTGTAAATGTTCAACCATGAGTTCACTATTATTTTGATCATGAAGGATATATATCTTAGACATTGGCACAGAATCATGAGAAAACATGGATTCTGCATCTAGTCTATATTTCTTAAGCTTGCTTCTTAAAGGGGTTAATAAGTCAATATTCTCACCTAAAAGTTTGGCGGAATCTTCCCAGAGCTTTAGCTTTGGAAAACCAGGTATAATTTCTGGTATGCCTACCTCGTTTAATTTAATAGCACATAAATCATCGGTTAAAAGCTTATAACCTTTCTTACACAAAGCAGCCGCCAACGTGGATTTACCACTCCCAGAAATTCCAGCAAATAGAATACCCTTACCGTTAACAACAATAGAAGAACCATGTAGAACCAGATGTTGCTTTTGATGCAACAGAGCCGCAAAGACTGATCCAAGAAGGAATACTCTGATATCGTCCATTTCCGCATCTTTATCAGGTTCAATGATGATTTTATTACCACTTACTACATAAAATTTTGCGATACCGTCTAACCTAAGTAAAAATTCGTCCTTTGCAGCTTCAAAACGTATACCTTTTTCATCTGGATTTTCTAAAAAAGGTTTTACTTCACCGTACTTAATAAATACTTCAGGTTGTCCATGGGATTCTATAAATTCTGGTATCGAAAAATCTGATTCTATAATTAACCCAAAAGCTTTATATACATACTTTCTTTCTACCACTATAATTCCTCCAATAGTATAGGACTGCTCGACGCACAAAAATTAGAACGTCCAAAAACGTTCCCGCAATGCAGCTAAATCCACATAGATTTTAAGATCTGCGATTATAATTTTCAACTTTTCGGTATTCACTCTAGATCACTCTTAACCCATAATTTCACAAACTATGATTGCTTCGTTGCTGGATACCAAGTAGATCGGCCATTTCGCTCTGCTTATCGGTCATCATCTAGCATCTTTTGTTTTCAAACGCTTTTTTGTGCTTATATTTAATACTTAGGGAAAATATTCCGCATAAAATGACAAAATCCTGCATATAACGAAAATAAATAATGGAGGATAATATTTCATCACCCATTATTTATATGGCGCATAGGTTAAATATATATTTTTCGCGATCTGATGAGTAAGGTAATGATTGCTATCCATAGCCTTCCAAGTCATGTTGATATCCTCATTTGAAAACTACGCAACTATTATTGGTGACGGTCTGAACGGGAATTTCCTTCTAAAACTCAAAAGGCCTTGAGACTGTACAACTTCATGTACCTCAAGGCTTTTGTTATTCAGGTACCTCTCTAACCAAATGTTCTAACAAATGTGAAACATAATAATCCTTCTCTACCTGTTCTTCTGGAATTCCAAACTCTTGCGATGTTGCAGTGATTATTTCCAAAAACGTATTCTTCTGGCTGGGATGCCTACCTGTGGGTTTTAGCTTTATTATAAATAGACAACTTTATATTGTATAATAGTGGAAAAACCATAATGATTGGAGGTGAAACATATGGCAAAATATACAGACGAAGAGATAAGAAATTTCCCAAAAATCACTTGTAAAATTGCAGCGGATTATCTCGGAATATCACCTATGGCTGTGAGTATTGGAATGAGAAACGACCTGCTGCCAATCGGATTTGCTACTAAAAATGAAGACCAGTACTCCGATAGCTGGAGTTACCATATTATTGAGAGGCTGATAGCATATAAGCATGGGAAGATAACCAATGTTCAAGTTCAAAACATAGAAAAGAACCTTAACACTATCATTTCGCAGTTTGAAGAAATGAAAAAGGATTTGCTTTTTATATTAAGCGAAAGCGCGGAGCAAGGGATATAAAATTATTTGAGTATGCGTTTTCGCTGGATGTGGATTCAACGAAGGAGAACATGGACGCCGAAAATATTTCCCCTCATCAGAGATATAAGAAAAGAAAGGAGGAATCACTTTGACAGAAGAGCAAACTACAAAGTTATCCAGAGAACAATTGTATGATGAGATATGGGAGATCTCCGTGTCCGGTGTCGCTAAGAAATATAATGTGCCCTACGCCAAATTAGTAAAACTGTGCAAAGAAACAAATATACCATATCCACCATCGGGATACTGGACCCAACTAAATTTTGGCAAGCTCGTAACTAAAACTACTTTGCCGAAGTCCTCAATCGTTCAATTTTACCTGAAGACGAGAGACAAAAAATACTTCTTGCTGTACAGCAAATCAAGATACCAGCTGAAAATGCGCAACTGCACAAAAAGATAATAGCCTATAGATCTATGGTCAAAGAATGGAATAAAAAGAACATGAGGCCAGAAGGTACACAAAAAGGCTTAAGTAATTATAACTATTCAAATCGTCTGCCATTTCTAGCCGGTGTTATTTCAGGTGAAACTCTCCCGCGTGTATATCGCATACTCGATTATCTTTTCTGTAAAATTGAAGGTTTGGGCGGCTCTGTCAATGACGATCTTTCCATCAAAGTGAGAAATGAACATGTCTATCTAGAAATGCTTGAGGCTCAAGATGAAGTCGAGCATAAAATTACGAGGCAAGAAGCAAAGGAATTAATTATCTACGAAGATGCACAGCATCACCATACCTGGGCTAGTAAACCAAATATTCGAAAGTATGATTATATTTTCAATGGCGGTAATGTCGACTTTGCGGGCTATAATTTTGACTTGTTGAAACCTTTTATCATAGCAAATCGATATTCGAAAGAAGTTTACAATATGTCATAAAACTTTTCCTAATTATGGTATAATATTAAAAACATCTGATTGAGAGTGATAAATTCTTTTTTTTTATTATTTTTTTCTGCTGTTATTTGATAACCAGAGAAAGATTTTTTTTTAAGAAAAACCGAGGCTGCGGCCTCGGTCCTTTTATTGTTCTCTGATATCTGATATTTTGTATTCGTACCCATGAAGTCCTTTATAATACTCTGGGTACATATCCCCTCCACATTTCTCGCAACTAAACTGCGGAGGAACG
>JARLHV010000005.1 GCA_031292055.1 Desulfosporosinus sp.
AACCACAGATTACACAGATTAACACAGAATAAATACATTTTGGCTCTAAACTACAAATCGCTTGTAACTCAATTGATGACAAGCCAAAGTTGTTGTAATTTATTCCAATCGAAACTTCTTTTTGAAACGAAATCCCTTTTTCAGCCAACTCAATTGCTAATGCCGCCTGATAAACCGCTTCGAGAAACCCTGGTCCAAGTGTCCGGTGTACCTCCATTGCTGCACCAATAATGGCCTAGGTCTGTGAATCCCGTTCCACATTCTCCATCCCCTTTATCCTTTGTCTGTGTGTTTCTATACTAATCGTTCTTAATCTGTGTAATCTGTGGTTCCCCGTTCAGAATTCTCCAAGGCGTATTTACAGTGTTTCTCCTTGTAGGTATAAAAAATGCGGGATTTTAGGTTAATAGTGAAGAGCTGATAATAGTTTTAAGTTAAAACAGTACGACATCGTTAGAGGAGAAGAAGTTATTAGAGCTATTAGAAATAGAATGCCAGATTTTTCGCTCACAGGTGATCCATGTAATAAAAAGCACGTAATTATGGAAACCTTCCCAACTGGGATAACGTTAGGACTTTTCCCTGAGGCGTTCCCCATTAAATATAAAATCAAAAGTAAGATTGAATTTGGAGTAACAAAATCTGAGCTGAGTCGTATGGTAGACCTTTTAAAAAGATTGAGTGATTTCAATCCTCCCGTTCATAATGCTACGGATTTCTTTAATGATTCATTGGGTATCCAAGCAGAGCTCCACTCCTGCTCAGCTTGCTAAGGAAATCGCAAATATTGTATACTGTCTTATACGGCAAGGTGCAAGAGCACGTGAATATGAGCTTGCTATGGTCTGGCTGATCGACTGCGGATATAGTGTTTCTTAGTTAGCCCTTTAACTTGACATCCCATTGATGACAATGATCTTGAAATTGTTTAAAGCGTACACCAATCATATAAATACCAAAGTTTGCCATATAATCATATTCAAGTGGAGCGATTGATTGCCCCGATGCTTTTAGTTTAGAAGGGGGAACTCAAGAATGAAAGCTTGGAATAAGGTGATGATCGATACACCCCATGGAGAAGTTCCGGGGGTTGCACCGATCATTATTTCTGCTAGTCGTGCAACGGATATACCAGCTTTTTATAGCGATTGGTTTTTTGAACGATTGAAAGCCGGCTATCTAAAATGGATCAACCCATTCAACCGTAAAGCACAGTACGTATCGATGGCAGAAGCGCGAGTCGTTGTCTTTTGGACGAAAAATCCAGCACCTGTTATAATGAGGCTTGCTGAACTTGAGATGCGAGATATTAATTATTATTTTATGGTTACTGTCAATGACTATGAAGCGGAAGGACTAGAGCCAGGCCTTCCATCGCTAGATCCACGGATTGAGTCTTTCGTGCGACTGTCAAACCTTCTCGGAAAGGAACGGGTTATTTGGCGGTTTGATCCTTTACTTCTAACGAATTGTATGGGCCCTGAAAAACTGTTGGAGAAAATTGCACAGGTTGGCTCACGAATACATCATTTTACTGAGCAGCTGGTTATCAGTTTTGCCGATATTGAGGACTATGCAAAAGTTAAAGCAAAACTTGCAAGGAATAATGTCTTATGGAAGCCCTTCGATGAAAAAAGTATCGATCAAATTGCAAAAGGATTACAACAATTAAATACTGAATGGGGTCTTAAAATAAAGACATGTGGTGAAAAATATGATCTTTCGGCGTTTGGCATTATGCACAGTCATTGCATCGATGCGGAACTTATGGAAAGACTGTTTCCTTCTGATCCAGTACTTATGAAATTTCTGGGAGTATCTGTGAAAGATGAACCAACTCTTTTTCCTGAGTACGGTTCTTCAGGTCCTATTGTGCAAGACCTAAATGTAAAGTTAAAGGATCGTGGGCAGCGTTCGGCTTGTGGTTGCATTATGAGCAAGGACATTGGTCAATACGATACCTGTGTTCATCAATGCCTGTATTGTTATGCTAACAATTCAGATAAAATTGCACAGAGTAATATGAAGGCACATAGTAGATTTGGTGAATCGATAATACGAGATCCTTTATAGCTCCCACAATATAAGAAGTTGCGAGAATCTACTCAAACTCAGCCAAAGCAACCATGAATTACAAGGGAGTCCATTAATATTTGAGAGGAGTGTTAACGTTGAACAAATATATTCTAATCGAGGCTGAGGTAGTGCTATTGGTAATCGATATCCAAGACAAATTAGTTCCTGCGATGAAATATGGAGAACAAGTTATTCAAAACGCCAATACCCTAATTTCCGTGGCCAAGAAATTAGGGGTTCCGATAATCGTCACAGAACAATATCCTAAAGGTCTAGGGAAGACTGTTTCAGATGTAAGCAGCAATCTCGAGGGAGCGTTAACCTATGAAAAGACTTCCTTTTCAGGCTGTACAAGTGAGGTGACTTCGGCACTAAAGGAGCTAGGACGAAAGAAGATCATTATTACCGGAATGGAAACCCATGTTTGTGTTTTTCAAACGGTAAGGGATTTACTTGCTAATGGTTACCAGGTTTTCGTAGTGGGTGATGCGGTGTGTTCAAGAACCAAGGGGAATTACCTAAATGGGTTATCCCTTATGTCATCTATGGGAGCAGTAGTTACTAACACTGAAACAGTATTTTTCGATTTGATAAAGCAAGCTGGTACACTTCTGTTCAGAGAACTCTCCAAACTGATAAAATAGGGTTAATTAGGGGCAGTCATAGCTTTCTTTTTCGTATATTTGAGAGGATAACCAATAAAAGGAGCAAAAACTAAGGAAATCTTAGTTTTCGCTCCTTTTATTGCTCAAATCAATATAGAAATGTCTGAGTTGAACTATGATTTTCGCAGAGTATGCAAGGCAAGAAAGACTATCAAGCAGAAAGCAGAAAGTCCATGCTAATGGTTGTATAATTTCAAGAATATTGTAAAAAAAACAGTTGTTGGCAGGGTTTTACAGAATAATGAAGAATTTAGGTTATTAATAGGGTTTGCCACAAGGAAAGCCAAGCGCTATCGGAGGTTAATCAATGAACTATATTGTAATCTCCCGCTCATATAGTAGTTCAGGAAATCCTAAATAGAAATCAAACTAGAGTACTCAGAGGATACCAAGTCCTCCACAGTTTAATCTGAACTCAATTATTAAATCACTTTGGATTCTTGAATGCGATGAAACTAGTAAACAAGGTACTGCATTTCAATTATCTGGAGTAGGAATTATTACGTGTGATCATGTTTTAGGAAATAGTACTTATGCTTTTAGGGCAGATAGCCCATCAAAAAGATATAGAGTAGATATAATAAAGAGAAACCCAGCTATTGACTTAGCCATCTTAAGAATTGAGGGAATAGAAGATGTTGAATTAGAGTTTGGTAGTGCAGATGATTTAAAACAAATGGATCATGTAATAATTGCTGGTTTTCCAAATTATAGATTTGGTGATAGTGGAGTTATTGTTCCCGGATTAGTCGTTGGATATAGAATGGTATCAGGAATTCGAAGGCTCCTTACAAATGCGCCTATTGTAGCAGGAAATAGCGGGGGTCCAGCTTTAGATTCAAATAGTAATGTAATTGGAGTAACAGTTACCACATGTTGCCGTAAAGCCCCTAGTTTCAACTATGGGGATATAAGGCAATTCCAGGTCCTGATTGTATTATATAGATATGTGTGGCATAATACTAGTATGGATATAAAATACAAATCTAACAACAACATTGTCTACTCATGCAAGTATCATGTGGTCTGGTGTCCTAAATATCGTCGGAAGGTCTTGGTTGGGAAAATTGAAGCTCGCTTAAAAGAGTTGATACAAGAAACGTGT
>JARLHV010000040.1 GCA_031292055.1 Desulfosporosinus sp.
CCTTTTCATGGAGCGCCTTAATGTTTCTCAGAACCGGCTCAACCGTACTGCCGCCGCAGTTTTGATAAGCCCGATCGGACAATCCTTTAACGCCTACGTTGATAAAATCTAAATAACCACTGATTTTAGCCAGCGAAGATTCGGTAAAGTAGGCATTGGAGGAACAGCCTACTAATAGGCCCTGCTTTTTGGCAAGTTCGGCCACTTTAAGAAAGGTTGGAAACGATGCCAAAGGATCATTCAATAAAAACGCAATCCCCAGACAATCATTTTTCACTGCCTCATCGACCACTTGTTGAGGCAGCAATTTGTGCAGAGCTTTACTTGATGGTTCCATTTCCTTAACAATCAACGTCGAAATGCAACCATTACAATTAAAATTACAACCCGTGGTACTAATTTGGAGGAATTTCCCTCTTGGGTAAAAGTGCAGAATAGGCATTGTTTCAATAGATATAGGACAAACCGTCAAATATTGATTGGGGAAAAGCTCAACAATTTCTTCTCCTTGGTTTTGATAAAGTCCGCAAGCTCCTGTATTTCCTGCCAGAATGGCACAGCCTCTTTCACAGATCGAACATTTCATTTTCTTGTCTCCCCCTCTTATCTCCTCAGATAGACATAATACGCTTTCATATCTGCTTTAAATGCTCCACCTAAATCCATAGCATTCATAAGCTGATCTACTATCCCGGAATGATTGATGATTCGGCGGGAAGAAATATAGTTGATACCATAACTTAAGAGAAAATCTGGGACTATCTGCGCACTGGGACCATACATGCCGATGATCCGAGCCTTTTTAGCCTTGCTGATTAGCTCTCGAAAGGTCCCGTTAACAATCGTACACCCTGACATCAGCACCACATCCGACTTGGCAAGGACTTCAGCGTTCTCCTCCGCCGAGTGGAAGATTATTTTTTCCGGGCCGTATTCAATCTTTTCACCCACTGTAAGGGTCAGCAAAGCATGCTTTGGCCTCATATCATTAACGTGAAGCTCCTGGCAGCGACCGTACATTTGGTTAACTATCCCACCATACCCTATCACGGTCACAATATCCTCACTTTTAATAAAATCATAACTCTCCTCTTCGGAGACAGGAATCCCTCTTTCCTTCAGACTGCTGGAACTTGTAAGAGGATGAGAAAGCGCATTCAGAGCAGCCAAACATAGTGACCTCATTTGCAGCTCCGGTTTTAAAAGCAGATATTCAACAAATTCAAAAAGATTCTTTCCTATATATAGCTGCAAATTTATAAACTGCTCCAGATCATCCACCTCACCGTAAACAGCATGATCACCCGTAAAATTAAACGCTAGGCCTGATTGATCATGCTCAGCGAGCACATAATTCCATTTATTCCTAAATCCGATTTTCCTCAGGGTTCCCGGGACTATGTCCTTATCGCGGTACATTTCACGTATCATGGCATAAGCCCTTTGTAGATCCGTATTTGAAATGATCATACCCATGACTCCTTTAAACCACATTTTCTAATCACCGTTCGGTCCGCTGATTTGCCAAAAAAGTGATAACCTGAACCAGCCTCAGCCAGCAGGTCTAACAATTCATCGGGCTTTGTCACTGAAATGCCGCCCAGAATATCAACTCCGCGCTTAAAAAAAGCATCGGGCAAGAGGCTTGCTGTCGGTCCGACAACGACAATATGCGCCTCAGGTTTTGCCGACCGTAGTAAGTCATCTAAAGTATCATTGATTAGAGTCGTGCCCGTTATCACTAATACATCTGCCTGGGGGACAATCTCCACCGCTCGACTGCCGTGTACATAAAAAGGCATCTCGTTAGGTTTTAGCGTTGAGGGGTCCATTTCCAGAATGGTGAAAGGTTTACCCCGCTTGATCAGTTTCTTTAGAAAAGGAGCGAGGGCGCCGACTACGACGACGTAGGCTTCTTCAGGGATTTCCACGACCTCCAGAGCATCGATGCCGCTCTGAACTTCATAGCTCTGCGGCGGGAATTTTTGCCAACATGTTTCGGAAAGGGCGTTAAGCACCGCGATACTGATCGCTTTGCGCAAAGAGTTACTTTTGTATAATTCTTGAAGTAGCTCCAAGACAGATGTTCCTTTTAGTCGTCCAGAGTTCGGCATAGCCCTAGCGGAGCTCGGGCAGCAAACTGCTTCCGGAATCGTCTTAATGGGTGTAAAACAAATACCGCCTATGCCATTGCTGAGCTTAACTCCGGTGAAAAACAACCCAACAACTACTCGTTCCAAAGTAATTTTGTTGATTTCCTCGCCCAAAATGGACTGAATATGTTCATGCGTTTCCCGCAAAATAGCTCCTGGATTGAAGTCTAATAAATTAGATTCCTCTCGATTTTTAAATTCATTTCCGGTATATCCTTGCCTCATTGCTTCCTTAAGCCATCTTGTCCGATCATTTTCCTGCTCGGCAATTCCAGAAAGGGGAAACATTGCTTCATTCCTCCCGGTATCACCCGCTAAACTAAACCACTTATCCGCTTCTTCATCCTTCTGCTGAACCCCCCAGCCTAATTTATACATCACTGCCAATTTAAATTGGGAGAGCGCATGACCTTGACTGGCTGCTTGAAGAAAAAGACTCACTGCCCGGAAAGCATCTTTAGCAACGCCTTTTCCAAGTGAATGCCGAACACCAAGATTGTGCAGGGCTTTGGGGTATCCATTTTCGGCGGAGCGGGTAAACCATTGCACGGCATTCTCACTATTTTGCTTGATACCGCGACCTTGACAATAGGAAACTCCAAGTTCATATTGGGCACCTGGATGCCCTTGAAGAGCTGCCTCACGGAACAAAGTAACTGCTTCAGGTAAATCTTTATCTTCTGCCCGACCAGAAATAATGTCCATTCCCAGCTGATAATCTGCCTCCAAATTATTCCTGGACTCCTCGTTAGCTCTGGGCTTATCAAACCCTCTATTCATTCGTAACCCCTCCAATTAGTTTAAGATTCTTATAACACTTAAACCCTAAAATCTCGCATTTTTTTATACCTACAAGGAAAAACGCTGTAAATACGCCTTGGGGAATTCTGAACGGGGAACCACAGATTACACATGAAAAGAACGATAAGAGAAACCACAGATTAACACAGATATCACAGATTTAGAAGAATTAAGTATAGAAAAATGGCGAATATCAATTGCGTTACAAGCGATTGATATTTTAGAGCTAAAAATGTATTTTTTAAATCTATGTTAATCTGTGTAATCTGTGGTTGATTAACTGAGTACCTGAATAGTCACAAAAATAATGATTCGCAATTCAATTTGTAGGTATAATTTTTCACGGGAATCAAGGTTAAACTTTACTACTATATAAATGCTCGATAATTTGTTGAACTTGCACCTCACATCAGATAAACTGGCTTTTGGCAATAAATCGCAAGCTAATCACTTTAACCCCCAGCCTTTCTTATTTTGCAAAGGCACACACATCCTCAATTCACTATCGTCATCGTAATCCGATTTGATGCCTGTCTGAATGATCTTAACGTTCACACCATAGAGCTCTCTTAATTTTTCTTCAGTAATAATCTCATTAGCTTTTCCCAGTCCAAACAATCCACCTTGGCTTAAAAGCATTACTTTTGTAGCATAGAAGAAAGCATGGTCAGGAACGTGGGAAGCCATGATGATCGTCAACCCTTGGTGTGCTAACTGCCTGACCTGACTTAATACTTTTAATTGATTGCCAAAATCCAAGGCTGAAGTTGGTTCGTCCATAACCAAAATCTTGGGTTCTTGGGCTAAAGCACGGGCAATAAGCACGAGTTGCTTCTCCCCTCCACTAAGTTCTGTAAAAATACGATTTGCTAAGTAGGAAATATCCAAAGTATCAATAGCTTGTTCTGCAATTCTCCTATCTTTTTTAGTCGGGGAGGAAAAGTTCCCCAAGTGAGCAGTTCGACCCATTAGAATCATATCCATGACCCCGAAGGGGAACGAGGTGTTGTGAGCTTGTGGTATGTACCCAATCATTTGGGCCATTTTAGAGCGTGGCCAATGAATGGAGTTCTCTCCATTAAATAATATTTCGCCTTCGAGGGGCTTTATCAGACCAAGAATGGTTTTAAACAGCGTCGTTTTACCCGTCCCGTTAGGTCCCAAAACGCATAAGACCTCTCCCGGTTCCATCGTAAACGATATACCCTTAAGGACAGCCTGGTTGCTATAGCCGCATTTGAGGCCTTTAAGTTCAAACCTCATACCAGTCCCTTCTTTCCACGCAAGAGGATGGCGAAAAAGAACGGAGCCCCGATGATGGACGTGAGTATTCCCAAGGGAATTTCAGCAGAAGTTAGGCATCTGGCCAGATCATCGACGAGCAGCATATAAACGCTCCCTATCGCGATTGACACTGGTAAAAGCACCTTATAATTTGGACCAACCAGCATCCGGGCCAAGTGAGGTACAATCAATCCAACCCACCCAATCAACCCGCTGATCGATACTGCCCCTGCCGTGAGCAGTGAAGCACAAATAATTACGGCCAGTCTGAGCTTTCCGGTTTCCAACCCCAATGTCTTGCCCTCTTCTTCTCCCAAGGACAAGACGTTGAGACGCCAGCGCAGTAAATAAAGAGGTACTCCTCCCGCTAACATAATGACAAACGAAGAAATCACATTCTTTGGCGAAACCGTTGCCAAACTGCCCATCAACCAGAAGGTTATGGCTGGCAATTTATCATACGGATCCGCCATGTATTTCAGAAGAGACGTAAAGGATGAACATAACGTGCCTACTAAAATTCCAGTCAGTACTAAGGCTAAGGTCGGATCGCGCTTTATTTTATTGCTAAGAAAATACACCGCTATAACGGCCAAGAGGCTAAAGACAAAGGCGGATACCTGAATACCTACAACGTTCAGCGAGAAAAAAATGGCCAGAGCAGCTCCCAATCCTGCTCCGGAGGATGCGCCTAAAATATCTGGCGATACCAAAGGATTTTTGAACATTCCTTGATAAGCAGCCCCCGCTATTGACAACGCAGCCCCCACTAACATAGCTGCTATAATTCTAGGCAACCTCACTTGAAAGATAACCGTATTTATAACACCCTCAGGACCATGAACAAAAGGAACAATTTTTCCCGCCAAAGCTGATAATAGATCAGGTATCGAAATGGGATATCGACCTAAAGGGAAGGAAAAAATAAACGCTAAAATAGGTAACAAGATTACAACGAAATATACCTTTCGTAAATTTCTTTCTGTCTGCGATTCCGCCAATCCATTTCTGTTTTCGTTGTTATTTTTCACCTTAAGAATCCTCCTTGTACTACTGCAGACCCTTGGTCATCTCTTCTGCTTGTTGGTCTGTAAGCTGATACCCCAGGAACTGCTTATAAAAACTTTCTATGTCCTTGATTAAATCCGATTGCTTGAATAGATCCGGATAGAACTTGGTGGCCGCCCACTCTGACATAAGGGGGGTCTCCACGGCTCCATTCCAAGTGAAGGTTCCTGCCGGTGCTACATAGACTCGCTTATTCTTAACTGCGTTCAGATTATTAAGCTGAGTATTTTTCTCTAGAGATGGGATATCACTGGCATCCCGGACAATAATGATATCTGGATTCCATAACAATAATTTTTCAGTGCTAATCTGGTATCTTACCGTTACCCCTCCGTATCCGCCACTCATACCCTTCGGATCGAAAGCATCTATGCCACCGGCGGGCTCAATCCACCAACTAGCATTGAATCCCGCCATAATTTGTGCCCACATATTCAAAACTTTAGGCCGCTTATTCATTGGTATAGAAGCAATAGATTTATTGAGCCAGGCTAACTTCGCATCAAAATATTGATTATACTCTTTGGCTTTATCCAGAGTACCGAATACTTGGCCTAAGATATTCATAGTGGTTTCAACATCCTCTTTGCTTAACGCGCTTTTCAAACATATAACCGGTATACTGGTATTTTGCAGAGCAGTCACGGTCGCCTGCTCACTGGTGATCACGACATCAGGCTTCAAGGTTAAGATCTGTTCAACATTAGGGGTACTGCCCAAGTCCGGTCCATTGGCAATTTGCGGAGCTAAGATCGTTTGGTATTTAGCTTGCGGCATCTTAGCCATTGAGGCTGGTATGCCATTGATAATCGTATTTCCTTTTCCCATGGCCATGATAAAGCTGTTTAGAGGGGGCACTGCATTAAACGTTATAACCCTTTGGATGTTGGAAGGAACTACAACGGTGCGCCCCAGCATATCCGTGACAGTATACGTCGTCGGTAAAGATGAAGTTGCCGTTGTTGTTTGTTTTGTCGCGCATCCGATAAGCGCTGTCGTTAATATCAATAGCGCTATAACAACCAGTGCGCCGATATTTCTGAAATTCTTATTGCTCATTAAAGCACCTCCAAAATTAGTTCTTAGTTATCCAGACCTTTAGCCACCATAGGTTATTACTTCTTCGCACCCTCTGCCGACTGTGCTTTAATGATTTCCTCCGAGTACAGAATCCTGTTCAGATCATACTTTTTTGCTTGATAAGAGATTGTAATTCCGCACTGCTCAGCCATAGCCCGCTTATCCGGCCTGGTGTCGCGGTATTCGATATTATCCTCGCTGAAGGTTGCTTCTTGCTGTCTGCCTTGCCAGTAATCCACTTTGAGGTTTACTGCCAAGGAAAACAGAGCGTTGCCGGCTCCGGCCAGAATCCCTTGAATCCGCTCCTCTTCCGTCCAGCCCGCTGCCGTAGTTATATTGATCGAACGGTAGACAAGGCGGGCCATGGCCACCAGTCGTGCCGCTTCCTCTACAGAACAAGCTTTCCAGTCATGCATTGGGATCGCCGGGTCTGGAGTAAATTTAGAAATATAAATGCTGGACAAGTGCGGGAACTGAGCGATATCAAATAATGTGTTAACGTAATCTTCATAGCGGGTCTCCTCGGGCCCTAATCCGGCCATGATCCCCGAGCTCAGCGCCAATCCCGCCTTTTGGATATCCCAGGCAAACTGAATCTTCTTGGCCAGATCATCCCCCGGTTTCACCTTCCGGAAAACTTCCGGATTGGTAATTTCAAATACTGCACCAATGCTGCCGACGCCCCATTCTTTCAACTGTTTCATGGAATCCACACTCATGGCCGCACCGCAGTTGACCATGATTTTCATATCCTGCAGGCCTGCCTCATGAATCTTCCGGACAATATCCAGAACTTCTTTACCATCGCTGCCCAAAGTCGTCCCGCCGCTGAGGTGAAATTCTTGCACACCTTCCCGGTGGAAATATCGGGCTCCCGCCACAATGGCTTCCACCGGCAGCGGGTTCTGATCCTTTTTCCTCCAGTAAGGACAGTAATTGCAGAGGGGGCGGAGTCGGCAGGGTAAAACGCTGGCGATCCCGCCTGTAAAATGGAAGACATCCCCTGTTTCCGCTTTTCGCACAGCCCTGGCTACGGCATAGAGGCTGTTCCTGTCTCCTTCCGTCTCGGTATTTTTAAACAGAAACAGGGCCTCTTCCCGGGTCACGGGGCGCTGTAGGGCATTCTCAAGAACTTCATGCAAATTCAAAATATCGGCCACCTTCCCCAACTTATTGCAACGGCAGTGTCTTGGCACCGGCTGCATTATTGACAATGATATTCCAAGCGCTGTCTTTGAGCTCATAGTTCATAATGGGCATAATTCAGTTCTTATTTGCACCAGAACCTTCTCAAATTGCAGGTGTACATAGCTGTATTTCCCGGCCGTTAGAGAGGCGACCGGTAATGATCTTGATTTCAATGCCGTAAGCCTGCTGAAGGTTCTTTTCCGTGACGATCTCCAGCGCAGAGCCAATAAGCAGGGACCTGTCTTTCAGGAACAAGGCTACCTTCGTACTGCATAGGAAGGCATGGTCGGGACTGTGCGAAGTCATGATAATCCCTAGTCCGGAAGCAGCCAATTCCTTGATCTGGCTTAGTACCCGCGCTTGATTCCCATAATCAAGATTAGCTGTGGGCTCGTCCATGATCAGAAAAGCAGGCTGTTGAGTAAGGGCGCGGGCAATTAAGACCATTTGCCTTTCCCCGCCACTGATTTCAGTATAAATGCTGTTCCTCAAAGACGTGATGCCTAGTTTTGCCAAAGTTTCGTCTGCTATGTTTATATCCTCACGAGTTGGCTTGGAAAAAGAACCCATGTGCGCATTCCGGCCCATAATGACAACATCCAGCACCGAAAAGGCGAAAGGCGGCGTATGCGCTTGAGGGACATAGGCAATTGTTTTTGCCAAACGCTTGTTACTCCAAGCCCTGATATTTTCACCGTCCACGCGAACGCTGCCCGATACGACGTCAACAAGACCCAGTAAACCCTTAAAAAGCGTCGTTTTGCCAACGCCGTTTGGCCCGAGCAGGCAGATGATATCTCCGGATTCAAGCGCGAAAGAGATATTGTCGTTGATGATTTTGTTCCGATATCCGCAGGTAAGATTAGTAATTTCAAGCCTCATTCATATGACCTTCTGCCTTTGAAAAGTAAATAGATGAAAAACGGGCCGCCGATGAGCGAGGTAAGAATCCCGAGAGGTATTTCAATCGTAAATAACCCGCGTGCCAAATCATCAACCATCATCATGAAGATACCTCCGATCAGAATGGACAAAGGAAGAAGATGTTTATAATTGGGACCGACAAGAAGCCTGGCAATATGAGGGATAATTAAGCCGACCCAGCCGACCATGCCTGCGATGGCCACGGTTCCGGCGGTCAAAAGCGTTGAGCAGACGATCAGCAGCATCCGGACAAATCTGACGTTGACACCCAACGTTTTTGCTTCCTGATCACCAAATGCTATGATATTCAGCTGATAGCGCAAAAGCAGAATAGGTACAATCGCAACCCCCAGAGGAATAATTAAAGCGATGACTTGTTCAAGGTTAACGCCTGTTAAACCGCCCATGAGCCAAAATGTAATTGCGGGCAGCTTGTTGTTGGGATCAGCGACGAATTTCAACATGGAAATAAAGGAGGAAAACATTGTCGAGATGACCATGCCTGTTAAGATTAAGGTAAAGGTCATCTCGACACGGCTGACAACTTTCGCTATGCCGTAAGCCAACAGAACCGCGCTAATTCCGCAGATAAAAGCCGAAACCTGAATCCCAAAGGTACTAAAGGATAAAGAAATTGCCACGCAGGCACCGAAGCCCGCTCCGGTTGACGCACCGAGCAGATCCGGTGACACCATGGGGTTTTTGAACAAACCCTGAAATACGGCCCCTGCGGCGGATAGTCCGCCGCCAACCAGGATCGCGGCAACAATTCTCGGTAGGCGGATATTGAATAAGGCAATTTCTGCCGCATCAGTCCATGTCTGGGGCAGGTGAAATATTTTTCGCCAAAACATATTAAAAAGCTCAGGGAAGGAAAGAGAGAAACGTCCCAACGTCACCGAGTACAAGAAGATGACGACGAATAGAACGCTTAAAACGGCATATAAAACGCCTGTCCTGTTAGCAATAAACTTCTTCCTATCTTCGGTACAAAGCTGGTCCTGATGCATTTTATGTGTATCCATATCTAAATATCCTCCAAAGACATTGCCATACCCCACCAAGCAGGAGCATCATTGAACTCCATATTGACGGCAAGGGACATTCCGGTTAAATCTTGTCATTGCCTTGGAAGGACTTAACCGGTATGTCCCGCCGAAAACAGCAGGGATGCAAATTAGGTGGTCAGCTGAATGCCTTTCGTTTCATAAAACTGTTTAATTTTATCAATCGAATTCCGGTATTCCAGATTATCCAAATAAGTAAAATCAGATCCCCGCTTAGCAACATCAAAATAGTCCGGCGTGCGGGTAATATGGATAGCCCCTACCGTGTTACCGGCACCTGCCTCAAAGGGAGAAACCAGTTTTGATTTTGTCCAGCCCTGTGCGCCGGTGATATTGATTGTCCTGAGCACTAAGCGCGTCAAGGCAATAACCCGGCTCGCCTCTTCATCCGGACAGGCCGGTTGATCTCTCAGTATGGTTGTGTCAAAGGGATAGAACTTGCTGACATAGAGACTTACTAAGTGTGGATAACCCTTGACCTCAAACAAAAAGTCGACATAGTCCTGGTATTTTGTTTCTTCGGGGCTGAGACCCGCCAAAATGCCTGTGCCCAATCCCAAGCCGGCCTCACCGATCAGCCCTGCAAACTTTTTCTTGGCCTCCAGTGAATCACCGGGTTTCATTTTTCTAAAGACCTCAGGATTGAGCGTTTCAAAGACTGCGCCTACTTTCTTGACACCCAGTGGTTTCAGTTTTTTTAATGTTTCGAGAGACATAGCCGCGCCGCAGTTGACATCAATCTCCACGTCGTCAAAGCCTGCCTTGCGGATTGCTTCGACGATCGACAGCACGTCCTGCCCTTCACTGCCCAGGGTTGTTCCACCGCTGAGATGAAAATCCTTAATGCCGTGCGACCTGATATAGCCCACAGCTTTTACAATCTCTTCAGTCGACAGTTGTTTCTTTGCGCTGTCGCGCCAATATGGGCAGTAGATGCAGTTCGGTTTCAGATTACACGGCAGGACGCTGGCAATTCCACCGACAAGCTTAAACGTGTTTCCCAATTCATGGGCGCGGACGTAGACAGCTGCTTCAAACAATTTTGCGGCGGATTGCTCGTCTTCTGTGTTCTGAAGTATATAAAGTGCTTCCTCGCGGTTGATCGGTTCGGTTTTGCTTTTTTCCAGAATGGATATCAATTCATTGGTCATGACTAAATTCCTCCTCATTGTGAACTCTTATTGTTTTAGGTTAAGGTCATCCTTGGTAATGTTGTACTTAAAGAAAAGCTGGTAGTATTTCGGTGCTTCTTTATAATAGGACTCCATTGCCGACGAGTCGCCGGGTGCCGTCAAAATAGCGTTATACCAGATAAGACCGGGAATTGTCGTAAGCCCGTCGATCTTTCCGTATTTGAGTTGGCAATAAACCCTGCCGTTTTTAACTGCGTTGACCGCCTTCCACTCCGGAGAACTCATGATTTCTTGGTACTGCTTAGAATTATTGGCTACAACGACATCGGGGTTCCACTTCAAGATCTGATCCATGGAAACTGTAATAGTTTCATTGACACTGTTGGAGGTATTCGAGATTTGATCGCCCAGGTTATTACCGCCGGCAATTCTGACAATTGAAGCCATGATCGTGTCTTTACCGACTGTGGCGTAGATGCTTCCGCTGGCACAGTGGTAAACATTCAGACGATTCGCTGCAGCAATCGGATCGGTTTTTGCGGAGATGGAAGAGATTATGTTATCCCAATAATCCGCCATCTGGTTAGCTTCTGTTGTATTGCCCAGCACAACACCCATAATGCGCATAGACTTGGAATAATCCTGCAATGTATTCTTGGACACTATGACAAACGGTTTTTTCGTCTCATCCTTCAGCTTCGCGACGTTAATGTCCTTGTTAAGCGTGACGACAACGTCGGGATTAAGGTTGAGTACCTGCTCCGGGTCAACGGGCTGCATAATAGAAGTATTGGTCACCGGCAACGCTTTGATCTGATCAAGGCCGAGGTTAGTGAGCAAGTCCGTTAGGCTGCCTTTAACTAAGTAGGATGTTGTGAAAACTTTATCGACGCTGACGACCTTAGCCGGAGCAAGCCGAAGAGCCAGCATTGTGAATATCGGATGAAGACCCATTACGGTCTTCACCGGTTTAGCCGCTGAAAAAGTTGTGCCGGCGAAATCTGTTACCGTCGTAACATTTGAAGCGGATGATGCGGCTGCAGATGCTGCTGAAGGAGATGCGGATGCACCTGTTGCAGGAGGCGATGAGGATGTTTTTGTTGAAGAGCATCCAAAGAGGAGCAGTGCTGCCATAACGATAACTAAACTAAGTGTAATAATTCTCTTGTTTTTCATTTTTAATCTCCTTAAATAGTTTTTCCCCGGATTATTGTTACTAGAGCTGCTGTTTTTTCACTGGGCTAAGAGCTGCTTGGCGTCATCATCCGAGAGATCGGCATGATAAAATAACGAATAAAAGGTCTTTACTTCCTTAACCATATCCACCTTATAGGCATCCGGATACAAGGTAGCCGCCAACCATTTCAAACCCAGGAACCGATTGACTGAAGGCGGACGGTCGAACCAGTTGAACGGGTAACTCGGGATTTGAAATACTTTGTTGTTCTTGACCGCAGTAATGTTTTTCCAATCCGGACTCGTTCGAATAAAATCATATGCACCGCCGCTGTCCATACTCCAGGTCAAAATCACATCCGGATTCCACTTGAGAACCTGTTCCATCGAGACATTGCTCATGCCGCTGCCACCTTTGGCATCAACTTGAGCTACGTTATTGCCATTGACCAAGTCCAAAACCAAGGAATGGCTGGAGCCCTTGGGCTCTGTGGCAAGTCCTTTGGGACCTTCGGCATAGTAGACTTTTACTCGATTCTGTTCAGGTATTGCTTGGGTTACTGCCGTAACCTCTTGCATCGTCTTGCTGCAATAAGCCGCGAGTTCTTTGGCCTTAGCTTCAACGCCCAGAAGATGTCCGATAAAGGTATAAGCCTTTTCCGTACTATTGATATCTCCATCGACAACAATGACCGGAATGTTGAGCTGCTGCTGGAGTTTGTCGGCGTCACTTTTTGAGGCGGCGGTAAGGGGATCGGGTCCAACCGAGAATATGACATCCGGTTTGGCCTTGAGCAGTTCTTCGGTGTTAATCTTACTGTTCATCTGCACCCCTCCCAGGAAAGGCAGAGAGGTGTACTTCGCAGGTATGTACTTCTTTTCTTTATCGGTTAACTGCATAGACCATCCGGCCATCTTGTCCGGAGCAAGAGAGTAGACCATAATCAGGCCTAAAGGGCTTGTGTAATAGCATTTATTAATTTGAGCGGGAATAGTAACTGACCTTCCGGCCTGATCGGTAATGGTTTGGGTCGTTGGCTGGGGCGGTGAGGGGTTCTTAGCGGCACATCCTGTAAACAGAGAACAAATTACGACGAGAAGAATTAAGAGGGAAGCAATTTTAAATTTTCCGGTCCTTATCATTTCATCCACTCCTCCAATAAAAAATTCCAGGGAATCAGATTACCGGCTGAATGCCGGTGAGTCAGTGTCAAAGTCAACGTCAACGTTAGAATCAGCCTTTCTTTAGGAATTGCTCTAAATACCTGTGGGTTTGGGTACAGCAACACAAACGCAAATTATTCTCCCATCCGGCAGCTGCATTCGATCGATTTTCACCTCCGTATTGTACATAGCTCTCATTGAATCCTCGGAAATTACGTCTTGAGGGATTCCAAGCTCTAGCAAGCGTCCTTTTTTCAGAGTCACCACTTTATCCGCACAAAAGAGTGCATGACCGGGATCATGGGTAACCATCAGGATGCTGATCCCTTTCCGAGCAAGAAGCCGCACATGTTCAAGCACGATAGTTTGTTTGCCAAAATCGAGGCTGGAGGTTGGTTCGTCCATAATCAGGATTTTCGGCTGCTGAGCCAAAGCCCGGGCAATCAGAACCAGTTGTCTTTCTCCGCCGCTGATCTTGGTGTAAATACTGTCTTTTAAATGGGTTATATTCAGTTTTGCCAAAGCTTCCTGGGCAATTTCCTCGTCCTTTTTATTGGGTATGGCAAGGCTGGATAAATAAGCGGTTCTCCCCATGAGGACAACATCGAAAACCTTAAACGGAAAAGGGGGGGTATGAGCCTGCGGAATATAACCCATCACTTGCGCCAATTTTTTCTGGGATAATTTTTGCACCTCGTCGCCATCGATCAGGACAGATCCGGCAGAAGGAGTTAACAGTCCGAGGATATTTTTAAGCAGAGTCGTTTTACCACAGCCATTGGGACCCAACACACACATCAGTTCCCCTTTTTCAACCTTGAAGGAGATCTCATGCAGTATTTCGCTCTTACCATAGCTATAAGAAACATTTTTAATCTCCAACACTATTTCCATCCCCTGACATTGTTTTTAAAGATCAGGATAAAGAAAGGTACCCCGATCAAGGAGGTGAGAATACCCAGGGGGACTTCGACTGAGCCAAGGCAACGGGCCAGGTCATCGACAAGCAGTAAATAAATTGCTCCGAGAATAAATGTGACGGGCAAAAGTGTTCTATAGTTAGGACCAACAATGGCCCGGGCCAGATGAGGAATCACCAAACCAATCCAGCCAACCATGCCGGAGATGGAAACGGAGGCGGCGGTTACTAACGTCGAACTGAGGACCACGATTAACCTTAGCCGATTGGTGTTAATTCCCAGCGTCCGGGCTTCATCCTCTCCGAAAGCCAGCACATTTAATCTCCAGCGCACCAGAAAAAGGGGGATAAAGCCCAGCGTGATGGGAATCAGGGCGCTGAAGAGATCGCCTTTATCTACAGAGGACAGGCTGCCCATCAGCCAGAAGGTAATGGCCGGAAGTTTATCATTGGCATCGGCAAAATACTTCAGAGCACCCGTACCTGATGAAAAAAGAGTACTGATCAGAATCCCACTCAGCACCAACCCGACCGTCGGGTCATAGTCAAGTTTGATATTGATCAGATAAGCCAAAAGTACCGCAACAAACCCGAAAAGAAAGGCCGAAAGCTGGATGACAAACCCGGATTGTGAATAATAGATGGCCAGGCAGGCACCAAAGCCTGCCCCGGCCGAGGCACCCAGGATATCCGGAGATACCAAAGGATTCTTGAACATACCCTGATAGGCAGCACCCGCCGTTGAAAGCGCTGCTCCGACCAGCATTGCCGCAAAAATGCGCGGTAATCGGATGTTAAAGACGACGGTTTCCAGATTTGTTTCTGCTCCGCTGCCAAAATAATGCCCATAAAGGATTGACCAGAGCTGAGGGAGTGAAATAGCATAACGTCCGATAGCAAATGAAAATAAAAATGCGGCGATTAGAAGTAGAATAAGGAGGAATTTCTTCATTACTGAAGACATTCTTTCTGCCCCAGGTGCAGCTTGGATACACCGTAAGGACTGGGCACGTCAGCCCTACTTAGCAGCTTGACTCCTGATTCAGTGAAGAATCGGCCGAACTGCTCGACATGACAAATGGGGTGCCCCTGGCTGTGAATGGCCTTGTCCAGTTCGTCAATCCCACCCGCTTCAACTTCGCAACCCGGACCACAAAACCAATGGTTCGATACCAATAATCCGCAGGGCTTGAGGAGACTGGACATTTTCGCGAACATGGGCGATAGCTGTTTGCGATAAGCATAGAGCTGGTGGACCATAAGAATCACATCGAAATCGGGCTTCAGATTAATTTCCAGTAAATTATTACTCTCTTGGACTTTCACTCTGTCTTCCAAGCCCTGATCCATAATTAGCCTAGCCGTATGGGAGATCCGGAGCGGTTCCTCAATGATTAAGCCTTCTAAGTGCGGATTTTCTTGACACAGGGCAAGCGTGAACAATCCGAAAGAACCGCCGATATCCAGGATTTTTTGAGCTTGATTGAACCCAGTCCAACTTAGCACTTGGCGCGTGACCGCCTGAAGTTCACCTGTCAACGGACGTTTGGCTAAGCCCTGGATGTATTCGGGGAAATCGTTGTCGTGATACAATTCCGCAACCGGATCTTCAGACCGAAAAAGAGAAAGCAGATCGTTCCAGTTGGAACGGGCCGTTAAACTTAACCACTCGCCTTGATAAGTCTCCTTATTACGGGTTAATAAGCTGCTCGCCATACTAGAATTAGTGTATTGATTGCCGGATTGCACCAGAAAGCCCAGTTCAACAAGTGACTCTAAATAGCCCTTCATGAAAAGGCCGTGCAGCTTGACCCCCAGGGATAGTTCTTCTCTCGTACTCCCTCCCGTTTTCTCTAACCAATCAAACAAGCCCGAATCAATAGCCGTTCTCACTACCTGGAAGGATTTATAGGATTTCATCAGGTTTTCGATGACCTCAAGTTTCTCCGGGATTTGGATGTCTGCAATTTTTTTCATGACTACTACCTCCTCGAAAATTATGATCCTAGATATTTGATTGTATGAAAATTCAGTTTTTAAATTTAGCATAAAAAATAACTCCACCCATAGAAAGTGGAGCCATGCCAAACAAAAGCCTAGCTGACTTAGCCACCTCCTTTTCAATAGTGAAGGCATATCCGTTTCCGGGTACACCCTGAGGACCATTGGTCCTGTCCAGCGGCCATAGATTTACTCTTTAGGTCATTCTGGCTCGGAGATCAATTATTCAATTTTTCTAAATTTTAAAGTAAGAATGATCTGTTTTTAGCGAGCTATTGTATATCGCTAGGTTAGCAGCGTCAGCTAATATCCATTGTCATAGGAAAATTCCCTTAATTCGGATATCTATTCATTAACTGTAACTAACTACAACTAACTAAACCTAACTCGATTATATGACAGGTCCTAATACAATGGCAATATAATTCTTTTCATACAAAAAACATCCCCGGTGATAAATGTTCTCATTTATCACCGGGGATGTTTTGAAGGATAACTCTTTAAGTGTTAAATTTTCCGAAGCGGAAAGACGAATTTCGAAAAGAGATCATTAAGAATTTCAAAGTGGTTTCTCTCAAATTGAATGAGTCCTTCCTTGCGCATCTTCCCCAATTCTTTAGACAAAACGCTACGGTCTACGCAGAGATATTGAGCCATCTGCTCACGATTGAACGGAACAGAAAACGACTGGTTGCTGTGTTTTACGGACATTTGGTAGAGGTAGTTGCAGATCCGGTTGCGCACGCTGCGGTAGGAAAGAGTTTCGACTTTTTGGAGATAGAGCAAACTTTCCTCCGAAGTGAGCTGTAGGATATTGCCCAGCAAACGTGCGCTTTGGTTATCGGTAAGACTGGCGTTTTTAGACATAATGCGGTAAACAGGAAACGATAAAACGACCGATTCCGCCGTGCTGACAACGGTAACCGGACTTGACTGAAACGAAAAATAGGCGAAAAAAAGATCACCGGGAGAGGAATACTTAATCAAGTTGAAATTGCCCGAGCTATCCTTCTTAAGGGTCGTCATTCCACCAGAGAACAACAGACCTACAGAAGTTACAGGAGCTCCGGCTCGCACAAAGGCCTCTCCTTTGTGATATTTTCGAATACCAGCCTGAATAGTGGGTAGTAGTTCCTGCAGCTCGTCGGCTGAAAAGCCTCTAAACAATTCGGTTTTTAGACAACAGGCGATTATATCCATTTTTTCTTTCACGTTGTATTAACAACATACATCCTTATTTCAGTTTGCTATAATTTTAATCGATATAAAACTGTTTTTATTATATTACAGCTGGAAAAAAACGCAATGTGTTAGTACGAAAATTTAAATTTTCACATTGGGAAAGGGCAAAACTATGAAAAAAATTGCAATTTATGGTAAAGGCGGGATTGGGAAATCTACGACTACCTCTAATTTGTCAGCGGCTTTGAGCAAGAAAGGCTATAAGGTTATGCAGATCGGCTGCGATCCAAAGTCCGATTCCACTAAAGAGCTGATGCGCGGAGTCAAAGTTCCTACCGTGCTGGAACAAATCAAGAAACACGGCAAAGAAGTAGCGCTCAAGGATATCGTTTTTGAAGGGTATAATGGCGTCTTGTGTGTGGAAGCCGGAGGGCCTACGCCCGGCATCGGCTGCGCCGGTCGGGGGATAATCACCGCCTTTGAAAAACTGCAGGAATTAGGAGCTTATGAACTATTCAAACCGGACATTGTCTTTTACGATGTTTTAGGGGATGTGGTGTGCGGAGGTTTTGCCATGCCGATCCGCGGCGGTTACGCCGATCATGTGCTGATTGTGACTTCCGGAGAGATGATGTCCATGTACGCCGCTTCCAACATCGTCTCCGCCATTCAAAATTTCGGCAAACGGGGCTACGCCAAATACGGCGGCCTTATCTTAAATTCACGCGATATTGAAAATGAATACGAACTGGTGTCCAAGCTGGCCCAGGAAACCAACGGTCCGATCATCGGGGTTGTGCCCCGTGACGGCATTATTCAAAAGGCGGAGCTCCTGGATCAAACCGTGGTGGAAGCTTTCTCGGATTCTGAAATGGCCCACTGCTATAAGCAGCTGGCTGAGAAAGTGCTGGAGGTGTGCCCGCATGTATAACACCACGGTTTTTGAAAGTACACTGCACTACTTTAATCCGCGGCGTATGCACAAGCGAGTCCACATACCCGAAAGCCATCGGCTCCATGTCGCTCCTTCGGCCTGCGGACGGCGCTTTTCCATCATGGCCTATCGCGATAACAACAAGCAAAATCTTTCTCATTTATTTATTTCCGAAGACGATGTTGTTTCGGGTTGCTATGAGGATCTGATCCCTGATGCGGTTGAGGAACTGCTGAACACTTTGGCGACAAGGCCAAGAGTCATTATGATTGATGTGACCTGTATCGATGACCTTTTGGGAACGGACCATGACGCACTGCTATCGTTGCTGACCCACAGGTTTCCCGATCAGAAATTTACGGTTTGCCATATCAATCCCATTGCCATGGACGGAAAATTGCCGCCCATGGTCAATATCCAGAACAAAAACTATGGCCTTTTGGACAGAACTGGGAAAAAGGACAATGCAGTAAATCTTGTCGGCAATATTGCGCCGCTGGTCCGGGAGTGCGAGATTCTGGAGATTTTACCTGGACTGGGAATGAGGGTGAGGCAGATTCAGGACTGCCAAACCTTTGACGAGTTTCTGTCTATGGCGGAGAGCCGCTTAAACCTTGTCGTTACGCCGATGGCCCAGATTGCCGCCGAACAGATGCTGGAAGCGCTGGGTATCCCGTTTTTGTTTGCGCCAAGTTCTTATAAACTTGCTGAAATTGTCCAAGTCTATCACGATATTGCTGCTGTTTTGGGAGTGGACAAGCCCGATCTGAGCGGATACCTGGCCCAGACAAGGGAGAAAATCGAAAAGACGCGCCAGCATCTCGCCAATCTACCCATCGTGGTCGATTCCTCTTCGACCAGAATGCCCTTTTCTTTAGCAAAAGCGCTTTTGGACTATGGCTTCAACGTTAAAATGATTTTCGACGCGATGATTTTGAACTGCGATATGCCCGACTATGAATGGTTTAAAAAGAATCGGCCGGATATCATGATCGCCGATGCGCAACGCTTTGATTTGGTGAAGATGAATATTCAATTACAAGAATGCCTCTGTATCGGCTTTGACAGCGCCTATACGCTGGGCGCTAAACATCTGGTTGAATTGCCGATGGATGAATTTTCCTATGGATTTCACGCTATCGACGTTCTAATGACTATGATGAACGAGGCCTGTGAAACAACCGTCGATTACAAGGCGATTTTAAAGGAAAGTGAGAACTGGTAAGCTATGAGTCAGCTTTGCGTATATTTGCCCCCCTTTTCCAGCGATTATTCAGGGGTCTGCTCCTGCCTTTTTGATTTAAACGGCATGGTGATTATCCATGATGCATCCTGCTGCAGCCGCAATTATGTCAGCTATGACGAACCTCGCTGGTTTGGCAACAAGCGGCCGATTTTTTGTTCGGGACTGCGGGAAATCGACGCCATTTTAGGGGACGACGATAAATTTATCAATAAAGTGCTGGCGGCCTGCGAGAGCATGAAACCGGAATTTATCGCCCTGTTGGGCAGCCCGGTGCCCATGATCATCGGCACAGATCTGGACGGGATCGCCCAGGAGATGGAGGAAAGGACGGGGCTTCCTGTCTTCGGGTTTAACACCACCGGTTTTCGTTACTATAACGTGGGGGCAGCCGAGGCTATGCTAAAACTGGCTGCCTTTTATGGCCAAAAAAGCACCCAGCCGATTCCCTCCACCATCAACATCCTGGGGCTTACGACGCTGGATTTTTCCGACAATTCCAATGCTGCCGATATCCGAAATCTGTTTGAAGAAAACGGTTTTAAAGTGCTTGGCAATTATATGGTCGGCTGCTCCCTGCCGGACATCCAAAAGTCCGCACAGGCAGAGGTAAATGTTGTCGTCACTCAATCTGGGATGCCCTTAGCAGCCTATATGGAAAAAGAATGGGGTATTCCGTATGTTGCCGCAACTCCCCTGGGCTACTCAGGCAGCGTGACTGTCTTACGCACCGTGAAGCAGGTCTGTGCAGACCGCAAAAGCCAAGTCATACACGCTGAGGGCTTGCATGACGGCGAAGTGCTGATCCTTGGTGAGCAGCTTATTGCCAACTCTTTGCGCAACGCCTTGGCGAATATCTACGGGGTGAAGGGGGTTACGGTGGGCTGTTTGTTCGGCTTGGATAAAGCTCTGGCCCAGGATTTTGATATTGATATTAGGGACGAACGGCAGATCCGGGATTTGATCGCCAGTGGACACTATCGCAAACTGGTTGCTGATCCGCTGCTGGAGGTTCTGATTAAAGACAGAGATATTGCTTTTTTCTCCCTGCCCCATGTGGCGGTATCCAGCAAATTGTACTGGCATCGCTACAGAACTTTTATCGGAGCTGAGATGGAAACGTTTATTGCCCAAATTGCCAAAACTCCGGAGCACTGAATTTCCCGGGATTTTCACAGGATTTTCTCACGGAACTTTCACGGGCAGCAGACTTTGCGATTGAGGTTCCGTAGTTTAGGTTAATGGTTTTCAGGAGGAAAAAAATGACAATAAGAAATTCTCCGGTCAGGGGGGAAGGAGTTTTCGCTTCTGACCTGCTTAAAATCGGACTAATGTTTGTTCTGGCGATCTCCGCCATTGTCATGTCCCTGTTCATCGGCAGGTATTCGATCAGCCTGACGCAGTTTTGGCATCTGCTTGCCGCAAAGCTCCTGGGGCTAAGCTCCAATTTGCCCGAAAATGTGGAGATGGTCTTTTTTAGAGTAAGGCTGCCGCGGGTGATTGTCGCCTTTTTGGCAGGCTCGGGGCTGGCGGTGGCTGGAGCGTCCTATCAGGGGGTCTTCCGCAATCCGATGGTTTCCCCGGATATACTGGGGGCCACGGCAGGAGCTGGGCTGGGGGCGGCCTTGGCGCTGTTATTCTCCTTTAGTTCTCTGGGGGTTCAGATCGCTTCCTTCGTCATGGGCATCATCGCCGTTTCCATCACTTACCTTATTTGCTTAAGGGTCGGCAAGCGGGGAAATGTCATTTTGACGTTGGTGCTGGCCGGCATGGTGGTTTCAGCCTTATTCCAGGCAGGGATCTCTCTGATCAAATTTACGGCAGATCCTTACACTAAATTGCCGGAAATCACGTTCTGGCTGATGGGTTCATTGGCTTCTGTGAAGGCCGGTGATATTGCCAAGTTAGGGATTCCGCTGGCCTGCGCCTGCCTTCCGCTGTTTTTGTTACGATGGCAGGTCAACCTGCTGGCTTTTTCTGACGAGGAGGCCAGCGCCATGGGCGTCAATACGAAAAGGATTCGCTTTTTGGTGATTGTCTGTTCCACCCTGATCACCTCTGGGGTGGTATCCATAGGCGGGATCATTGGCTGGGTGGGGCTGGTTATGCCCCACTTGACCAGGATGATCGTCGGACCGGATTATAAAGTATTGATGCCTGCCAGCATCCTGCTGGGCGGCACTTATCTGTTGCTGGTTGATGACCTGGCCCGCAGTATGACGGCGATGGAGATCCCCTTGGGAATTTTAACAGCGGTGATCGGGGCACCTTTCTTTATTTATCTGCTCTGCGGGGGAAGGAGCGGCTGGCTGTGAGTTTAGTCGTGAAGAATCTGGCCTGCGGATATGGGGATCGGGTCGTGATCAGCAACATCAATCTCGTGGTGGAGGCCGGAGAAATTGTTTGCATCCTGGGCCCAAACGGCGTCGGCAAAACCACCTTTTTTAAAACCATCCAGGGGTTTCTCTCTCCGAAAGACGGAGAGGTGCTCCTGGACGGGGAAGCGATCCGAGCTTGGGATAAAAAAAGACTGGCCAGAGCACTGGCTTATGTACCTCAGACCCATTCTCCCCCGTTTCCTTATAAAGTCAGAGATGTGGTTGTGATGGGGCGCACGGCGCATTTGAATATGTTTTCGGTTCCTGGCAAAGAGGATTACCGCCTTGGCGAGGAAATCATGGAAAAGCTGGGCATAGCACACCTGGTTAACAAAATCTATTCGCAAATCAGCGGCGGCGAGCGGCAAATGGTGCTGATCGCCAGAGCCTTGGTCCAGCAACCAAAGCTGTTAATGATGGATGAGCCTACCTCCAATCTGGATTTCGGCAATCAGGTCAAGGTACTGCAGCAGATTATTAACCTGTCGCGGGAAAATATCGGGATTATTATGACTACCCACTTCCCGGATCACGCCTTTTTATGTTCCACCAAAGTGGCGCTCTTTGAAAGAGACAATCGGTTTACCTATGGGACGGCGGAAGAGGTCGTCACGGAAGAGAGTTTAAAGGCGGCTTATAGCGTCAATGTGAAAATGACCGAGGTGGAAAACCGGCACGGCGTCAAGCTGAAGATCTGCACGCCCATGCTGGATTAGAGCTTAAAGACACACAAAAGATTTGGGCTTAAACAAACATCGGCTGATTCTATGTTTTTATAAAAGTCATCCGACAGACTTAATGGATTTTTAAGGAGCGATTGCCTATGAAAAACAAGCTTTTCGGACTTATCCTCTGCTTGGCCTTAATGGCTTCTTCTATACTGGCCGGGTGCGGAGCAAGCGGGGTAACTTCTCAGTCCCCGGCTCAGCAACCGACCCAACCAACCTCCCAACCCAATAAGCCCACCCGCACCGTAACGCTGCAAGACGGTTCACAAGTTACTGTACCGCAGAAGGCGGAAAGGATTGCAGCGCTTTACGGCCCCGCCTATGAAAAACTGGTTGTACTGGGCGCCGAGGATAAAATTGTTTGCGAATCGGACTTTCAAAAAACCAATTGGCCTTGGTCTAATGTCATCTTCAAAGACGTGAACAAACTTCCCGCCATTGCTAATGCGAGTGTCTCTTTAAACGTCGAGGATTTGGTTCCCTATAATATCGATCTCGCTTTTAACTGGGCCAATCCCAAAACCACCGATGCCATGAAAAACATTGGCCTGTCCGTGGTGCCTGCCACCGGCACGAACGCTGCGGGCAGCATTAAAGAGGATCTTAAAGATTATGCCCAAGTGTTGGGCGGGGATGCTCCGGCCAAAGCTGAGCAATACGCCCAGTATTTTGATGAGAAATTAAAGATGATTACCAACGTCACTTCAGCAATCCCTGAAAACGAAAAGGCGACTGTCCATTTCGCTATGGCAAAGATTTTGGCGACCTCCGGGAATAAGACCAGCATACCGGCACTGGTGGAGCTTGCCGGCGGCAAATGCGTGGAATCGGATCTGAACGGTGGCACCAACACGGTCATCACCAAAGAGCAACTAATCAGTTGGAACCCCGATTATATCTTTTTGGATCACGCGACTACGACTGCTGCGGCTCCCAATGCTCAGTCTCAGGTTAAGGAGCTTTTAGCGCAGGCCGACTACTCCAAGCTAGCGGCTGTCAAAAACAACCACGTATACATTGTGCCTACCGGCGTCTTTTACTGGGACTCCGGACTCCAGAGAATCCTTATGGTGATGTGGATGGCCAAAACCATGTATCCGGATAAATTTTCCAATCTAAATATCATCACGGAACTGCAAAGTTTTTATTCCCGTTTTTTTAATTATAGTTTGACCGCAGAGCAGGCCCAAAAGATCTTAGATCATGTGGACCCTTAAACGGCCTCAATGTCCAACTGATGGATTCTGATTAAAGGACTCAATAAATTTTCAAGGAGAGATCGCCTATGAAAAACAAGCTTTTGGCACTTATCCTCTGCGCGGCCTTAATGTCCTCCGTTGCTCTGACCGGGTGCGGAGCAAGCGGAGCAACGTCTCAGTCCCAAGCTCAGCAGCAAACCTCCCCGCCAAACAAACCAACCAAAACAGTAACCCTGGCCGACGGCTCGCAAGTCACAGTACCACAAAAGGTGGAAAGGATTGCGGCACTTTTCGGACCCTCGTATGAAAAACTTGTTGTGCTGGGCGCAGAAAATAAGATTGTTTGCGCTTCCGACACTCACCACAAATCTTGGCCTTGGTCCAATGTCATCTACAAACGTCTGAATAGTGTCGGCACGATCACGAATCCGAGTACGGCGTTAAACGTCGAGGATTTAGTTCCCTATAATATTGACATTGCCTTTAACTGGGCCGACCCGAAAACCACGACCACTATGGAAAACATGGGGATTTCCGTTGTGCCTGCTGCCAGCACCAACGATGCCGGCAGCATTAAAAAGGAACTTAAGGCTTATGCCGAAGTGCTGGGAGGGGATGCCCCGACCAAGGCCGAAAAATATGCTGAATATTTTGATCAAAAATTAAAGCTGATTACCGACGTCACTTCGACAATTCCCAAAAGTCAAAGGCCCATTGTGCATTTTGCCATGCGCAAGATTTTAGAGACCTCTGGAAATAAAAGCGATATACCAGCGTTTGTGGAGCTTGCCGGAGGCAATTGTGTGGAATCAGATCTGAACGCCGGTAACGTGGCCATCACGAAGGAGCAACTGCTCAGTTGGAATCCCGACCTTATCTTCGTTGATCACGCGGGTGCGAAGGCCGGATCTGGTGATCCTCAGTCTCAGGTTAAGGAACTTCTGGCCGAGAATGATTACTCTAAAGTCCTGGCTGTGAAAAATAACAAGGTTTACATTGCGCCCACCGGCGTCTTCTTCTGGGATGCCGGAGTCCAGGAGATTCTGCTGATTATGTGGATGGCAAAAACCATGTATCCGGACAAATTTGCCAATCTGAATATGGTAACAGAGCTGCAAAGTTTTTATTCCCAATTCTTTGATTACAATTTGACCGGAGAACAAGCCCAAAAGATCCTGGATCACGTAGATCCCTGAACAAGTATGGGCCAGAGAAGATCCAGACTCCCTGAGCACTGAACCATGTCAAAAAAGGTTTCTGCCTAAATACTTATTTTAAAAGGAGAGTATGAAGCAATGAAAAAAATCAGCTTACTTATGGCGACCATCCTGCTTTTTTCGGTTGCTTTGAGTGGTTGCAGCAAGAGCTCCCCCGTCACCACCGGCAGCAGAGCTGCCAACACCTCGCAATCCGTGCAGAAAAGTGACACTATAACGCTTAAAGATTTTGCTGACCGTAAAGTCACCATACCTGCGCACGCCGAAAAGATTGCTGCCTTGGTTGGGCCTGCTTTCGAAAAGACGTTGGTGCTGGGGCAGGCCGACCGAGTTGCTACGACCGGAGCGTCCAGTGCCTGGGCGAAAATAATCTATCCCAAATTAGCCAAGATCCCTGTCGTTGCGAATCCGCAGGAACCCAATGTGGAAAATTTGGCCAATTTGGGCGTCGACCTCGTATTTTTCTGGTCGACGCAAGCGCCCATCGACAATATGACCAAGGTGGGAATCCCCGTTGTAGCCATGAACTCCTTTTACACCGGATGGTCCAATAATAATGAATTTATTCAAATAACGAAAGATGATATCGATTTGTATGCCGCTGCCCTTGGTCCGGAGGCCACCGCCGTCGCCGCCAAGTGGAAGGCGTATCTTGACGAAAAGGTCAATTATGTAACCTCCCGAACATTGACTCTGCCAAAAGATCAAATTAAAAAAGTCTATTATATCCGCAGCGCCGCCAGCAATGGGTTGGAGTGCTTTATGAAAAATTCCACCCCCCAGGGGCTGGTCGATCTGGCCGGCGGTGTGCTGGTGACCAAAGACGTCGATATGAAGAACAACGGGTTTGGGACGGTGACGATGGAACAAATTGTTCAATGGGATCCTGAATACATCTTTTTAGGACGGGTTGACTCCAAGGATATGATCACCAAAAACAGCCAATGGTCCTCTATCACAGCGGTCAAGAAAGGAAACGTTGATCTCATTCCCAGCGGTGTATTTATGTGGGACAACAGCTCTGAAAGAGTGCTCAACCTGCTATTTCTGGCCAAAACTCTGCATCCTGACCTTTTTAAAGATTTGAATATGGTTACAGAAATCCAGGAGTACTACAAGACCTTTTATAAATATAACCTGAGCGCTGAGAACGCGCAAAGAATCATCGACAGACTGCCTCCGGCCTAAAGATATGGATATGGATCGGTATAGAAACTCAGCGGGGGAATTTTAATTATGAGCAACAAAAGTAATGCCAAGGCGAAACGCGCAACCCTCACAGGGATCGCCGTGGGGATAGTAATCGCCTTTGTGATCTGTCTGTCGCTGGGCAAATATCATATACCAGTTTGGCAAGTGGCTAAAATCATCCTCAGTAAGGCTCTACCCTTGAATTTGGAGGTCACTTGGACTGAACAGATGGCCAGTATTATCCTGGACATCCGCCTGCCCCGTTTAATCGGTGCTTTTTTGGTCGGCGGCGCATTGTCGTTGTCCGGCGCGACCTATCAGGGACTGTTTAAAAATCCACTCGTTTCCCCCGATTTGCTGGGGGTTTCGAGTGGAGCCTGTGTCGGAGCTTCTATTGCGATCTTACTGAACAGAACCTCATTGGAGATCCAGCTGGCAGCCTTGGTGATGGGGTTATTAGCCGTATTTTTAACAACAACAATACCTAAGTTCTTCAAAAATAATTCCAACTTGATGCTCGTGCTGGCTGGAATCATTGTTTCCGGATTCATGACCGCCATTCAAGGCATCATAAAATATGTGGCGGATCCTGAATCCCAGTTGGCTTCCATCGTGTATTGGACCATGGGCAGCTTAGCCTCGCTAAAGATGCGTGATATTCTGCTTGTCGGCCCGGTCATGCTTATTGTTGCTTTGATATTAATCTTGATTAGGTGGAGAATCAATCTGCTGTCCTTGGGTGACAGTGAGGCAAAGTCACTTGGCGTGAATGTACCAAGAAGTCGAGGTCTGGCAATCGTATGTGCCACCATCTTAACTGCCTGCTCTGTTTGTTTATGTGGTACGATAGGCTGGGTCGGACTGATAATGCCGCATTTGGGACGATTGTTGGTAGGAGAAGATAACCGATATCTGATGCCGGCTTCCGCATTGCTGGGGGCGCTGTTTATGATAATTGTGGACACGGTTGCCAGGAATTTGACCGGCAGCGAGGTTCCCCTGAGCATTGTAACTGGCTTGCTGGGTGCGCCATTGTTTCTCTGGCTGCTGGCAAGACAGAAAGCGAGGATCAACTGATGGAAGGAAAACCGATTCTGGAAGTCAACAAGCTAGCCTTTTCCTACACCAACCATCAGGAAACATTTTCGGACATCAGCCTTCGGCTGGATAAAGGGGATATTTTCACCATCCTCGGGGCCAACGGAGCGGGAAAATCAACGCTGTTAAATTGTTTAAGCAACCTGCTTACGCCCCTTCGAGGGAATATCTTGCTTAAAGGCCGGGATATTACCCATATCCCGATCAATGAAATCGCCAAAGTGTTAGGTTATGTACCGCAGGTTCACATCCCGACGTTTGCTTACTCGATTCGCGATTATGTGGTTATGGGCAGGGCACCTCACATGGGGTTATTAAGTGTACCGAGGGAAGCCGAGTACGAAAAGGTTGACACCGTTTTGGAGCAGATGGGAATCGAGCATCTTGCCGATAAACTGTATACGCAAATCAGTGGAGGGGAACGCCAGCAAGTGCAGATTGCCCGAGTTTTGGTGCAAGAGTCGGAAATTATTTTATTTGACGAACCGACCAACCACTTGGATTACGGCAATCAGCTTAAGATTCTGCAAATCATTGCGGATCTTGCCAAAAAAGGCTTAACAATTTTAATGACAACCCATATGCCGGATCACGCCATACTATTAGGAGGGAAGGTAGGAATTCTTGATCGGGAAGGCCATATGCTCGTTGGCGCAGCAGAAACTATCATTTCAGAAGAATCTCTGAAAAATATTTATAATACACAACTACATCTGATCTATATCGAGCAACTTAAGCGCATGACCTGCGTCGCAGGAAATATTAAGTAACCTGAAGGAAGAAGGTGACATTAATGATGAATTTGTCAATGACCATCACCTATGAAATAGAAAACTCGTTGTACCTTAACATTACCAACCGCTGTACCAATCACTGTACTTTTTGTGTGAGAAACAATTCGGATGGCGTTGTTGATGGACTAAATCTTTGGTTGGAAAGAGAACCTACTATCGATGAAGTTCTTGAAGCTATTTCAAATCTGGAGATTTCTAAATATAGGGAATTTGTATTTTGTGGGTATGGGGAGCCGCTGATGCGTACCTCTGATCTGATTGAGATTTGTAAAAAGCTGAAGGCTACCTACAATATGCCCATCCGTATTAACACAAATGGGCAGGGCAATTTGATTAACGGCTGCGATATCACCCCGTTGTTAGAAGGGCTGGTGGATACTATTTCTATTAGCCTGAATGCCAAGGATAAACAAGCGTATCAGGCCTTATGCTTGTCCGATTTTGGAGAAACAGCTTTCGAAGGAATCTTAGATTTCGCCGCCAAATGCCAAAAATATATTCCTCATGTGGTTTTTTCTGTCGTTGACCTTATATCCAAAGAAGACATTCAAGCATGTAAACAGCTTGCCGAGAGCATAGGTGTTGATTTCAGAGTAAGACATTTTGCAGTTTGAACATCCAATAAATTGGAGGAATCTGCGACACATGTCTGTAATACATCGGTCTACGACATATCGTGCAAAGACAGCGCCGTCCGTGGCGCTGTCTTTGTCACGGGGCACGGCACATCGTAGAATAGCACATTCCCAAAATCTGAGAGGATATGAAATTAAAGAAACGAGAGCATAAAGAAATGATCCCCATTTTGTAGAGATCATTCTAAGACTCATGTGTCAATTCAATTTGATGAACTAGATATTGAAAATCCCATTCATGCATCTTGCCAATAAAGTCTTTATCTTTAATAGTTGTTTTAAAGTCTTCTCTAGTTACTTTTAATAATTTAAAGCCCAATCCCCATGATGGCTTTGTCAATCCAGCTTTTCTCCAATTAGGAATAGGAATTTTATATCGATCGAAATATTTTGGTGGCTCGTTCGGAGATTGAGATGTGGTTGAGACCAAAATCAATAAATTATCTTCTTGTTCGCCTACTATAATAACAGGTCTTATTTTAGATTCGCCTAGAATATCCTCGTAATTTACACCAGACCAGAAAATCTCACCTAAAGAAAAATCATACTTATTGATCTCAGTATTCTCCCTCTTCTACGATGTAGCGATGATCTTTATTGTTTTTATCGAACAATAGCTTACCATCTTTAACAATAGGTTTAATAGTAATTTCCTCTAATTTTTTAGGGGATAAAGATAAACCTTTGTAGCCTTTTTCCTTGGGAATTGCTTGCATATCTTTCCCCTCCTCACTATCCATATTGTTATCTTTCTTGTACATATCATATCACCTTCTAAATAGCTGTTCAAGAATAGTATGCCCAATTTCACCAATATAGAAGGGAAATATAGTAATATAGAGATAAGTTAGTAGAACTTCCCGACAAAATTTTGAATGTATTCCTTACAAGACGGATACTTCAGGTAACAGCGCATTTGCGGAAATTCTGAGTAATATGAATGTAGTATGCAGAACTTCGCAAATTCACGGAACGTTCTACGACATATCGTACAAATGCCGCGCCATCCTTGGCGCGGAAATAGTATGTTTTTGGAGGGAAAGTATGCAACCACAAAATATATTTGATAATGAAGTTTTTTTTCAGGGCTATAAAAATCTTCGCGAAAATCCAAATAGCGCAAATATATTAGAAGAAAAACCAGCAATTTTTAGCCTACTACCAGACTTGACAGGAAAAAAAGTACTGGACTTAGGTTGTGGTTATGGAGAAAACTGCAATCTGTTTTCTAAAATGGGTGCTAAGAAGGTAGTCGGTATAGATGTTTCTTCAAAAATGCTTGCTATCGCCAATGCTGAAAACAGTGGGGATAATATTTTGTATGAGAATATATGTATGGAAAATATTTTCAGTATTAATGAGAAGTTTGATGTAGTTGTTAGCTCTTTGGCAATACACTATATTCATGATTTTAGTAAGTTGGTAAGTAACGTAAACCGATTATTGAATGATTATGGTATTTTTGTTTTTTCTCAAGAACATCCGCTTACAACCGCACCGAAAGATGGTGCAAATTGGTTTAAAAATGCTGATGGGAGTATTACACACTATAAGTTAACTGATTATGCGATAAATGGAGAACGAACTGTATCGTGGCTAGTGGATGGGATCAGGAAATACCATAGGACTTTTTCTAGTATTATCAACGCTTTAATTGATGCTGACTTTACTATAAAAAAAATGCTGGAACCCGTTCCTACAAAGGAAATTATTGCAAGAGATCCTTCCTTTGCAAAAGACCTACACAAACCTAACTTCTTAGTGATTAAAGCAGAAAGAAATAACAAAAATATAGAAAAGTTTTCGGCGACAGCACCCACGATAATTACGCAACGTACCATCCTCTAGATGCCTGGCACATCCGATCATCGCTCTTAACTCTAAAAATATCAGAAACACAAAGTATCCCGGAACCATGACCCTTAACGAAAACGTAGTGCCCACCCGCTTCAAAACTGAACCCGTTATTCAATGGCTGCGATATCACCCCATTATTAAAAGGGCTGGTGGATACCTTGCTGTTTGAAAATAATCTCGGTCGCTGAAGCGGAGATCTACTGGTCCCTGAGTACTTAGAGTTAGCTTTAGTTCATAAACCCTTCTCCCTGGCTAAAAGCTGCTCAGCCCAAGTGGCGGCCCATCCACGCAGCTCCTTGATCTCCATAGGAGCTGGCACCTTGGACACCGTGTGCTCGACAATTGTGTTGGCTAAGTTCAGATAAATCTTTGCTTGCTCTGAATCCGGTGCTGCCTCAATCGTCGTTTTACCTTGCAGTTCACTCGTCGTAACGGTTACGGAACGAGGAACATACCCAACGACCTGAGTCCCCGTGCGCTCAGCAAAGTCATTGATGATCGCTCTGCTATAATCATCATTAATCGAATTGGCAATCACCCCGCCCAGTAAAGCGCCGCCTGAATTGGAAAATTTCTGTATCCCTTTAAATAAATTGTTTGAAGCGTAGATCGACATAAAGTCTGCCGAAGATACGGTAAACACGTGCTCAGCAATCCCATCCCGGATCGGCATAGCAAAACCACCGCAAACCACATCCCCCAGAACATCGTAAAGGACGATATCGAGGTCTAGTTCCTCAAAGACCTTAAGCTGCTTCAAAATCTGAACCGCAGTAATAATTCCCCGGCCGGCACAACCTACCCCCGGAGCCGGCCCTCCGGCTTCTACACAATATACCCCTTGAAAGCCTTGAAAGATCACTTCTTCCTTTTGGACGGTATTCTTTTCCCGCAGTGTGTCCAGTACGGTTGGCATATAATTTCCATCCCGCAGCGTGTTCGTAGAGTCACTTTTCGGATCACAACCAAATTGCATCACCTTATAACCGGCCTTAGCCAGCGCGGCACTAATATTGGAAGTGGTCGTCGATTTGCCGATACCACCTTTACCATAAATAGCGATTTGTTTAATTTTTTTCTTTGTCACCATCGTTCTCCTCTGAATTTCATAATTTTTGTAATATTCAAAGCATAAAGCTAAGCTCCTCTGCGGCACGATCCCGATCCGCGCGGTCCAGGATCGCATTAAGCAGCATTTCCAGAATGCGCAGCGCTCCCCTGTAGCCGACAATCGGGAAATACGGGTGAATAAACCTGTCGGTAATAGGGAAACCCATACGCACAAAGGGTATGTCGAGTCTGCGCGCCAAATGCTTGCCATGAACCTCTCCGATCAGCACATCGACCGTTTCGTTGTTAAGATATTGTTCAAGTTCAAAGAGATCTGTATTGCTTTGCACTACTCCCTTCGTCTCATAGCGCCTGAATATTTCCTGAAGCCGGTCATCAAGTTCTCCGGAAGCGGGACCTGTAAAGACAAACGCCGGCGCCATTCCAATGCCCGCTAAAAACTCACAGAGTGGAACTGCAATATCCGGATCGCAAAAGACGGCGGCCCTTTTTTTATAAAGCAAGGGATGGCAATTCATGACGGTTTCTACAAGCTGCGCCCGCTGGCGTTTAAGCTCTACTAAAGGAGCGCTGCCAAAAAAAAGCTGCAGCTGACGGATATACCGGTCTGTCGCTTCGATTCCGATCGGCAGATCGAGAGTGGCAAACGGTATATCGCATTTTTCCGAAAGTGCCGCGGCCGGCGCTCCGGCAGCCTCTGCCCCCAGCGCCAGGACTAATTCGCATGACCCTGCCGCAATAATTTCACTGAGCGGAGTTCCTCCTGGGGAATACTCGTCCTGCTTTTCAGGGGTCGCTGCATCAAAGACATCGCTGATATCCGGACAAACAGTGAACTCTCCGTTAAATGAAGCGGCGATTTCTTTAATCTCCCGGATATCGCTGGGGTTGACCAGTCCCGGTATGATGAAACACTTTTTCCTTTTAAGCTCCGATCTAACCGCAAGCTGGTCGAGCAGTGCTTCAACCATGTTGGCATAACCAGTAAGATGCGAGCCGAGATAACTTGGTGTCTGGGCACTAACCAGATATTTTCCGGTGGGCAACTCTATCTCGCTTAAGATTGCTGACACATGATCCCCGATCGTTTCACTTAGACAAGTCGAATGAACGGCAATGATCTGCGGCTTGTAGATGTCAAAAATAGTTTTAACAGCGGCTTTAAGATTTTCTTCGCCCCCGAAAATCGCGGCGTTTTCTTTGAGCATGCTAGAGGTGACGCGAATCGTCTTTTGAAAGTGTTTGCTGATCAGAATCTTATGATAACGGCAGCAGCCGGATGAGCCGTGACTGTGCGGCATACAGGCCTGCACACCCAAAGCTGCATAGATGGCCCCGATCGGCTGGCACATTCTGAGGGGATCAATATGTAGGGCCTGTCTTGTATTCCCTGCTTTATCTATTTCTAGCATAGCAGCTCACCTGCCGTTATATCTCTTTCCCACTCAGGAACATCAGTTTCCCAATGAGAAATAAAAATACTCATCTCCAGATCCTGGGCAAACTGGAGAAATCCTTGGACCCCGGCATACTGTACGCCGCGCTCTTCAGAGTTGAAGGTTCTTGACTTGATACATTTTTCATCGTATTCAAACTGCTGAGTAATTCCGGAAAAACAAAGATCAGGCCCAAGCAGCTCTAAAAACTCTCTAACCTGACTGCGCGAAAGGAGAAACGTAAGTGACCGATCATTTTCCTGTTGAGGACTCAGCTCATTAAACAGAACGTATTCCTCCCAACGTTTCGATAGTTGGCGCGGGAACGTACCTAAAAACCCCTCATCTGTTACTTCGTTCCTGGCATAATCCTGGCTGATCAAGATTACTTCCACTCCCAAATCGACAAGCATAGCCAGAAAGTGGTCGCTTTTAAAGCAGTCTTCAAACAAGGCTGCCGTCAGACCGACAAAACGCTCTTGATAAGCTAAAAGCTGCGGCATCAATCCCTTGACGGTATCCTTGATTGCGGCTTCTGTTCTCTCTTTCAGAGCCTGGTCCCCAAAATAATCCGCCATATCTCGCAGAGAGCCTATGATATTTGAAAGTCCTGTAAAATCGACTTTTATCCAACCAATACCGTACTTCTCTTCAATAGACTGCACAACGTCGTCAATCGCTTTATCACTTCCAACTATCGTCAGCGCTGCCGTATGGCCTGAGCGGAGCTCTTCGATAGTCGTAACTCCCATCAAGGCGGATACAACATGATAGCCGATCTGTTCGAAGAGTGCATCGATCTCCTGTTTATTTTTCCCGGTATAGAATTCCCCCACAATATTGATGGAGAATTCCTCTGCGGCTCTGCTTTTTGAACCAAAAATCTCGTCGACAATTTTCAGGTCAGCCACCTTATACCCTGGGACATTTTTAAATCCTTCACACGCTAAAGGGATCACGGTTATCCCAAATTTCTTTTCCGCCAACTGGGCGATTTTGTCAATATCATCTCCGATCAGTCCAACCGGACAAGTCGCGCAAATAGCAATCGCTGGCGGCTGAAAAAGGGCCACCGCTTCTTCAATCGCCAGGGCGAGCTTTTGCTCGCCGCCAAAAATCACATCATTTTCTGTCATAGCAGTAGAAAAACTGCGGCTCGCAAACAGACTACCCTGCCTGCCTACCTCTTGAGCACGGCTGTTATCCCAAGAAAAATATGCGCAGCCGACCGGACCGTGGGTGATGACAAGCACGTCCGAGATTGGTGACATAGCGAGCCCTCGGCAGGCCATATAACAACAGCCGCCACCATAGAAAACCCCTGGTATTGGCAGAAGTCTTTTGTTGTCATTCTTGGGGATCGAATTTAGACTCAGGCCCTCGATCAGCGTTTGCTGGTGCTGTTCTTGTCTACCGTTGTTCAAAGCAAACCGCTTCCTTTCCAGAAACAGAACTAGGCTGTTTTTTCCATCATGATCCAGACACCCCGGTCATCATTAATAATTTCCGCCGATATTCCAAGTTCCTTTAAAAAGTCCGCATAGTCTTCCGCTCCAAATCCATTGGTGGCATCGATCACGCACTGCGGCCACTCCGGATGCGAAACCTTCATCTCGGCAGTGATTTTCGCTCTCAGTTCGGCGCTACCGAAACCCTTGCCGACATACGTCATTCCGTTCGGAGCAAGCACTCGGTAAATTTCCGCAAAGGCTTGCTTCATCTCGTCTCTGTCTCCCCAAAAACCGATCGAACCTCGACTTATGATCAGATCAAAGCCGTTATCCGGCAGATTTATTTTTCTCACGTCGCTAACGAGCGTAGAGGTTCTACCCTCAAGCGACCAATCCTTAATTCGGTTGTTGGCGATTTGTAGGGCATCTTCTTTTACATCCATGAGAGTAATGTGCATATCACTTGCTTTAGCAACACTAAGTCCGAGGTGTCCTCCACCGCTGCCCACGTCAAGACAAGCGCCGTTTTTCCGCCCCAGGATTCTGAGTGCATCCTGGGCGATAACTTCATAAATTGGAAAAAATATTTCATTGGCGATTTTGTCAAAGTCTTCTCGGCTCCTCATAATATCCTCCTTAAAATACCTTAGTTAGCCAACGGAACACAGCTTCTAATATTAACTCCCCGATCGTCGGCTAGTTTTGCTATTTTGACATTGATTCCATACGTATCTCTCATATTTGCTTCGGTTATGAGCTCATCCGTCGTTCCGACCTCAAAACCGTTTTTGTTGAGCAAGGCCACTTTTGAAGAACAAAGAAAGGCATGATTAGGAAAATGGGAGGTCATCACAACTCCAATTCCTTCATCGGACAGCTTTTTTATTTCCAGTAGAACTCTCACTTGATTGCCGTAATCGAGGTTAGAGGTGGGTTCGTCCAGAATAAGTAGCTGGGGTTTTTGCGTAATCGCGCGAGCAATCAGCACCATCTGTCGTTCGCCGCCACTTATCTCGGTATAGATCATATTTTTTAAAAAAGAGATGCTCAACGTTTCCAGAGATTCTTCGGCGATCTTGATGTCGTCCCGGGAAGGAGATGAAAATAAACCCAGATGTGCCATTCGCCCCATTAAAATAACATCCAGGACAGTATAAGGAAAAGGCGGAGTATGCGCCTGGGGGACGTAGCCGATTGCCTTGGCGAGACGCGGCTTAGACCATTTTCTAATATTTTCCCCATCAAGCGTTATTTCACCGCCTTTGACGTCTATAAAGCCTAATATGGATTTAAATAACGTTGTTTTCCCTACTCCGTTGGGACCCAACAAACAAAAGAATTCTCCGGAGGCGACCTTGAAGGAGATATTCCGCAACACAGTCCTTTTTGCATAACCGAACGAGGCGTCTTTGATTTCCAAGATCATGTCCACGAATTCCTCCCCTTGACTAACAGGTAGATAAAAAACGGAGCTCCGACTATGGCCGTTAGGATACTTAGGGGTATCTCTACTGTGAAAAAAGTACGGGAAATATCGTCAATCAGCAGAAGATAAGCTCCGCCGAGCAAAATCGAGGCCGGCAGCATATACTTTAAATTTGGGCCAACGAGCATCCTCGCCAGGTGGGGGATAACCAGACCTACCCACCCGATCATCCCTCCTGCCGCCACCGAGGAGGCCGTAAGCAGTGTGGCGCAGATTATGTAAATAAAGCGGATCTTTTTAGTGTCTACCCCCAGAGCCTGCGCCTCTTCCTCTCCGAAAGCGAGGGCATTGAGCTTATACCTAAGCAACAGAATGGGAACGATACCAATTACAAAGGGAACCAGCATTAACATGACGTTTTTAGCCGTAATAGAAGTAAGCCCGCCCATCAGCCAATAGGCAATTTCCGGCAGTTTGTTGTTTGGGTCGGCTGTATATTTAGCAAGCGAAATAAAAGCAGAAAACAGGCTGCTCACAACCATACCGGTTAAGACCAGAATCAAGACGGAATTGTTGGACTTTCCGATCAAACGGCTGACCAAATAAGTCAGCATAACAGCAATGATTCCGCACGCAAAGGCTGCCAGTTGAATGGTTATTGCACCAGCCGACATCAGAATGGCCATCGCCGCCCCAAAGCCGGCACCCGCAGAAGCCCCGAGGATATCGGGGGATACCATGGGATTGCGGAAAAGCCCCTGATAGGCAGCTCCCGAGGCCGAAAGCGCGGCACCAATAATCAGCGCAACAATAATTCTCGGTATCCGAATATTAAACAGGACGGTTTCAGTCGTATCCGACCAGGTGGCCGGAAGCCCCAACATCTTTCTGAAGAAAACCGTCATTAACTCCGGCAAAGGAACCGCAAAACGACCGACAGTAAAAGACCAGAGAAATACGACGATTAAGACAATGAATAAAATCACAAGCACCAGCCCGCTCTTTCTGACCCTGGCCTTCGGACGAGCATCCGCAGCTACGTCATTATTCTTTATCCCCTTATCGTTTACAGCTTTCGGAGTCATCAGACACTCCTCCTTAACCATTTTGAACTGCTCTATTTAGACTGCGTGTTTAAGCAGCTCAGTGACCTGCTCGTCGGTTAGTTTCTGACCAAAAAAGAGGGCAAAGAAATCTTTCGTTTCCTGTTTCAAGTCAACCTTCACATAGTTCGGGTACAGCTCGCTTCCCAGCCATTCGATGCCAATGACTCGCATAACGTTGGGAGGACGATCATACCAGCCGAAGGGAAGCGCGGGAGTCAAATATACTTTTTTGTTCTTGATAGCATTCACCTTGCCCCAGGAAGTATCTTTCAAGATGCTGTCATAGGCTTTGGTACCGCCTGAGTTAGAACTGACCAAAACAACATCGGGATTCCAGGAAAGCACCTGCTCCATGGAAACGTTCGTCATGCCCTGCCCACCCTTTGCTTGCACATCGGCCACGTTTTTACCTTTGACAAAATCCAGAACTTCTGTGTGGTCGGACCCAGAGGGATCGGTAGACAAACCACTGCTTCCTTCAGCGTAGTAAACGTTCACCAGTTTGTCTGGCGGGATTTTGGCAACTATGTCGCTGACATTCTTCATTTTCTTCTCGCAGTAAGAAGCAAGCGTCTCTGCCCGATCAGGGACTCCTAAAATATCCCCCATAAGCCGATAGACCTTGGCGGTTGAGGCCAGGGCGGAATCCATAATAATTACAGGCCGCTTGGTCTGCTCTGTGATGCTGTCTGCGATTTGCTCCGGGTTGTCGTTGACCCCAGTCGTTGTCATGAAAACGATCAGATCGGGAGCAAGTTTAGCTATTTCCTCAAGGTTGGCGGTGCTTTTTTCTCCCATCCAACCACCCAGAACTGGAAGATTTTTGGCGCGATCGCTTAGGTATTTTTTTACATCGTCAGAAGGAGCATTGACCCAGGCGGCCAATTTTTCAGGGGCCAGAGAATACACCATGGGTTCGGCGGTTGGCACCGCGCAATAAACGGTGTTGATTTTCGTCGGGATTTTGACCTGTCTTCCTGCCATGTCCGTGATTACCCGAGTTGTTGCCTGAGACGAATTATTGGTCGTAGCTGAAGTTGCCGGAGTGGTACTTGTAGCCTGACTGCCGCAGCCAGTCAGCAGCAAAGTTGTCATCCCAAGGCAAAGTAAAATTGCCAGTCCTTTGGAGACTATTCTCTTGGCAAAGATTTTTGACATTCCTGATTCCTCCTCATTTTTTCTTAAACTACCACTATTATGGCGTTAAGATGTTCCAACCCTTTTATTCACACCCAAGTTATTTTTGATTTGCTTGCGCATTCATAAAGGAGTCAACATCTTGATCAGTTAACGTAGTATGATAAAATGTTTGGAAGAATTGCTTAGTCTCTTGGGTCAAGTTGATATTGGCAAAGATATCCGGATGAAGTGTCTTAGCCAGCCACATAAACCCCAGAATGGATTCCGGAGAAGGACGATCCCACCAGAAGGCCCCGATTGGACATTGGTACATTTGATTGTTCTTAACTGCGTTCAAATCCCTCATTTGCGGGTTATTTTTTAAATCGTCAGCCTTGATAAATGAATTTTTGGTTGGACCAATATTGCTGCTCATGATCATAATATCTGGATTCCATTTCAACAGTTGCTCAACTGAAATAAGATTGGCATTGTCTACCTTCTGTGCAACATTAATTCCCCCGGCTATTGTAATAAATTCCTGTCCCCAGGCAGAGCCATCAGTCTTAAGTGGGGTGCCGAGCATATAATAAACGTTTTTCAATTTGTCTGATGGAATTTTAGCCACATCATCCTTAAGTAGTTTCAAGCGGCTTGCCCAAAAATCAGAAAGAGCTGCTGCTTCTTTTTCTTTATGCAAAACATCTCCCATCATCTTAAATTCTTTAGTCAAACCTTCAATCGTTGCCCGTCCTGTTAATACTGTTACAACTGGTATTCCGGCTTCCTCCAATTTCTTGTTGCCCGTTGGAGAAGTAACGCTGGCCACAACCAGATCCGGCTTCAGTTTTATGATCTCTTCGACATTGATGTTGTCAAAGGAACCAACATCCGGCAGGTTCTTAAACTGAGGGTCCATTTTAATTAATTGGGGAAAGTTCTCCTGCACCGGCTGACCAATTATTTTATCCGCGCCACCGAGAACAACAATCTCATTGGTGGCACCTCCGTAGCAGGTAACAACGATTTTATTGACTTCCGCTGGAATTTTGACTGTTTTATTGGCCATATCCACAATAGTTCGTTCTACTGGTGGTGCGCTATCAGTTGTCTTGCTGCCACAACCGCCTAAAAGCACAAGAGATAACATAATAACAATCAGGGTAATGTAAGATTTTACCGACTTCGTCATACTCTTTCCTCCACACACTCTCTATTTACACATCGATTGACTTTGCTCATTTGTCCGATCCCGTTTAAATATTCAGTTTATAATTGGCACAAAAAATAGCTCCACCCATAGAAAGTGGAGCATGCCAAACAAAAGCCTAGCCGGCCTAGCCACCTCCTTTTCAATAGTGAAGGCATATCCGTTTCCGGCTACACCCTGAGGGCTTAAAGCCCTGGCCGGTAACCATAGATTTACTCTTTAGGTTAGTACGGCTCGGAGATAGGATCAATTAAGTTTTTCCATCGTCACTCCAATGTCGGAAGGTTTGCCAAAATACATCGAAGTCGTCACAATAGCATCAATTCCTGAAGCTGCATAATCAGCAATATTACCTTCATTGATGCCACCCGCTCCAAGCAGCGTAATCTGCGGGTTAAGCTGTCTGATTTGATCAACGATGCTCTTTAAATCACTGGGCAGGATCTTATCAAATTGTAATCCGTCAACTCCTGCTTCGGACAAAAGGCGCGCATCTTCCAGGGTTTCTACCTCAACAATGATCTTCTTCTCACAGGCGTTCGCTTTAATTTCTTTGATTACCTGGACAAGATCGTCGATATCACCCAGAAAAGCCAGATGCTGTTTGAAGGTTAAGATGGTTTCAGATAAGCCCAGCCGGTGAGGAAAAGCGCCTCCGGCAATTATGGCTTTAATTGAAAGCTCTTTGGTTCCCGGAAATGATTTCCTCGTAGCTAAGACAGCAACATGAGGGTTTACTGATTTAGCCTTATCCACCATCTTTTTTGTTCTGGTAGCAATACCTGAAGAGTATTCCAGGATATTCATCGACACTTTCCAAGCCATATGAAGGCTTGAGGCTAAGCCCTCAGCTTCAATAAATATATCTCCTTTATTAACAATGGAACCTGACGGTAACGATCGAATTGGCGTAACTCCGAGCTTAGCAAAGATTCTTAATACTTCCTCTACCCCAGCTAACACCGTAAATTCTCGCGCCTTAAAACTGATCTTCCCCTTCATTCCACCGATACCAAGCGTCAGCGTGGTTAAATCGATGTACGGAATATCTTCTTTAATCCAGCGGTCAATTGTATCATCACCGATATAAAGCATGGTCTCCACCTTCATTTCATTGATTTTACTTTCCCTTAACGAAACCATTCTTTTGAAAAATCTTCATAGCCTCATCACTTTGCAAATACTCCAGGAACTTCGTAGCATCAACGCTGTTTTTAGAGGCTGTTACCACCGCTGCTGGTAAGACAACTGGTTTATGAGAATTTGCTTGGGCTTTTGCCACAATTTTAACTTTAGTTGAGGTAATGGCAACCGTATCCCAGACAAAACCTGCTTCAGCATTACCCGTCTCAACGTAAGTCATGACTTGCATTAGATCCTTGCCCATGACCAACTTGGGTTGTAAAGCGTCCCATAATTTAAGAGTGTCTAGAGTTTCTTTCGCCGTCTTGGCTGCTGGAACTGAATCAGCCTCGCCAATTCCGATTTTTTTAACCTCTGGTTTGGTTAAATCCTCAAAACTATTGATTGAAGTGTTGTTTTTATCGACAATTAAGACAAGTTCATCGCCTAACAAATTTACTCTAGTGTCTTTCTTAATAAGCCCTTTCTGCTCTAGGACATCCATTTGTGGCTTACCTTGAGAGATGAAAATATCGGTGGGTGCACCCTGCTCGATTTGTGTTTGGAGCGTACCGGACGGACCATAATTATAAACTAATTTCACTTGAGGATTTTTGACCGCATACAACCCTTTAATTTCTTCAAGTGAGCCTTTTAAACTGGGAGCAGTCGCTATTAAAAGTTCCACAGGTTTAGTCTGGTCAACGTTACTACCTACCGTCGCTGAGGTTTCCTTGGCAGCACTTGAACAACCCGAAACAAAGAGCACCAGAAATAAGATGGAACAAGCAATTAATCCTAAGGCAACTTGAGCTTTATGAGTCTCCTTAATTTTATAAAATAGTTTCATGTGTTTGTTTCCCCTCTTCCTCATTACATTTTTATTGCCGAATGATCAGACATTTTTCAGATTATGTTTTAATTACAATTAGGTCCTCAGGGTTAATTCGGAGTTTCCAGGGCTGTGGCTTATTCTTCAAATCCAACCACATTTGTTTAGTGATCTCCCATTGAATTTGCTGGTTACCCTGTTCTCCACTATCCTTTTCCACAGTCAGATAGACTGTCATCCGTGACGGAGCCTCACTTGCTAACTTAAGCAAGCATTTAAACACGTTGTCATTTTCTTCGTCTAAGGCCAAGGTAAGTGTGTGGGCACGAATACCTACCCATTCAATGTTTCTAGAAATTTCACGCTTGGTTTTTATGTTTATTCCCCAATCCAGAGCCATGAACTCAAACGCTGATATGTATTTTGCTCGAGAAAAGTTCTTGCACCCTGTTAGTCGTGCAGATACCAGTGAAGGCGGAGCCTTGAAGACTTCCTTTGTCTCTCCTTTGGCTTCAATTCCCCCTCGTGACAGAACGACCAATTGATTACAAAGGCTGTAGACTTCTTCCATGTTATGGGTTACATACAGGGTAACCCCTTGATAGTCGGAGAGCGTCTCTGTCAATTGTTCGATCATGTGACTTCTCAAATAATCATCCAGCGCAGAAAATGGTTCATCTAAGAGCAAAGCCTCTGGCTTTATGGCTAAAGCCCGAGCTAGAGCAACTCTCTGCTGTTGTCCTCCAGAAAGCTGGCTAGGGTATCTCTTTTCCAAACCTTCCAACTTGATCATCCTCACCATACCCTTGATTATGGCCAGTTTATCCTCTCGTTTTCGGTTTTCAATTCCGAAACCGATGTTATCCTCAACCGTCATATTGGGAAACAGAGCGTAATTTTGGAATAAAAAGCCGAGCTTTCTCTTACGACAGGGAAGATTAATCCCTCTCTTGGAGTCAAACAACGTTCGACCGTTGAGAACAATTTGACCACTATCAGGTGTATCAATTCCCGCGATGCAGCGCAAAGTCATGCTTTTACCTGATCCAGAGGCTCCCAAAAGTCCAAGCACTTCTAAACCTGCTTCAAAACTAACCTCAAGCTTAAAGTCCGGCAGTTTTTTTTGGATATCAACCAATAATTCCATACTATTTTCTACCGTTATGAGCAAACATTTTGCGTTGGTAATCCGTCCAATAATTCATTAAGGTCATAACGATCAGTGAAATAATAAAGATTAGTATCACCCATATCAAAGCCTTTCTCATTTCCCCGCCTTCGGCCGCAAAGAAGATCGCGGCAGGAATTGTCAATGTTTTACCAGGTATATTACCGCCAATCATGAGCGTGGCGCCAAAATCGCCCAAGGCCCTTGCAAAGGCTAAAACAGTACCCGCAGCTACTCCCGGCCAAGAAAGTGGAATCGTTATCTTCCAGAATATTTTCCACTCTGAGACACCCAGCGTACGTGCAGCATAAATAATATTTTGATCGATTTGTTCGAAAGCACTTCTTACCGTTCGATACATTAACGGAAAGGCGACCACTGAAGCAGCAATAACAGTTGCCGGCCAGGAGAAGATAACGGACGTCCCAAGGGCCATCAGGAGTTTTCCAAGGGGTCCGTTCTTGCCAAACAGGATAAGCAGCAAAAATCCTACGACAGTCGGGGGTAAAACGAGAGGTAACGTTAGTACCCCGTCAATCAAACCCTTGAATTTCCCCCGATATCCCGAAACAAAACACGCAGCCGCGATTCCGAAGAAAAAGGTCACAATAGTTGCTATGATTGCTGCTCTTAAGGATATCAGCAGCGGGGAATAATCCAGCCCCCATAAATCACTATAAACACCATGACCCCCTTTTCCTCGTCATGAACAGTGAAAATAAAATACGGCTCCCAAAAAGGGAGCCATAAATAAACTGGCATCCCAGTTTAATACTTGCTACTCCTTTTCTAAACATGAAGGCATACCTGTTTCCGGGAACACCCTGAGGGTCTAGGCCCTATCCAGCAACCATAGATTTATCTTTAGGTCATTCTGGCTCGGAGATTTATTCATTATTTTTCAAGATTTTATAATACAAATGCGAAGGATACGTGTTTACTGGGCTATCGTGAGTTTTTTTAAGACCTCTTGTTTACCGTGATCAAGTTTAATAATCTGGTCTCCAAGCATTTCTGCTTCGTGAACATCATGCGTAACCAGAATGAAAGGAATCTGCCATTGGGCTTGGAGCTTAAGCAACTCTTGTTGGAGTGAACTCCGTGTGTCTTGGTCAAGTGCGGATAAAGGTTCATCAAGCAACAAAAGTTCGGGTTCTGTCATTAAGGCTCGAGCAAGAGCAACTCTTTGTTTTTCTCCTCCCGAAATCTGCTTAGGATAACGATTGCGCAAATGTTCGATCTTTAGCATCTTTAAGACATTGGTAGCAGTAAGTGCCTTGTTGGGATTACTCCCTTTTTTGGGCTTTCCATAAACAACATTTTTTTCAACGGTCATATGCGGGAAGAGAGCATAGTCTTGAAAAAGATACCCAATATGGCGATTTCTGATTGGAACGTCCTTGCCACGCTCAGACGAGAAGACAATCTTATCATGGATATTAATTTCCCCCCATGAAGGGGTTTGGAGACCTGCTAGGCACTGGAGGATCGTCGTCTTACCTGCCCCAGAAGGACCCACAAGCGCAAGAATTCCCTGACTCAAAGAGATATCCACTTCAAGCTCGAAGGTGAGTAATTTCTTTTTAAAATGAGCTTTGAACATTATATTTCCTCTCCTCTTGAATCCCTTCTTAATCCCCTTCTCCAGCGGTTCACTCCATAAATAACCAAGAAACTGAAGACCGTCATGAGGATGACTAAGATGCTTGCTTGCCTAAGGTCGCCTGCATCATTATCAAAATAGATGGCTAAAGGCATTGTTTGAGTCTTGCCTGGGATATTGCCAGCGATCATCAACGTCGCACCAAATTCCCCCAGCGAACGAGCGAAGGCCAAAACTAAACCTGCGATAATCCCATTCCAAGCTAGGGGAAGGGTTATCGTAAAAAATACCCTATACTCTCTCGCTCCCAAAGTACGCGCAGCCTGCTCAAGATTTCGATCAATACTTTCAACCGCAGCCTTTACGGCTTGATACATCAACGGAAATGAGACGACAGCGGCCGCTATGACTGCTCCCACCAGGGTAAAGACAACTCTAATTTGAAACCATTGTTCAAGTAACCTGCCTAAAGGACCGTTTTTTCCAAAAAATACGAGTAACATAAACCCAATGACTGAGGGCGGGAGAACCAAGGGCAAAGTAATCAAAGATTCGATAATATCTTTGCCCACGAACTCATGCTTGGCCATTAAACTAGCGATTGGTATACAAGAACAAGTCACAATAATAACAGAGGCAAAGGCAACTTTAAGAGATAGAATAATGGGAATGAAGTCAAATTCCATAGGGCACTCCCAGATACGAATTTATTTTGTTAAAGTCTTAAACCCATCTTTTACAAAGACCTGCTGGGCTTCTGCACTTTGTAAGTACTTAAGAAAATCTTGGGCAGTTTGTTGGTTTTTAGATGCTGCAATAACCGCCGCAGGATAGACAATAGGTTTGTGGCTGCTGTCTGGAACCACCGCAACGACCTTAACTTTAGTTGAACCTAATGCATCAGATCGGTAGACAAATCCAGCATCCGCGTTCCCTGTTTCTACAAAATTCAGAACCGAAGTTACATCCTTCGCCATCACCATTTTAGGTTGCAAAGAATCCCAAAGTTTGAGACTCGTTAGGGCATCTTGGGCATATTGCCCGGCTGGTACGGACTTAGGTGTACCAATGCTGATATGGCTAACACTTGCTTGGCTCAGATCGTCGAGGGATGTAACCTTGCTATTATCTTTCCCGGTAATAAGAACTAAATCATTGCCAAGCAAGTCAATTCTGCTGTCTTTAACCAGTAAACTTTTTTGTTCCAGGGCATCCATCTGTGATTTTCCAGCGGAAATAAAAAGGTCGACCGGTGCACCCTGTTCGATTTGTTGTTGAAGCGTACCTGAAGCTCCAAAACTAAAGGTCAGCTTAACGCCCGGAGTTTTCTGGGCATAATCTTTTTGAAGCTCAGTCAATGAGTTTTGCAAACTAGCTGCGGCTGACACCGTAATCTCAGTTTGCTTAGCCGGTGTGACGTTTGTTGATGGCTGACTGGTATTCCCTGTACCACAGCCGACTAACGATAGAATGGATAGAATTAATAGCAAACTGAATCCTAATACTCCTGACACTTTTTTCATTTATACTCCTCCTTATGTATTGTATCTTGAGTTAGTCCATATTTGGGTATTGAGTATTATAGTAATGCAATCATAAAATATACCTAACATGAACTAACGTAACACAACTATAGAGTCATTATACAATAGATAATAATATATTGGCAATATGATTTAATCTAGTTTACCCCTAACAGGATTTCTTCCTGCAGGCTATTGAAAAGCCGATTATGCTTTATAAATACTTACTGTCCTCAACCTGTCATCTCCAAACAAAACCAAACTATAACTTAATTCTATGATATGCTATAATAGGCTAAACTAGCATTTTGGATCATAAACTAAATTAAATTAGTAGGGAGACTGTGAATTAGTATGTCCGAAGATGTTTCTTACACTCCTGAAGAAGTGGCGAAAATCCTTAACATCTCCAAATATACGGTTTATGAACTCATTAAGCGCGATGAGTTAGCTGCCTACCACATTGGCCGCAAAGTACGTGTGGATGGAGCAGATATTGAAGCTTTTAAACGCAATTCAAAAAATGTAACGACTTTCGCTACTCCACCATTACAGCCTGCATCTCCCAGTCCCCATTCTCCGTCGGACGAGGGCTTGATTATCTGTGGACAGGATATGACTTTAGATATTTTAACCCGACATTTAGAAAGGAAATTCCCCCATGTCCGCTTCCTCCGGCAGAATATTGGCAGCATCGATGGACTCATGGCTTTATACAGAGGCATGGCCAACGTCGTCACCGCTCACTTATGGGATAGTGACACCAATGAGTATAATACTCCGTACGTTCGAAGAATGTTGCCCGGACACAGAGCGGTCTTAATAAATATGGTTTTTCGAGTAGAAGGTTTTTATGTTGCCAAAGGCAATCCAAAGAAAATTCTTACTTGGGCAGATCTAGCTCGTCCAGACCTGCGTTTCGTCAACCGGGAACGCGGTTCAGGTGCCCGAGTTTTATTGGACGAACACTTACGAATTCAAGGAATTGTGCACCAATCTGTCAATGGCTATAGCAACGAAGAAATGAGTCATATTGCCGTTGCCAGCAAAATTGCCCGAGGTGAGGCGGATGTAGGCTTGGGGATTGAAAAAGCCGCACAACAAGTTAATAATATTGACTTTGTGCCTTTACAAATAGAGCGTTATGACTTAGTTGTACGTAAGGAAGACATTGATAAACCATATTTTCAGGCTTTACTATCCATCCTGAAATCGCAAGCTTTTCGAAATGAAGTAATAGGCATTGGGAGTTATGATGTGACCAGTATGGGCGAAATCATGGCCGAGGTATAGAGCTCACTTTAAATTCTGGCTATAAAGCTTTAAAGCCATTTATAATCTAATCTTAAAAGAGGTATTCAGTATAATCGAATACCTCTTTTAAGATTAAAGATTGAGATCCTTTCAATGCCATCCGTCTTCAATGTCCCTGCCAATGTGCCTGCCCTTCCGGATAACTCACGGCAGGGTGAGCAATATGCGGTATATTGATATGTTCTTCTAATTCATAATAATCATTACGCAAAACATCTGCTATTAACTCATGATCGTGGAGTAGGTTGATCAAAATGCGCTCATCTTTACTCTGGGTAATTTGGGCATTGGTGAGAATACTAAGCGGTCGAAAAACGGGAATATCTTTAATCTTTAAGGTCTTAAAGATTTTTTGGTCATATTCATTGCCGACAGCCAACGAAGAAATAATGGTAATTCCGAGTCCCGCCGCAACCACTTGTTTGATCGCCTGAGTACTTCCTAGTTCCATCGTTACATTCAGTTGATCCGGTTCAAATCCTTGCTCTTTTAATACCATTTCCATCACTTTTCTAGTCCCAGAACCGTATTCTCTAGTCACCAGACGTTCATGCGAGAGTTCAGGTAAGGTGATACTTTCCCTTGACGCCCAGTGGTGAAAATTGGGAATAACGACTACTAACTCGTCTTCCCAAAAACTTTCCACATTAAGATCCTCATGCTGGGAAGCTGGTCCCTCAATCAAACCAATGTGAATTTTTCCTCCTATAATATCTTGTGTAATCAACTCCGTATTTGCGATCTTTACTTTGAAGTCTACATCTGGGTGGGTCTTCAACAAAAACGCCAGAATATTGGGAAGAACGTATTCTCCGATCGTTGAAGTAGCGCCAAGGTATATTAGCCTTCTCTGGTCTTTGGCTAGAGCGCGAATCTCCTCTTTAACGTTCGCAAGAATGTCCAGGATAGTCTGAACACGTTCATAGAAAAGTTCACCTTCCTTCGTCAGGGTAACCCCTTTGTTCGTGCGGTCAAAAAAACGAGCGCCATATTCATATTCCAAATTTTGAATTTGTAAAGTAATACTGGGTTGACTCATGTGGAGATTCTTAGCTGATAACGTAATATTATTAGTTTCCGCCACCTCTTTGAATACCAGAAAGTGTTGTTCTATGATGATGCATCTCCCTTCCTATTTTCGGCATTAACAATAGGATGCCCCTTCACTTTCTGTCTGACTCCCTTAATATTCCACAGAAAATAAGACTTGTCCACACTTGGACAAGTCTTATTTCTAGAAAGGTATAAACTCATTTATCTATTTATTTATTTATTTTTTTCTTACTTCTGCACTTGCATTTCGATAGGGGAACCTTTTTGCCCTTGCATTTACAGTTAACTTTCTTTTCCTTTTTCTTTTTCATTTTCATTCCCCTTCCTCTTTTTTGAACAAGGGCGCTTATTTCTATTTCAAGCTTAAGAAACTTATCTTCTAAGTCAGCTATTTTCAAAGCAAGGATAGTGAGATCCTGCCAATACGTGTCACCGTCATCAGATTGAACACATGCTTCAACAATGACAGGTACTCTTTCAGCTTCAATGACAGCTACTGAAGTGACTACCGGAGATGCTTCAGCAGTCACTTCAAGTTCAGATGACGCTTCAACATCTTGGGTTTGCTCATTCTCCTGCTCATTCAATTTAGCTTTTCTTACCATTACTAAACCTACCTTCTTAACTTCTATGAGTATTTTATCGCCTGGAATACATTTACTTATTTATAAGTATGTGCGTAAACCCACTATCCTTTTAGGGTAGTGGGTAGTTCACATATTTAAGCTATGTATATGAATTATATAACACTTTCTAATAAAATCAAGAACATATTTACTCTCTATTAAAGACCTTCATGATACGGGCTAACGAGTTTATTTGGCAGGATATTGTCTATCTTCTGCTGCGCTATCGCAACAAAAAAGAGTTGCCTCCTATAGCCTTAACTTCTTTCTTAATTTGAGCAGCTCGTTCGGCGACAAGGAGGGGTGTCCAATTTTGCTCCGTGCTGTTTACAATGAGACCAGCCAGAGCCACGCTAAGATATGCTGTGCCTGGCAGCTGCTCACAAGACTGTTCAAATTGGTCAAGGATGATAACTGCTAATTTTTCCAGGTCCGAGGGTGCAGAAATTGTAATAAAATCATCGCCACCAATGTGTCCGACAAAGGTTGCTTCTGCGGTTTTAGAGGAGGCATTCAGTAAAATATCGCTCAACCTCTTGATAGCTACGTCTCCTTGTTGGAACCCATATAAATCGTTATAATATTTAAATTTATTAAGATCAACATAGATAATACCAAAACTCAAACCTTGTTCTAAATGTTGGCGGATCTCCTGGTCAATGAGAAGGTTACCTGGCAAGCCAGTTAGCGGATTAGCTCCTCGGGCCAGCTTGATCTGCCTCTCGGACATAGCCTTGATCAGATTAGCCACTGAAACCATGCCAATCGGCTTGCGTTGGTTAGCTACAATAATGCCGTCATACAGCTGGGCATCCGAGCGTTGCATCGCTAGACTAGACACAACTTCCAAAGGCGTAGTATCTTCAACTATTAAGGGATTTGTGTCCATCAAAATAGGAACAGCACGTTCTGAATAAAGGGTAACACCATAACGGGTACCTAAGGCGGCAAAAAATCTGTTGCGCTGCATCACACCGACTAAACGGGAATCTTCGATTATCCCCACCAACCATTGACATTGATGATCGCGAAAGTAAGCTTCTACAGTCTTAACTTGAGTATTTGTCTTAAAGAGGTGCAAGGGCTCTACCATGGAAATTATAGGACTTTGCTCAATATATTTTGGCGGCCGTTTTGAATCCAAAATTTCCATAACGTCGGGGTTAATACTACTACGCTCAAAAGATGGCGTTGCGACAAAGAATCCCTGGACATAATCCACCCCCAATTGGACTACGGTATGCAATTCCTCTGCTGTTTCCACTCCTTCTGCGATGATTTGACACCCTATTCGCTTCGAAAATGTTACAAACGTTTCCAATAAAGCCCATTTAATTGGATCAACATTCACTCCCTTAATTATCGATTGGTCTATTTTCAGGAAGTCTGGGTGAAGCTCCGCTACGGATTGCAAAGAAGAGTAGCCCGCCCCAAGGTCATCTAAAGCAATTAAGTAACCCTGATTACGATAATAATCTATAACATTCCGGAACGTGGAAAAATCCTCGATGACACTCCGTTCCGTAATTTCCAGGACAACATCCGTTGGGGTTAACCCTTTTTCACTAAGCAGTTTTCTAGTATGACCAGAAGCAAACTCAGGGTCAATTAGGACCTGGGCGTTAATGTTGAGGAAGAGCATTTCTTTGTCTCTAGCAATAGCCGGATAGGCCGTAATTGCTTGACGCCGACAAAGAGTTCCAATTGGATAGAGCTGCCCTATCTTTTCAGCAAAGGGGAAGAGGTCCGCAATATTGTTAAAGCAAGTTGAATTTGGTATACGGGCTAACGCTTCAAAACCTAACACCTCACCGCTTTGAGTGTCAATAATCGGTTGAAAAGCAACTTTCAAGTAGAGGTCAGGTTTTTCAATTAAGCGGGTAATCTCTTCGCGACGGGCAAAAAAATGGGGATCTGGTTCTGATTTGTTTAACAGAAAGGCCTCCTTTACCGCTGCATATACTAAATAATCGGTACTTCGTCCGCTTTCGTTGCTGCACCGGGCAAGTCCATAACGCAACCTTATTTTCTCGTCAACTAATTTTCTAATACTACTGTTAAACCGCTCTTCCAAAGGAAGAACCCATTGTTCGACGAATCCGTTCATTTCCCAATGTGTTTTTTTCCCCAGAACAAAATAAACAACGAAGTCATCCCCACCCCTACTTTCCAATTGAGAGAAGAGGAAGAGTTTACGTTGTTTTCTGAGCGTAAGCTTAAGTTCATTTTCAATTTTAGCCAGGATTTTCTGGCAAATTTTATAGCCATAACGGAATTCCACTTCATGAAATTTTACAACGTCAAGATACAATACCCAGATTGTTTTATCATCCCTAAGGAAACGGTATAGCTTTTGTTGGCTCATATCAATCAAATGCTCCTTTTTGACCAGAACATGCCACCAGTTCCAGTCTTTTTCCCTAGATATCTTAAAAGCATAATAATCTCCATTTGTTGGGAGCGAACAAAAGATTGAATCCATTGCAATACAAGGGACTCAACCTGCGCTATCGTAAAGCTGCTAGAAAAGGCATGGGGCAACAAAGACTATTATAAATATAGCACCCTAGTGTTAAGAAATAAGGAAATCAGTGTAAAGAAACGGTAAAGTTTAGATAAGGATTGAGCGCTGGGGATGTGCTCTTAACTATCAGTGATTAACGTGAAAATCCAATTAACAGGAACTTAACATAATTAGTAAGTATTTCTTTACATACACATGTTACAATTATACAAAAAATATAGGAATATTAACAATTGGAGGTGTCGTTATTTCTATTTCAGATACAGCCCAAAAGGTAAAGTATATGTTTAACAGAAATAACCAAATCAACAAAACCTCATTTCCTCAGGAAATGGACTTTGTTATTATCAATGCCCTGCTTGATGTTGTTGGGACGGGGGATTTAAGTCAACGACTTAGTCTCTCAGATTTAGGAACATCCCCGCAAGTGCAGGAATTAGCCAAACGAGTAAACAGCCTAATTGACAACTACGAATCTGTATTAAAAGAGTCGGCTCAAGGACTTACAAATGTAATTTCAGCGACCTTTGAAGAATCAAAAGTTCTCCGTGGTCAGAACGAAGGCCTCGCCTTGCAAGTTGAACAAATTAAACAGATTACAGTTGCCGTTGATTCAACAGCTCAGTCCATTGAAAGAGTTGCTCTTTCTACAGCAGAAATCGCAAATTCTGCTCAAGAAGCAAAAACCAGCTCCGACATAGGCGTTGCTAATGTCAGGTCAATGATTACAGAAATTGAAAGCATAAAAACAAGCTTTACTGAACTTCGAACAGAAAATGCTCAGCAAAAGGACTACGTCTTGCAAATTGGACAAATTACGGATATTATTCGTCAAATTGCAAGTCAAACCAACTTGCTTGCCCTCAACGCGGCCATTGAGGCAGCACGAGCAGGGGATGCTGGGCGAGGGTTTGCAGTAGTAGCACAAGAAGTTCGCAAATTGGCAGAAGAAACACAGACTGCCGTGCAAGACATTACCATTAAAGTCTCAAATTTGACGGAGCAAGCCTTGAAAACAACGTTTCAGGTAGAAAGTCTTAGCGATTCCACAGACACTTTAGCCGCCAAAGCATCTATGGTTATAGAATCCCTTGATAAATTAACCACAAGTATTGGCGTCACTGAACACCAAGTGGATAATATTGCCCCTGTAACCGAAGAGCAATCCGCAACCTTTGAAGAACTAGCTGCCACCATCGATGATGTTGCAACGTTCTACGCTTCAACAATAGCCTACTCTGCCGAATCAACTGAAAAACTAAGAGCAATTGGACTACTCATCGAGGACATGCGTAAAAATGCGATGCATTTCAAAGTTAAGCTTACGCCCCCAGAGATTATGAGTTTATTCATAACCGACCACCAATTATGGAATTGGCGGGTTGATTCAATGATTTCCAGCAATGAATTTATCGACCCAAGTGTAGCAGGGGACTTTCATGAATGTCAACTTGGAAAATGGTTAGCTGAGGCAGACCAATCATTAAGTGAGCGCAGTGACTATAAGCAACTTCTCTCTGCCCATGCTGAATTTCACACCCTGGCTCAAAGTGCCGTGATAGCTAAAAACTCAGACCAGAACGAAGAAGCTAAGCAATATCTTAAACGGATGTACGAGCTCTCTGACCGTTTGGTCGTGATGCTCAAAGAATTACAGGAAACTCGTTAAGAAATATGGTATTATATCTATAAGAAGTGTTGACCAATTTAGCTATTGGAGAATTCTTTCAGACGAATCATCGCGCCCCCTTGGCATCAAGCTTAGCTGTTGCCTCTTTTCTATGCCTTTATATCTATCTAATTCCAAGACTCCCACTTCTCTAAGGATGTTTCTTATTCTGCTTCGGTGATGATAGTCTCCCCCACCGAAGTCCCGATGTTCAACTTTAGCGTAAGCAAGTTCACTTATGAAAGGGCAACTTCTATATAATGCAGCCCTATGAGTTCTAATAAGTTTGGAGGGCGCATATGGAAATCAAATCACTTAAAAAATTAAAACTATACGGTTTTAATAACCTTACAAAAACCCTCAGTTTTAATATGTATGATATCTGCTATGCGAAGTCACCTGAGCACCGCCAGGCTTATATTGAATACATTGATGAGGAATACAATTCAGATCGTCTGGCCACGATTCTCACGGATGTGGCTAACCTCATTGGAGCACATGTTCTAAATATAGCCCAACAGGATTATGATCCCCAAGGGGCAAGTGTCACTATGCTTATTTCCGAAGAACAAGATACAGATACTCAACCCACAAATATTACTGAGCCTTTATCTTCTGCCGTTGTCGCCCATCTCGATAAAAGTCATGTCACCGTTCATACTTACCCAGAAAGTCACCCTAATAGAGGGATTAGTACCTTTAGAGCCGACATCGATGTCTCAACTTGTGGTAAAATTTCTCCTCTGACCACACTTAATTATCTTGTAACCAGTTTCTCTCCGGATATCGCAATCATTGACTACCGAGTTCGTGGCTTTACCCGAGATCTTAATGGCAAGAAATTTTTCATTGATCATAAAATAAGTTCTATTCAAAACTATCTAACTACAGAAAAGAAAGACCTCTATCAGATGATTGATGTTAATGTCTATCAGGAAAATATCTTTCACACAAAGATGATCTTAAAAGACTTTGATTTGGATAATTACTTGTTTGGCATGGCCAAGAAAGAACTCCTGCCCAGAGAAAAAAAGAAGATCAAACAACGTCTAACCAAAGAAATGGCTGAAATATTTCATGGAAAAAACATCCCCAAACTTTAACTCAACTCAACCCCCTTCAAGCAAAACTCACAGCCTATTTGCTGACCTACTTGCGGGATTAGCTGGAATCACGCCGTTCGCTTCTGCCTAGCCGCTCAACTAATAGCTGCTACTTATTTCCAGATGGAAATAATCATTTCAACCCAATAGGTTCGTTGATAATCTGTTTGGCCTGAGATTCACTAATTACGCCATTAGCAACCATACTTTGTATGACAAGCTGTTGCCTCTCACGAGCAAGTCTCAGGTTTTTATAGGGATCATAGTCACTTGGCGCATTGGGGAGACCTGCAAGCAAGGTCAGTTCTCCGGCGTTTAATTCTGATGTTTTTTTGCCGAAATATGTCTCTGCTGCTTGGTATAATCCATTAGCCCCATGACCGAAGTAAATAACATTGCTGTAGAACGCAAATGTTTCTTGCTTACTCATCGTGTCGTACACCCCAATGGCATAGATACTCTCAAGTAATTTCCAGGTTAATGATTTTGACGTAGTACTTAATAACGTGTTGTGAATCAATTGTTGCGTAATTGTAGAACCACCTTGCAGGGGCTGCCCACCGCCAACGTCTACATATACTGCCCGCAAAGTTCCTCTGAAATCTATGCCTTTGTTTGTGAAGAAACTGCGATCCTCTGTTGCGATTATGGCATTACGGAACATTTCTGGTATTTCTTGGTACGTTAGAAATTGGCTTTGTTGAGCTTTAATATGAGTGAATACATCACCACGCACCTGATCAGCAATTATGTTGACATAATTAAAGTAGTACTTTAATCCAAACCAGCTAATACATAAAACTATAACTACAAACATCAGGAATTTGAACAAACCTTTGCTAAAGCGCGGCATGAATTCCTCCTTCAGATTAAAAATAGGCCTAATAGCCTCCCTATTCATAGTATGGTTTGAGCAAATCTAATTTAAACTCCTCTAATCGCCTATTATTATAGCTCGGTCAAATACACTACGTTTCTTTAAATCTGCCACATAATCGTTCGAATTAGCAACAGTCTCTGCGTCGGTCATAGAACCATCAGGTGTTTTTTTTGCTTCTAAATTAGTCTTGGGGGGTTTTTTTGCCTTATGAGGTTGGTTAAATCGATATGCTAGTTCTCGCTTGCCCCTTCTCGGTCTGGCAAATATGAGCTTTCGTACTGGCCAAACTCGACTAATTGCTCGTATTTCTTCTAGCCCTTCATCCATACATATCACCTCATCGACGTTTTGATTTCTAAAAAGCTTGACTCCTCCCACTTTAACATTCAACTCTTTACCTTAAAATCCCTTCTAGATAAAAAATATATGTTATCATCCTGATAGTTTTGTAACATGCGAGTAATTTGATTAAAAGGAGTTTAAAATGTCTTCACCATCAAACCTAAACGCCAATAAGGAACTCTTGCATAATAAATCTTTTTTATTAGTCTGTTTTACACGTGTTTTCTCAACCTTGGCTTCGCAGATGTTAGCTGTTAGCGTAGGCTGGCAGATATATGCTCTCACCAATAGTTCTTTTTATCTTGGCCTAGTTGGTTTGGCTCAATTCTTACCCATGGCTCTTCTTACACTTATGGTAGGTCACGTAGCTGATCGGTATAATCGGAGAATAGTCCTCAGTATTTGTCAATTTATTGAAGGAGCAGGAGTTTTAACATTAGCCGCAGGAAGTTATTATGGCTGGCTAAATAAAGAAAGCATACTTCTGATTATGGTATTGTTTGGTGCAGTTCATGCCTTTGAAGGACCTACGCTGCAAGCGTTGCTGCCTAATGTGGTATCAATTGAACATTTCTCGACGGCTATCGCCTGGACCACGTCTTTAACCCAAACTGCAATAATTGTCGGACCAGCTTTAGGCGGCTTTCTATATGTTTGTGGTCCTGCTGTAGTCTACTTGGTTATTGGCCCACTATTTTTAGTGGCAAGTCTGCTCGTCTTTCAACTTCAAATCAAAGCAACATCATTTAAACGTAACGAGATCAACTTACAATCGTTACTTGCAGGGATAACCTTTATCCGCAGAAAACCAGAACTACTTGGTGCAATATCCCTGGATCTCTTTGCGGTCTTGCTTGGCGGAGCAACAGCCTTATTACCTATTTACGCTCAGGACATTCTGCACATTGGTCCCTCTGGATTGGGAATCTTACGTGCTGCTCCGGCCGTTGGAGCATTATTGATGTCAACGTTTTTAGCTCGTCATCCCTTACAACAACGTGCCGGAAAAATTATGTTTATTTCCGTAATTGTCTTTGGAATTGCCACTCTTATTTTTGCTATATCGACTTCTTTTATATTGTCTATCGCTGCACTCATCATTTTAGGAGCATCCGACGTTATCAGTGTCGTTATCAGATCATCCTTAGTACAACTAAAGACACCCGATGAAATGCGTGGGAGAGTAAGCGCGGTAAATATGTTGTTTATCGGAACATCTAACCAACTGGGAGAGTTTGAATCAGGCCTGACCGCTTCCTTATTTGGTACCATTCCAGCTGTCTTAATAGGCGGTGTAGGCACTATAGTTGTAGCTATAATCTGGATGCGTGTGTTTCCTGAACTTCTTCATGTTAAAAACCTAAAGCAAGCTTAAAACTACAAACTAAACAACCAATCCGAAAAGATGAACACCACAATAAATACCCCTCTTACGCCAAAGCGGCGTGAGAGGGGTATTTACTAGGTTGCACTAACCTTTTTGGCTAAATATAAAATAAGGTAGATTTTACTATAATTCGGGGACGGTAATCTCCGCTGCGCTTACCCAATCAGACTTCAAAAAATCTCTCCCTTTTATAACTACCTTACCGTTGTATACTTCTACAACTAAACCTGGCGCTGAATTCATAATGGGTGTTTTATTTCTATCTATAGGATTGGCTAATGAGGAACTGTTAACTATTGTATAATTAGCTTTACTCACCATATTCTTATAATCAAGTTCATAATGGGTGTGTCCGTTAAATAAAATAACCTCCGAGTGTTGCGATAAAATGGCATTTAAGGTTTGCCACTGGATTACAAAACCCTGCTGTAACCCTCCCAGTGTGGTATAAGGAATTGGCTGATGAAGAAAAACAAAGATAGGCTTATGAAGCTGTTCGTTTTTTTTAAGAGCATTCTGAAGCCATTCCAATTGAGTATCCGATAAAAAAGCCGCATCTGTATAGTTCATGTTACTCATACGCGATTTTTCAGAACCCAGAAAAATAAAGTGATAATCGTTTATCCAGGTATCGCCATAAACTTTTTCCCGCCCTGCTAAGGTTAGAAAACGCTTGATTGCTGTAGCATCGGTTTCTCTATTAGGGAAGGATTTGGGCGACCACAACCCGTATTTGTAAAAACTTCCATAAAATTCATGGTTCCCGATTGTCCAATAGATTGGATAATTAATCTCTAGCTTGTGCTCAGCAAGTTCATTATTAAGAGTATTATAGTCTCTGGAAAGTCCATCTCCCAGATCACCTATTACAACCATCGCATCAGGTTTTGAATTATAATTATCGTTGAGCGTTGCCGAGAAGTTCCTGATTGCATTCATTCGTGCAATATGAATATCACTTACTACAACAAAAGACAATTTTACCTGTGGGTTTTTAAGCCATTGTTGTCCTGGCTTAAACGTTCTCGTTGAGATTGAAAGCGCTGTCTTTGGCAAGATTACATTCCACGCCAGTAACGACCAGGTTCCGAATCCTACCAAGTATTTCAAGAAAGCCCTTCGTGTTGGCATACCTATAGCTCCCAACTACTCCATAATTCTATATTGCAATTATACCACACTTAAAATACTCCTGTTCCCCAGGTTCCTTAGTTAAAAACCAAATCTTTTCTTGCGGCTTTTCAACTATCGAACCTAAGCTCACTTAGGCAAGGGGGCAGTTAACGCCAGATTCCCCAAGTTTGCAGGCCAGTCCCAGGGTTTATCCAGTATTTTTTCAACAAATACCTTTGCAATTTCAGGATCAAATTGAGTACCCGCATTCTTAAGAATTTCTTGTCGAGCCACTTCTTCCGTGAACGCCGATCGATAGGGTCGTTCACTTGTCATGGCAACATAACTACATGCTATGGCAATAATCCTTGCTTCGATAGGAATATTTATCCCTTGCAATCCTTTAGGGTAACCCGTCCCATCCCAACGTTCATGATGTGCCAGGACATAATCAGCCAATTCTGACATTTCGTGAGATGAACATAATATTCTGAAGCCAATTTCCGGATGCCTCTTGACTTCATCCCATTCTTGCTCTCTGAGTTTTCTGGGCTTATTGAGTAACCCTTTTTCAATCGATATATTACCGATATCACGAAAGAATCCCGCCGATCTCACTTTGCATACTTCCCACTCAGCCAAACCTATTGTTCTGGCAATGGCTTGGCACAATTCACTAACTCTTTTCGAATTGTCTTCTGTCCCTGGGTAATTTTTCTCCAGGGTCACCACGAGCGTCTTAATTGTATCGAGCCTAATCTTTTCAGTTTCCAGAGTTTTATTCTTATACATTAAATCTTCAGCATTCTTTAGAGTTTTTAATATATCCTCATCTATAGAACACTTGGTATCCCAACCAAATGAGATACTGCCACTAATCGAGTTGACGGATTCCTTAGCATAAGCCTCTTTTATTCTCTTTACAATTACCTCGGCCTCTTCTGAATTAGTTCTGGGCAGAAGAACCACAAATTCATCTCCACCCCAGCGCGCTATAATATCATCCGCTCTACAGGCGCTGCGCATAGCAGATGCCGCTTTCTGCAAAAGTTCATCTCCTTTAAGATGCCCAAATACGTCATTGATCAGCTTTAAGCCATTAACATCCCCATAAATCAAAACTATGGGCAGATTCCGTTCAATGTCTAACCTTTTAATTTCTTCTTCGTAAAACCTTCGATTGTATAATCCTGTCAAAGCATCATGATAGTTCAAATAGTGAATATCCTTTTCGCATTCGACGCGCTCGGTGATATCTGTGAAAATCGTGGCAAATTCATTGGCCGACGGGCTGTACGCCTTAACTTCAAAATATTTATTCGAGCTTCTGGAGAACGTATTGAAATGAACCGATTCACCTGTTAACGCAACCCTTCCGTAGAGTTCAATCTCGGCCTGGTCGACATCTGGCATAACCTCGGTGGCAGTTTTTCCAATAATAGCCTCTGACTTTAGACCCGTCATCGCTTCAAACGAAGGATTAGCGGTAATAAATCTGAAGTCAATTGGCTTTCCGCGCTCATCACAAAGGATGCTTTGGTGAGAAAATGCATCATTCATTGCCGTAAAAAGCAATTTATATTTTTGTTCTGATCTTGTAATCGCTGATATATCCTTCATCACGCCAAAGGTCACTGCTTCTCCGTTCCATTCTCCCGCAGTGATACATAATTCCACCGGAATTTCTTGACCATATTTTGTGATAGCAGATGTTGAGTAATAATTAACGTTGCCCGAGAGCAACTCCATTACAATAGTTTCTACTTCGTCTCTTTTATTTTCCGGGTGCACGAGCAACACTGATTTCCCAATCAGCTCACCTTCGCAATAACACAATTTCTTATAGACCGCGCTATTCACATGGATAATTATGCCTTGTTTGTCAACAACATACAAGAGGTCGTCAATGGAATTGAAGAAATTTTTAAAGTTTTCATGCGCTTGTTCAAGCGTTTTTTCCAAAGTCTTGCGATGAGTAACGTCATTAATAATTGAGTGCAAGTACATATGGTCATTAATTCTTATGGGACTGGAGAAAACTTCAACCGCTCTATACTCTCCCGAGGCCAAACGATGCTCAAGCTCAAAATACGCACACTCTTGAGTTTGAGCAGAGGACATCTTTTGCAATAGTTCTGGTTGTACCATGGAATTGATTTCAGTAATGTGCATAGTCTTTAACTGTTCGAGGGTATATCCATAAAACTCACAGGCAACCATATTAGCATTAATTATTTTTCCTGATTCTGCTTCTATAAGCATCATCATCGCTTGACTTTTTTCGAACATATCTTGATAAGTTGTTTTGGCCTTGACGATTTCTTCATTAGCAAGAACTAATTTACGCCCTTCCTCTTTAATGGCCTCATTCTTAATTAAAATCATAAACAGCGCCAAGCTCAACAGAAAAAAAGTCAATACAATGGCACTAGCCTGCGCTGTAGGACAAAGGACGGCCTTATTCCAGATTTCCGCAGGATAATCCATTGCAAACACCGCTCTGACCTTACCTGTCTCAATATCTTTTATTGGTACAAGAACACTGACCCATGTTCCTCTGGGATCAGTTACTGGAGGAGTGATGATAGACCCTCCTTGCTCAAACGGCTTACCATAAACCTTAGCCGCTCCAGTAAACTCCTGGCCGGGTGGAGAATAGTTTTTAGAATTCACCGGTTCAGAATCAGCCATAAAATACAGTTTGCCATCTTTTTGTACATAAAGGTAAGCATACCGAATAGTTTGGTTAATACTCGCCAGATTCTGTAGGCTATTTTTTATTTGTTTGTATTGAAGTGTTTCAACATCTTGAGGACTTGGATTCTCCAACAAGCTTATTGCATTCTTGGGAAATGACGCTTCTGCTGTTCTAGCTATAATCAAGGCGACATCCGAAGCTGCTTGATTGGCTGCAATCCAGCTATAACGTATATAAAATAAACTCCAAAGCCCTAACATTAGTAACAACAGCACAAGCATTCTCTTTTTTTCCAGCACTGTAAATGAACTTAGCGGAGATTTTTTATTTATTCTCATAGTAATTTATCCCTCCTTACAAAACGTTTTTCTTGTGAAGGGTTTCGCAAGATATGTCGGCCTGAGAGATTCTTGGAATAATTACTAATATAATTGTCAAGGACTCAGGAAGTTCGTAATATACTTTATTATAAACCACAAACGAGACAAATCCTGTCTAATCATGGCACTTACGAGACTACTTCCAGACTATATTATTGCTTACATAGGCTGCTTATGTGTTCTGCCATTCAGAGATTTAAGAGTATGCCTCCCAACCATAAGATGGCAGGGAAGCATACTCCTAGGGAAACTATCCTATTTACAAACTCATCGTAAGTTTAAAGGGCTCTTTCGCTGACTAGTTTCTTATCTCCGATCCTGGCTGTCATCAAACCTTTGGCAACCACGGCATTATCAACTGTTACTTCTACCTCGATATTGCAATGTTTTTTGGCAACTAAGAGAAGTTTAGCCGTGACCTTGATTTCCGTCCCTACTGGAATAGGTTGAAGTTGATACAGAGTAAAATTTTCGGTGATCGCATTGAGTCGATATTTCTTGCGCAACCCAATATAACCGGTCATATTCATAACCATAACGATAACCCCACAACTGGCAGAACCATAGTCATCAACCATAGAATTGGTAATTTCCCCTTCGATTGAGAGATGTTCCAGATCGTCGACATACCGAAACCCGCTTAATACGAGGTTGTCCACTGTTTCACCAAACTGAGGTTGTTTCTGAACTTGCTGATAGGCTTCAATGACGTCTTGTAAGCTAATGATTCCGATCAGTTTACCTTGATCCACCACCACTGCGTTTTCCCAACCCTCCCAGACCATGATCCGGGAAATATGGGTTACTGGATCATCTCGTCCCACCAGAAACGGACTGGTATTCATGACGTCTTTGATCAGTGTTTTGATATCTGCTCCAGCAACATCCACCGCCGTAACGATTCCAACGAGAGTCATGTCTGCCTCAACGACAGGGAAACGGCTATGGTCTGTGCTTTGCGAAAGTTTGCGCCAATCTTCAACCGTTGCATCCACTTTCAAATAACTTACGTCTTTAACCATAATATCTTCGACTAAAATAAGTTCTTTCTGGATTAAGCGATCATAGAGAGCCCGATTAATCATTGTTGTAACTGCGAATGTATCGTAGGGGGATTGAATAATCACTAATTCTCTTTGTCGCGCTAAAGCCATTACCTCTTCGTCCGGTTCCAAACCTTCCGAAATTAACAGTGACGTATTGTGTTCCAAGGCGCAAATTTGAGCATCACGACGGTTTCCGACAATACATAACGCTCCTTCTTCCAAGTAACGCCCCATAGCATCTAATTCCATCGCTGCAATAATAAATTTATTTGGAGAGCGATCAAGATGCTCAAAACCACAGATAACAACCCCTTCGGCGATCTGTGAAACTTCACGCAACGTTAGGTCCTCGATTTGCCGTTCTTTGACCCCTTCAATGCGGATCGTTCCTACTTTAGGAATTGAACGGACAATTCCTTTAGCCTCAGCCTCTTTGATGGCCCGATAAGCTGTCCCTTCACTAACGTCCAACTCTTTGGCAATAAAACGCACTGAAACCTTACTGCCAATTGTTAGATCTTCAATAAAGGTTAAAATTTGTTGATGCTTTGTCAACTAAAAACGCTCCCCACATATTACTATACGATCTACTATTATATCATAAAATTGATTATTCAACCATGATTATGCGAGGTGTTTAACTGTCTCTTCGTCGCCTCTGGGTCATGAGCCCTCCAATTTTTCCTGCTTCTTTAGCACTCAAAGAATGCCACCCATCATTATGGATCTGTTCAATCAAGCCTAATTCAGCCGCAATCTCCATTTTCAATGGTTCCAACGGATCTATTCGCTTCACCTTTGGTTTTGACTGTTTCACTCTAGATCCTCCCCCTACTCATGATATTAAAATCTTCTTCATAGTGTGGACAGATTGGTCCCCGTTCTCCCAAAATGTGTTCCAAACGGCAATGTCCTTCAATCCCATAAAGACAACGAAGCGAACATAATTTTCTGGTCATCAAATTCATCTCCTCAGTTTAATTATTTTTTATTTCTCCCCAGTTTAAGTTTTACCATTACTACAAAAAATATCCCGCTTGAAAATCAAGCGGGATATTTTTTCGCAGCTATGTTTTAAATTTCGAAACAGGCATGTCCATAGAAATGGATGCGCATTCTTTACCCCTCTACTAAAATACTAAATTTTTGAGCGACTGGCGTAAGTTTGAAGTACTTCCCAAGCAAGAGGATAACTAAGGTTCATTTCCCATAAAGCGACGCCCCGTATTCCCTTGCTTAACGCAAGGTCCAATTTCTCTTTTAAGCTCCGAGGATCTTCGAAATACACGGTATGGTGAACTCCTTTAGTCTCGTACCGAAAATACGTACTATGTTGCCGCGCATCCCATTGCAGTGGTGCCCCGTAACGCAGTGCCAGCTCAATGGCCCGCGGATAGCTGACAACTACAGCTCCCCCTCTCTCTGACCAATCATACCCATAGATCGGGATTCCCATATAGATTTTTTGGCGTGGTATAGTGGCTATCGCATAATTCAACATATCGGTAACCCAAGGAAGGGAAGCGACTGCGCCTGGAGGCCCCCCCGGCCAATGCTCTTCGTAAGTCATAACAATCACCTCATCGACAGCCTGCCCGATCACCTGATAATCAAACGAACCCTTCCAGGTATCCAACGGATCGGGGGAAGATTTAGCGGGCACATCGATTGTGACCAAGTAATTTGCCTTTTGAAATAGTAGAGACCACAATTGGATAAACTGGCTGTAAAGGGGACGGTCTTCGGGAGCCGCTTTCTCCAAATCGAGATTGACCCCATCAAACTGATACTGAACCAAGAGATTTCTTATATTCTGCCAAACAAGGTTGGCAAAGTCTTGGTCTCGTAACAAACGTCCAAGCAAAGGAGTTGAAAACCGACCTTGCTGGGTCAGGTTGCTAACCGTCAAAAGGACTTTAGTTCCCATCGCATGGGCCTCATCAATTATCCCCTGACTTGGATGCCCATAAAGCGTTCCGTTATTCTGAATCGCTATCTGGAAAAGGGCTAATTGGTTAATAAGTCTCCCGTATCGTTTAAGATAGGGATAACCTTTTGCATGTTGGTTAAACCCATTATAGAAGGTAAATACATTTAATGGCATACTTATACCCCCTTTCCGACCATCATATGCATGGAGAGAAAAAGAAGTGTAGGGATGCCAATTAGAGAGGGAAATCTTTTCGAAAAATAGGTTTGGTTTATTTTGAATGACGTCGACTAAAAACTGCCAACATAGCTGTCCTGCGCATAAGAATGATAATAAGTAAGGCAAAAACTACAATCAGAATAGTGATTGCCCAAATCCATTGTCCCTTAGCTCCGAGCACAGCCGCCATACCAAAGCAAGCACTTATCCCATACATTGAAAGCACCGCCTGCCGTTGGGTCAAGCCTGCATCAAGTAAACGATGGTGCAGATGCCCTCGATCAGCTGTCGCCATAGACTGCCCGCGCAGCTTCCGACGAATTATGGCAAACGTCAGGTCTGTAACTGGCATACCCAAAACAAGGAGCGGAAAAACCAAGCCTAAAATCGTCGCCGTTTTGAGCAGACCCATGATGGAAAGTCCTCCAATGATGTAGCCGAGGAACATACTCCCTGAATCTCCCATGAAAACACGCGCTGGAGGGAAATTAAAAACCAAGAAACCGAGGAGCGCACCAGCTAAGGCCAACGTAAGATGAGCCGCCGGAACTTGATCAATCCGATTCGCCGACCAAAAGAGCAAAAGAGCCACCATAAAACAAATCCCGGCGGCCAAGCCATCCAGTCCATCCGAAATATTGACCGTATTCACCAAGCCAACAACCCAAAAGAGCATCAATATAAGACCGATGGCACTTAGACCGAGTGCCCCGAAATCAAGCGTTCTGTTGAACGGTAGAGAAATCACATTCATGGAAAAACCAAAACCAAGCAGCACTGCCGCCGCCGCAATTTGCCAAAAAAGCTTAACCAAGGGACGGATCTCACAGATGTCATCCCATATTCCAACTGCCAAAATAATCGTGCTTCCGATAAATAACCCCCATATTTGCATAACAGACAATGCATCCAATGAATAAGATTTATCCCCCACTTGTATAATCAAAGCTGTAATCCAGAATGCGGCATATAATGCTATCCCGCCAAGACGAGGAATGGGCCGATTGTGTACATGCCGCCCGCCAGGATAAGCAATTGCTCCCCATCGTTTCGCTAATTTCATAGAAACCGGCGTAGCGATCACCGCAATCACCAGCGCCATGATGAAGGCTAAAATATACGTCATGAGTGTCCCTCCACCGCTTCACGCTTGTCCCCAATTTTTTCAACCATGGGTACCATTATCTCTGCTCCTTTCTATACGAGACCCGGGAAAGACCATTGACGCAATGCTTCATAAACAACGACAGCCACAGAATTCGATAAATTTAAGGAACGGGCTTCTGCACGCATTGGCAACCGAAAGGTCGTATCAGGATAATGCGCTAAAATTTCCGGGGCCAATCCTTTGGTTTCTTTTCCAAAAAGCAGATATCCCCCAGGCTCATACAGTATATCAGTATGATTACGTCCACCTTTTGTCGTAGCAAGGTAACGCCGGCCTACTGGGTTTTTCTCCTCAAACTCTCTGAAATTTTCATAGACAACTATATCGAGAAGGTGCCAGTAATCTAATCCAGCACGTTTAAGTTGCTTATCATCGATACTAAATCCTAACGGTTTTACTAAATGAAGAGATGCACCAGTTGCAGCACAAAGCCGAGCCACATTCCCCGTATTCGGCGGGATTTCCGGCTCAACTAAGACAATATTTAGCGGTTTGTTCAAGACTATAGTTCCCCTTTCAATGACACCCTGTACAGTTCCCACGACATCCGGGCAAACAACTTCCACCCTTGGTTCCTCCTGAAACGCCAAAACTAGCAAACCCAGATATTTGTTTCATCATGCCCGCCTGCCCACACTCGACACACGTTAAAAATTCACCATTTTCTCCCATTCGACACAATTCCGTTCTCAGAACACCACAGCTCGGACACTCAAATTCATACATAGGCATTTAATGATCCCTCCCAGCTCGACTTACCTATCAAACTATTATAACCTGAAATTATAGCAAACCCAACCTAATAATAGCTTAATAATCTAGAAACATGTTATTTCCTGTAGTTCTACAGAAGATATTCTGTATACTTTCAGCAAAACCCTAGATGTTCCCTCTCATTTTTGATAATCTTAATAGCAACATCAAAGGAGGAATTATCATGGGGCAAAGTTTGACTCAGAAAATACTTACATCCCACTTAGTGTCCAGTGACTTAGAAAAGGGAAACGAAATCGCGCTTCGTATTGACCAAACCCTAACTCAAGATGCCACAGGAACCATGGCCTATTTACAATTTGAAGCCATGAACCTTTCTAGAGTTCAAACCGAGTGCTCGGTGAGCTATATAGATCATAATACCCTTCAAACAGGGTTTGAAAATGCGGATGACCACGCATTTCTGCAAAGTGCTGCTGCGCGATTTGGCGCACATTTCTCCCGTCCAGGCAATGGAATTTGTCATCAGGTTCATCTGGAACGCTTCGCTAAACCCGGGAAAACTTTGCTCGGCTCAGACAGTCATACCCCCACTGCTGGCGGAATGGGAATGCTTGCCATGGGTGCTGGGGGGCTTGATGTTGCCGTGGCTATGGGTGGAGGACCTTTTTATCTTCCTAACCCTAAAGTCCTGCGCGTCTGGCTTACCGGGCAGCTTTCGGACTGGGTTTCCGCGAAAGATATCATTTTAGAAATTCTGCGTATCCTCACAGTCAAAGGGGGGGTCGGAAAAATAATTGAGTACGCTGGACCGGGCGTGAAAACCCTTACCGTCCCAGAGCGGTCGACCATCACCAATATGGGCGCAGAACTAGGAGCGTCTTCTTCAATATTCCCCAGTGACGAACAAACGCTCCGTTTCTTAGAAGCACAAGGAAGGGCTCAAGATTTTGTCTCCCTTACGGCTGATGAGGATGCATCCTACGATGAAGAACTGACCATTGATCTTTCCTTGCTTGTTCCGATGGTCGCTCAGCCCCATAGCCCCGACAATGTGGTTCCGGTCAGTGAGCGCTCAAACTTACCTGTGCAACAAGTAGCCATCGGAAGTTGTACAAACTCCTCATATCAAGACCTGATGCGTGTGAGCAAAATCCTTAAAGGCAAACACGTTCACCCAGACGTCAGCTTAGTAATTTCGCCTGGGTCCCGGCAAGTCTTAAGCATGCTTGCCAGCAATGGTGCCTTGACAGATCTCCTCGACAGTGGGGCTCGGCTCCTTGAATCAACCTGCGGCCCTTGCATCGGTATGGGACAATCACCAATATCTAAAGCCGTCTCGGTCCGAACCTTTAACCGCAATTTCGAAGGACGCAGTGGAACTCAAGATGCCTCAGTCTTTCTCGCCAGCCCGGAAGTCGCGGCAGCTTGCGCGTTGACAGGATTCTTAACGGATCCGCGCACATTGGGGCTCCCACCGCTCGTGGATTTTCCCGAACGGTTTAGAATCGATGACAGCATGATTCTGGCACCTGGTGATCCTGCTACTCCAATTCGCCGTGGTCCCAACATTCAACCACTCCCCCTAGCCCCTGCGTTAGATGACATACTCAACTTACCCATCATTTTAAAACTGGGGGCCAATGTGACGACCGACGACATCATGCCGGCTGGATCAAAAATCCTCCCCCTCCGTTCGAACATCCCGGCTATTTCCGAATACACCTTTCACAAAATCGATCCGCAATTTGCTGCCAAAGCCAAAGACTTAAAGCAAAGCATCATTGTAGCAGGCCACAATTACGGTCAAGGTTCAAGCCGTGAACACGCCGCCCTAGCTCCCATGTATTTGGGACTGCGCGTAGTTTTAGCTCAAAGTTTTGCCCGCATCCACCGTGCTAACCTGATTAACTTTGGCATTCTACCGCTCACCTTTGTCAATGAGCAGGACCTTGACCGCCTTCACGCAGGCATGATTTTACACCTTTTGAACCTGCATCAAGCCATTCAAACTCCTGACGCCTTTACCCTTACCCTTGCTAACGACTCAGACCCGATTTGGGTCAGACATGATCTCACTGAACGTCAGGCCAAGATCCTTCTGGCCGGGGGCCTGCTTAATTCGACTAAATATTCTGTCAACGCATGATGTCCAAAGCTTGTTCTGTTATATAAAAGCATGTTATGATGTTTTTATATTTTGAAAAGAGGTGTATTTAATGCTCACTGAAGAGGATCGTAAACTACTCAAACTCATCGAGAAAGATTGCCGTTTAACACCTGAGGCACTTTCCATTCAAACCGGACTGATGCCTGAATACATCGCCCAGCGGGTCATCGAATGGGAAAAAGAAAAAGTGATCGTCGACTATCGGCCGCTGATCAACTGGGATAGAACTGGCGATGTATCAGTATCCGCCCTGATTGAAGTTAGAGTCTTGCCACAGCGGGGCTATGGTTTTGACAAAATCGCCAAACGATTACAAAAATATCCTGAGATAAAATCGCTTTTCCTGATGTCAGGTGGATATGACCTAGCCCTACTTATTGAAGGTAAATCAATGCAAGATGTCGCTCTTTTTGTCGCTGAAAAATTGGCGCCCCTGGAACATGTTCAGAGCACAGCTACCCACTTTGTGTTACGCTGCTATAAGCAAGACGGGGTCGAGCTTATGGGAGAGGAAGAGACGCTGCAACGTCTCGTGGTATCGCCATGAATCGTTATCTCGCCCCCCATGTGGCCAGTATGCCCCCCTCAGGAATCCGCAAGTTTTTTGATCTTGTCGCTACCATGAAAGACGTGATCTCTTTAGGAGTTGGAGAACCTGACTTTGTCACACCTTGGACCGTGCGCGAAAGTGGCATCTTCTCTTTAGAACAGGGACAAACCATGTATACCAGTAACGCCGGACTCTTTGAGTTGCGCGATGAACTTGCGCACCATTTATCGATAACTTTGGGACTTTCCTATAATCCACTCGATGAGATTCTGATTACCGCCGGAGCGAGCGAAGCCGTTGACCTCGTGATGCGAGCTGTACTCTCACCTGGAGATGTTGTCTTAGTCCCCAATCCATCCTACGTATCCTATGGACCTTGCGCAACACTGTCTGGAGCAACTGTGCACTACATTCCGACCCATGCTAAAGAAGACTTTCGTTTACGCGTAGAAGACTTAACCCAGGCTTATACGCCCAAAGCTAAACTCCTCGTTCTATCCTACCCGAACAACCCGACTGGTGCGATCATGAGTCGAGAAGATCTTCTCCCCATCGCTGATTTTGTAGCTAAGCACGATCTCCTCGTTCTGGCTGATGACATTTATTCTGATCTTACCTATGACGGAACGCATGTCTCGTTCGCTAGCCTACCTGGCATGCACGACCGCACTCTCTTTGTCAGTGGCTTCTCAAAATCCTACGCCATGACTGGCTGGAGAATCGGATACGTTGCCGGGCATAAAGATCTCATCGCTGGATTGACAAAAATTCATCAATACACCATGCTCTGCGCCCCCATCATGGGACAGTTCGCCGCCTTAGAAGCGTTGCGTTCTGCCTCAGAAGCGAGAGACGAGATGGTCGCTGCCTATGATCGCCGCCGCCGCCTCATGGTCCACGGCTTTCGGCAGATGGGTCTCGAATGTTTCGAACCTTTAGGTGCCTTTTATGTTTTTCCCGATATTTCCAAGACGAACTTAACCTCGGAAGAGTTTGCCGAACAACTCTTAAAGGAAGAACTAGTAGCTGTCGTTCCTGGGACCGCTTTTGGACCTTCCGGCGAAGGACATATTCGTTGTTCTTATGCTTATTCCACGGAACAGCTTCAGGAAGCACTTAAGCGTATCGCACGTTTTGTTCAGCCTAGAATTAGCTAAACTCTAGACAAGCCAAAAGACGAATCGGTCTGACCTCTTCCGAGGCCAGACCGATTCGTCTTTTCCAGTGCCAGTGTGCAACTTGGTACAACTGGGGACGGTTCTTGTTTGCACTCTTGTTTGCATCCTTCCATCCGATACTCAACTTACATCCCTAATGAACCAACAGTCCCAGTTGGCTCACTAATACCGATTTTTCGGGATTAATGTTTATGGAATATCGTTCGAATGGACTATCTATGACTTACAAAGAAATTTGTATGCAAGCAAGAGGTCCCTTCTCCCGCTCTTCGTGCCCACCGCCTCAGAGGTAGGGAGTAATAATGGGCGGAACCGATTTATCCTTATTCCTTTCTTCCAGCCAAGATCTATAACGGGAGTCTTGAATATTGCGCAGTGCTAAAAAGGCATTTCTCTGCAGAACTCCTTTGCCACGCCATCCTGCCGCTGTTGCTTGAAAGCGTTGCCGAAACGCACCTTTGCTTAAATTAAGAGTCTCAAGTAAATCAACACCTCGTCGGAACGAGGATAAGCATAAATCCGCATCTTCCACCTCCAACCATTTTTGGTTGTGCGGGCAAACCTCTTGGCAGGTGTCACAACCAAAAATTTGCACTCCAAGGCGTTTACACTCCTCCTGAGACAGTACTTCCTTACTCTGAGTAAGATAAGAGACGCAGTGTTTAGCCGCAAATGGCTCTTTGCCGAGGATGTGCGCCGGACATGCTTCAACACACCGTTGACAGGCCCCACATTGATCGAGGCTAGAACGATCTGGTGGGATCTCTTGATCCAGAAGAAGCAAAGCTAAGGCTACAAACGAACCGTATTCCGGAATAATGAGTTGTTGGTTTCGCCCGACCCAGCCCAGCCCAGCCCGAATCGCAAAAGCACGCTCGATTAAAGGACCCGTATCCACTTGAAAGCGAAGGGTTCCCGTCCAACCATTGCTAAGAATGGTATCCACCAGCTGATTTATCGTCTGCTGAAGCACACGATGATAGTCCTCTCCAACTGCCGAGCGGGCAATCACGCCCTCATCTGGCTGAGGAGATGATGTATAAGGGAGCGGATAGGCCAAGGCAATGACCGTCTGGCACTCTTGCCAACCTGCCTTGGGATCGATCCGCTGCTTGATTTCCTGGCCCTCAAAAGGCGTAGCTAATCCTTGATCACTTCGTGTCTGTAACACTTGGGCTAACCCTTCCACCGCTTCAGCAGAAGTAAAGCCAAGCGCTACAAAACCCAATTCAGATCCCCACCGTATTATGTTCGTTTTCCACCACATTTGTTCAGCAAATTCCATGGAGTTTCTCCTTCAAGACTTTATCCCTTTGGTACCAGACTTACCCAATTCCGTTTCCCACATTTCGGACATTTTACATATTTTTTTCCCATGATATGAACTGATAAAATGGCTTTCAAGATTGGAAGACTGAATTTTTCTTTGCACTTCCCACATTGATATTCAAAATACCGTGTTATCCAATTTTGAATCACAAAAGATAAAGCTAATAGCAATATGATCAAAAAATATCTTAACATAAAACCATCTTCTCTCTAATTTATCGTTGTTGTTATTTTTTCATGGCCCAATAACTTGCACCTATTCTCAATGCTTAGGACAAGTTTTAAGTAAACACCCTATTCCCTCTTCATATTATAGCAAATTACAGGAACTATTTAAGTATAATTTGCGCTCATAAATCGTAATTTTGTAATTTTAATCTTATAAACCTCTACTTTGTCAAGTTGCCTGAAGATCCACATCTCAAAAGACACCAAAACCAGGCCTGAAGTCTGACTTTGGTGTCTTTTAATTCACTGAAGTTTTCACTAGTGCTGTTTATTTTTTAGCCCTGAAGTAAGCATAGGTCATAGGCTCCCCTTCTTGAAGGATCTCCCCACCAATAACATCAGCCAGAAATAACGTATGGGTCCCAGAATCCAGCTGGCTAATGACCGTTGCTTCCATGGTTACAAGCACATCATTAAGTAAGAGGACTCCCGATTTCCCACGATGGACTGCCACGCCCTCAAATTTATTGACATCACGGCCCGTTCGATATCCAAACTTACGTGCATAGTCGTGACCTGTTTGACTTAATACCGAAACGCCAAACTTTCCACTCTTCTGAATCAATTCATGAGTAAAGTTTAATTTATTGATCCCAATGGCCAACCTCGCCGGCTCTGATGTGATTTGGAAACAAGTGTTTGCACATTGGCCATTGTCTCGGCCTTCAGCTTGAGCCGAAATAATATAAAGGCCGTATGAAATTCGGTACAACGCTTGACGAATAGCGGCTTCGCCGTCCGGTTGATCTACTACTGGCTTAGCGTTCGATTTTACTTCACTGGACGGTTTTGCTTCATCCTCTTGAGATACAAGTTCAAAGAAGCTCGCATCTGCACCACAAATCGGACAGATTTCTGGTGGATTTTCGCCAGTATGGATATACCCACATACAGTACAGCGCCAACGTTTTTCCATTGAACTACCCCCTCATTAAAATAAATATAAACATTGTTATTGATGTAAGTCAAGGTTTATTTTACTCTGTACCCATAATCTATGCACTACAAATGTCTCATCACCTCCATACTATTACATCCTGTTATTCCGGAATAAACTATATTCCCGTTCTAGTAATTGAGTATCTGTCAGCTTATACTTTGTGTTCACCATGACTTGTTGGCGAACCTGTTCTTTAAACTGACCGAACCGTTCCCCTTTAAGACCTTTTCCACGGACAAATTCTTCAAAGCAAACCCAATCGAGCAGCTTTGCTCGCTCCATTAAGAAAGTACAAGCATTTCTTATTTCACCTTGAATCCAGTCAAACCGTTCGGAATTCTTTTCGGAATCCTGCTTCCCACCCAGGAAATCCGCTCGCCACAAATCCAGCAAATTCTCCACCCGTTGCCTATCAAAACTCTGTCCATCCCATCCGATCTTCCAAGCAAAACGACGGGCCTTTTTGAGAACCTTGGTGTCTTCCCCCTCATCTTTTAACTCGCTCATAAAGGTCAGCGTCCCCAGCATGTGGTGCTCTACTAAAAAATAAAGTTCTCGTTCCCCGTGTCTTCCTCCAGGAAGAACCGTAGTCCAGCGAAAACGAGGCAAGATTGCTTTGACTAAACGGGCACTTTCCCGTTCATGCTGTAGAAAATGCCGCTTCCCTTCCGGGACAAGTTCAAAGTGTTTATTTTGTTTTAATTGTGCTGTTTTTATAGTTTTTATGACAATAACATCTGGGTGGTTATCCAATCTTCCCCCGTGAACTTCTACCTCTAGGTTTCTCCACCGCTCTAGGTTTTTCCTCCCTACCAGCTTGAATTCATCGACTTCATAACCTTGATCCGTCCTAAGTACTGTTCCCCAAACATAACATTCTTGACTGGCTGTTTCCCATTTTCCTAAATCATGGAATAATGCTGCTAAACGCAACAACACTTGGGAAGGAGTATTTTTAACGACGTGTCGAGTATGTTCCCAAGCATCTTTGGTATGATAACGATTTTGGGTCAGACCTTTTAGTCTAGCCAATTCGGGGATGTAGGTTTGAAAATACCCCAAGTCATCGAGGAGCCCTAAGGCCTTGTCAATCTCAGCCAAGATAAGGATTCGTCCTAATTCCTCAGTAACTCGCTCCAGAGAGACCTTGCGTATCTGTGGGACATAATCAAGCGCTGCCTGCCAAGTTCCAGATTCAATTTCAAAACCGTAACCAACAGCTAGCCGAATGAGACGCAAAATTCTCAGCGGATCTTCTTGAAAACGATCTGCTGCACATCCGCATGCTTTCAGTCGTCTAGCCTCCAAGTCGTGAAGCCCGTTTAAGGGGTCTATGATCTCTCCGCTTTGCACATCTTGATAAATCGCATTCAACGTAAAATCCCTACGCAGAGCATCCATTTTAACTTCTCCGGAAAGAGCCGCAATATCCACCCGTTCAGCCGCTTGGAATAAACTGACTGTCTGCTGGTTGGCCCCGATCCGATGAGGTGTATAACCCCAATCAGACAATTGTTTTTCTATCTCCTGGAAGGAAAGTGCCGTAACTACATCGACATCTTTAGAAGGAATCCCCAGCCGCGCGTCTCGAAGCGCTCCTCCGACAATGTAGACCGGTCCTAGCCCACTCAATCTTTTGATGATCTCTTGTTGAAACAATGTGCCGATCATTAAATCCCTCCGTTTTTAACTCTTATGTTACACTTATATTGCTCTAAAAGTATTATGGAACAAAGATATTTTCTCCCAAGGGGGCCCTCTTCTACTCATGAATAACAACAACCTAATACAATAGGAAACAAGGCGCAACCCCTTTATGGGCTACGCCTTGTTTTAATAGAGCACTGAAATTTTCGGCCCGGTTTTAATATGCCATGTACTTTCTGGGCCACTTTCCCCATCGAGATCCGAACAGATCGGCCGATCCGTTCGAATCGTCAGTTCAACAGCAGTTTGGAATTCTATAATTTTTTCCGAGTCTGTTTTTTCTCCGCGCAAAATGCTGAGGAGAAGACGAATTGTCTCCGGCCAGCCTGCCGACGGAACCAATAAAACGTCCAGCTTCCCGTCGGTCAAGGAAGCCCTTGGCACAAGTTGCCGGAGTCCCCCCACCGAGAGGCCATTTGCAACCATAAAGAGAACAACCTCTTCCGCGTAGTGTTTTCCGTCGTGTTCAAACTCAACACGAAAGGGGCGAAAAGACGGAAGAGTTTCAAGACCCTTCAGAAAGTATGCTAATTGCCCGAGTGTATTTTTAACGCGAGTATCTACTTTCTGTGAGACATCTGTTAAAAGACCTGCACTAGCGACATTAATAAAATAGCGATCATTAACCATACCAGTATCTATGTCCATGGTCTTTCCCTTGGCAATGACTTCACACGCTTCAGGAATGCTTAGCGGCAAATGTAAGGTATAGGCTAAATCATTCGCTGTACCCACGGGCAAAATACCAAGCACAGGGCGTAGTTCCGGCGAAATATTTAACAACCCATTGACTGCCTGATGAATACTGCCATCTCCCCCAGCAATGACCAGCTGCCCAACATCCGTGCTTTGGGAGGTGATCTGTTCAATATCTTGGGGAGAAGCTGCCCGGTGTACACTTACTTCATAGCCGCTTTCTTGAAAAATGCGGATCACGGTATCCAGTTGCCCAATTAATTTACACCGACCAGCATTGGGATTATAGACCAAACGTAATCGTTTACCCTTCATGCCTTTTTGTAATCGACTCCTTATCTTGCTTACTTCAAAACGGGTAAGTAACTGGCAAATCGTTGTCTACAGCAAATGCATATTCAATAAAAACTCCAGTGATGAACTGATCACTCCTAGCGAACTTTAAGATTTCAGGTTTTCAGGGTTCAAATCCTCAAGCTCCGGTAAAACAAAGTGCCCATCTTTTCGAACTAACGTCTTGTCAAAGTAAATCTCACCGCAGCCATAGTCAGGTCTTTGAATACACACCAAATCCCAGTGGATGGCAGATTTATTGCCATTGCTACAATCATCATAACAGGATCCTGGTGTAAAATGGAAGCTCCCATCAATCTTTTCATCAAAAAGTGTGTCTTTCATGGGTGTACGAATATAGGGATTGACCCCGATCGCAAATTCTCCGACGTAACGCGCTCCAGCATCGGTATTAAAGACCTTCTCGATACGAGACGTATCGTTTGAAGTCGCCTTGACAATTTTTCCGTTTTTAAACTCCAAAACAATGTTTTCATAGGTAAATCCTTGGTAGAGCGAGGGAGTATTATAACTGATCCGTCCCTGAACTGATTCTTTAAGTGGTGCTGTAAATATTTCTCCATCGGGGATATTGACGTGCCCATCACACTTGATCGCTGGCATCCCTTTGATAGAAAAAACCAAATCAGTTCCTGGTCCAAGAATATGTACTTGATTGGTCCTCTCCATAAGCGCCTTCAACGGATCCATAGCTCGCGACATCTTAGAATAATCCAAGTTGCACACGTCAAAGTAAAAATCTTCAAACCCTTCTATACTCATACTTCCTAACTGAGCCATAGCAGCGTTCGGATATCTTAACACGCACCAACGCGTATGTGGCACACGTTGCTCCGAATGCACCGGTTTTTGGTAGTAGGACGCATAAGTTTTCATAGCTTCGCTGGGGACATCTGCCCATTCGTTCGCATTGTCTCCTCCACGAATTCCAATATAAGCCTGCATTTCTTGCATTCGGGCAAGATCCCAGCGAGTCATAGCCTCCGCCTGCTCTACTGTGAATTCTTTTAATAGTTCGCGTAGTAGGGTATGATTGATGGTAGACAAAAATGGCAAACCACCCGCTTGATAAGCATAGCGCACAAGAGCCTGGGCGAGTGGTAAGTCTTGGCCTATCACTTCAATAAGGATTTTCTCACCAGGTTGAAGGGCAATTGAGTAATTGATTAAGGAATTAGCGAGTTTTTCAATGCGAGGGTCTTTCACTTTGGGGCCTCCTTACCATTTTTATGTAGCGAAACCATTTATAAACTCTATTCTTCATACTTTATAATTTTCCTTTTTATCACCATTTTTATGTAGAAAAAGTTTGAGCATGTTAAACTTTTTACAGGTACCATCACAAGGAGGAATAATGAACATACCACATACTTTATGGGAATACCAGTTGCAGCCGGAGGACTCCGGTCAGAAATATCTAACCATCCTGCTCCACAAATTTCATTTCTCACTCAGATTACTACAACGGTTAAAGCAAGGAGAACGCGTTTGGGTTAATGGAAGCTTCACCTATTTAACGGCACGCGGCAAAGAAGGAGAAACGTTATCTGTTCAGCTCTTTTCCGACGAAGAAACCAACATTCCAGGAGAGAATCTCCCCCTCAATATTCTCTATGAAGATGAATACCTTTTAGCGGTGAATAAACCAGTTGGTCAAGTGGTTCATCCTACCCACCGTTATCTCACGAATACGTTAGGAAATGCCGTCATTGGCTACTGGGAACGCAAGCAAGAGCATCGCCTCTATCGTCCCATTCACCGGATTGATCGAAATACCTCTGGTCTCGTCATCATCGCCAAAAATCAATTTGCCCATCAACAGCTCGCTTGGCAACTGGAACGCGGGCAAATCCACAAACGCTACTTCGGTTTCGTTCAAGGAGTTGTGCTCGAAAATGAAGGATGTATCGACGACCCCATTGGGTTTGCTCCCGATAGCTTTATCAAACGCAATATTCATCCCGACGGGATGCCGGCTCGAACCCTTTTTCGTGTCCTGCACCGCTATCCAGCTGCTACCTTCCTCGAGTTCATCTTAGAAACAGGGCGTACTCATCAAATTCGCGTGCACTGTGAAGGCTTTGGGCACCCTTTGCTCGGTGATGATCTTTATGGAGGCGATACTACCTTACTTTCCCGTCAAGCCTTACATTCCTCGGTGTATGCTTTTTTACATCCTGCGACAGGACTCCCCCTAGTCATACGAGCCCCTTTTCCTGAGGATCTAAGGGATCTGGTGAAAAAGTTAGTGAGATTGCCACACTCCGCTTCACTTTATAATGCCTTGCACTCTTCCAATTTGCCCATCGACTAGTCTGACTTTAATTCCTCTCGGATGAATCTGGGAGTTTGTCAAAATATCTTTGACCACCCCTCGCGTTAGTTTACCCGTCCTTTGATCTGCTTTCAAAACAATGTCCACGGTTACCCCTGCGGAAATATCTTGTCTGGACTGACCATTCATAGTAAAACTCCCTTCTAGTTATTCCATCGACAGCAACTTGTTAAAGTAGGTTATTGGCAGTGCACTTTTATTCTAAAGCTAATGATACCTACCGCCAGCTCCATCACGTTGCCTCTTGTCGCGAATTCCTTAAATTCCTTGATAAAACTCATCCAAGTGTCCCTTTCAGTCCTGCTCAGTTAAAATAAGAGGACTATTATCAGTAATCGCAATTGTATGCTCGTATTGTGCTGAAAGACTGCCATCTATCGTGCGAGCCGTCCACTCATTGGGATCAATTTTGAGATGATGTAGCCCTAAGTTTATCATGGGTTCAATCGTAAAGACCATACCCTTCCTAAGCCTTTCCCCCCTATGGGGGCGACCACAATGGGGAACTTGTAAGTCCTCGTGCATGATTTGCCCAATTCCATGACCCGTAAATTCCTCCACTACGGAGAATCCCTGAGCTTCAGCGTGACTCTGTATAGCGTGGGAAATGTCTCCAATCCTATTGCCAACGACAGAGGTTTCTATGCCAATGTAGAGACATTCCTTAGTAACTTTCATTAGCCGTTCTGCTTGCTCTGAGATTTGACCAACAGCATATGTCCAAGCGGAATCCGCAAGCCACCCATTGAGATTTACTACCATATCGACACCCACGATATCCCCATCTTTAAGAGGTGTACGGGTTGGGAAACCATGACAAATTTCATCGTTAACTGAAGCGCAAGTAGCAAAAGCATAACCTTTGTACCCTTTTTGCTCGGCTTTTGCCCCGTGCGACTGAATGAAATGCTCTGCAAATTGATCAATTTCCAAGGTTGTTATCCCAGGACGAATTATAGTTCGAAGTTCTCGATGACAGGCGGTTAAGATCTTGGCAGCTTCGCGCATAAGACCAATTTGTTTTTCAGTTTTGATGACAACCAATGTAAAGCCTCCTTAGCTTGTAACAGTAACTATCTTCTCTAAATACTCATTATAATACTTTATTGGGGAAAGTACTTGTATGTGCCAAGAAAAAAAGGGCTGAATTGTGTTAGTTTGTCTATCAACGACAAACGGTTTGGGTTGGAGATGGGTGGGCACACAAACAAACTCCTCCAAAATGAGTTGCAGGAATTTGGTGCAGAGACTTTTATTATTGAGGTATTAGAAATCTTAATACAAACAAACCCATACGTCCATAGAACACGATAGGCACTAGACAATTATAGTCAGTGCCTACCCCCAGGATGCCTAATCATTACTCAGCGCTAGCAGTGCTATTAAAATAGTCGGTGATACCACTCTCGATTGCAGTAGCAATAGTTTGTCTGAAATCATCGCTGGCCAGCTTTATTTCCTCATCAGGGTTGGAGATAAACGCCGCTTCTACTAATATCGCCGGCATATTTGTGTGTTTTATCACATAGAACGGTGCTTCTTTAACCCCTCTATCGGATGTGCCTAAATGATTTATTAACTCAGCTTGTACATTATCGGCAAGTTGTTGACTCTTGTCTGCTTGGGGATTATCTTGACTATAATAAGTGGATGTTCCAGATACCGCTGGATTATCGAACGAATCATTATGAATACTCACAAAGATGTCTGCTTTGGCATTATTCGCTAAGTCGGATCGATACTCTAGATCACTCATTGTCGAAAAGTCTGCGCTAGCTGGTGAGTTATCTGATGACCTAGTCATTAGTACATTTACTCCATCCGACTTTAAGTCATTCTCCAGCATGAGTGCTATTGCTAAATTATTATCTTTTTCCAGAGAACCCGTTGGACCGATAGCGCCCGTATCTGGAGTCCCATGGCCTGGATCAATTACAATCGTTTTCCCAGCTAACACCGAATCAGAACTAACTGCCTCGCTGGGCATTCCTATAGTTTCGATTGATTTACTAACGGCAGCCGATACTATAGATGTACCTCCTAGTATATAAACAACGCTGCCACTACTGGGATCTCCTCTCGTAACTAAAATCGAGTTGATAGGAATCGGCATACTCTGAGGATCTGTTAACAATAAGGGGGACTTGTTTTTGGATGCCAAGACAGTCCCTACCATAGCATCTGGAAAATCCTCACCCGATGCTATGAAAATATCTGGCGAAGTGTAGGAACTCTTTGCATAGTCGTATATTTTGGCTGATGTATCATATCTATCAACCCCGCCTAATCTCGTTTCTATCGAGATCCCGTTATCTGAGAGTACGTTACTAGGAACTACTGCTTCCCCGCCAACTACGATTACATGCGCTGGTTTCTGGGTTTTAAAATAGTTGGCAACCGAATCAGGTAATGTGTTAGTCATTAAAATTATAGGTATCTGCTGAATTCCAGCAAACGATGCGCTCGCTAAGGCATCTGGAAAGTTATCGCCATTCGCAACTATAACCGAGTCACTTTGCATCCTCAAGGCTATCAAGGTAGATGTTTCGTATCGATCACCCCCTCCAATACGTTCGTACGGGAGCTGGAGTTCATCTAGTTTGCTCTCGATTGCCGAAGTAAGACATCCTTCTCCACCAAGTAAAATAATTTTCTGCGCTTTCAGCCTCTGTAATTCAGATATTACGCGTGAATCCAAGGACGTTCCAGCCGTCAATAAAATTGGTGCATCCAACTTAACCGCTAACGGAGTGGCAGCTATAGCGTCCGCGTAATCGCTTGATTCATCTAAAATAACCGTATCTGCCGAATGCCAGCCTTGATTGGATGCTGAAATTGATGTAGCTATTCTATCATTTCCGGCAAGTCGTTGAACCGAGTATACAGGGGTATCAGCATATGTAACTTGTGGCTTTGCCAAGATTGCGACTGCGATAGCTATTAGTATTAGTACTTTCTTCAACTGTTTCACCTATCCTTATAATTACAATTATAATCCGCGCTGTGAATCTGAAAAAAGAGACTACCTGTCCGCAATTAATAATGGCATCGACACCTTTCATTTTGGTTCGAATACCATTATCTCTCTCCTCTATCCAGCAACATACCTATCATAGGCAAATATTGTGATCGATATAAGGTTTTATTGTATAGATCTTGTCAAGAAATTCTGTAGATCTCTAATCAGACACCCGTCGGGCAATACTAGGCTAAACATTATTCTGATTTTGGGTGCGAGAGTAATGTATGATCTTGTTCAATCACATATTTTCTGTATTCAGTAGGAGTTTTTTCGTTTTTAACTGCAGTTAATTCTCCGATTTTGACGATATCTCTCAGCTTATCATTAATAAAGGTTTGAAAACAGGCCGGAACGTGATCTTTATGATACCTATGTAAAGCGACACATTCCCGACAACGTCCATGCCATTCACAGAGAATCTCAGTACATGTGCACTTTATATTTTCAGGATTGCTGGCGATCTTTCGATTTTCCAGAACCATCTTATAATACTCTTCTTTTGTTCTCATTGGATATTCCTCCTTAAATTAAACAATCTCATGATAAACAGTATTAAATCCAAACGCTTTATTATTTCGCGCATTTAATCTAATTCCGAGACACCCACTTCTTTAAGTGGGTGTCCCTTTTTCTTCTTCGGTGACGATAGTCTCCGGTGGAGAGTAGCGCCGAGCCACCTTTCCCAATAGAAATACTTGACGGCGAAGGAGGTAGACTCCCACCGAAGTCCCGATGTTCAACTTTAGCGTAAGCGAGTTCACTATAGTTCGCCAAACGTATTTTCAACGATATTAGGTAAAAGTCCGTAGATAGAACATCCAATTTTATTTTCAAAATAATCTTTTAACGCTATTACGGATTTCCATTTTGAAACCGTTAAATGATTTGTTCCGGATTTAAGTACCGTCTCCACAAAACGCTTCTCTAAGATACTATAGCCCGACGGAAGTACCAACGAATCGCAAAGTTGAATCAGCAAGTCATAATCATCATAGTGCACCTCATTGAGATAATTTTTAATCATCCGTAGTTCCTCGGCTGAGCAATTCCACTCTCCGTAAATTGCCTGGATGTCTTTATAGGAAAATGTATGGGTCATACAGATCCTAGCAGCATCTTCAAAGCCTTGTTCCATTAAAAACAGGTATCCGTCTAAGACGTGCCGCATCCCGCTCCCAGTGCGACGACCTATATCATGTAGTAATCCTAATATATAGGCTACAGTTTCATCCATACTGGGACACCGTGCTGATATAAGCCTTGCTGCCTTAGCAACATAGATTGAATGGTTTACCCATATTCCAGGGTTTAAGGCTTGTGCCTCGTCTAGTAACGCCTTAGCTTGCTGTAGATTTGGTATTTGTCTCACTCAATCGACCACTTTCTTTTTGAACTGATTTTATTAATCCCTAAGAGCATAACGATTGTAAGTCCAACTGAAATTACTGCCATCGCCATGCCCAGTGATAAATCCCCTTGTTCAAATTGAGAATAGATGTAGGTTGCGGAGGTTTGCATGGCAGGCGGCAAAATCATGAGCGCCCCAACGAGTTCCCGAATAGAAATTGTAAAGGTCATCATCCAGCCCGCAAGTAAGCTCGGCAAAAGTAATGGCAGAATTATTCTTCGTAATACATAAAACATCTTGCCTCCCAATACCCGCCCGGCCTGAAATAGTGATTCATCAATCTGAGAATAGTTGGCCTTCACATACTGAACTGTGTAGGGCAGAAAGAAAATGACATAAGTCAGTACAACCATTCCATAGGTATTATAGAGCGGGATCGGCATCCAAGGTGCATCCCAAACAATAATTAAGCCGACTACCATAACAATACCCGGCACGGTATTAGGCAATAAGCTAAAAAGGTCAATGATACGCTGGGGCCAAGTGCGCGATTTTTGAATGGCGAGAGCAAATACTGTTCCTATAATAACACAGATGGTCGCTACAATTAAAGATAAGCTCAAGCTGTTCATAAGGGCTTCCATGCTTTCAGATCCCCAAGCTAAGAGCTTTTCATAATGAATGAGAGTGAAATTCTGCCAGACAAGTCCGCCGCCTCGAAGTTTCATGATGGATGCGACCAGAATAGAAAAATAAGGCACACCAATTGCTATCGCAAGAAGAGCAATAATATAAATCCAAGCCAGCCACGTCTGCCAGCGTTTAAGCACATATATCTTTCCCTCCGAACCTTTTCCGCTTATTGTATTATAGGTAAACTTTCTACTGATTAGCGAACTTACATACCAAAAAATTAAACATGTACTTAATAGTACTGTCGCCAAAGAAGTCGCTTTGCTGAAATCAATCGGCCAACTAGAAGTATATTTCTGGATTTCTGTTGTTATAACATAATAACCAATTCTCCGTCCAAACGTGGCCGGTGCACCAAATTCCGAAATTGATTTCACGAAAATAAGCAGTGCGCCCATCGCATAGCTAGAAAATAACAACGGCAAAACTATTCTCCGAAATACATAGAATGCTTTGCCACCATGGATAAACGCGGCATCTTCTATACTGCCGCTCACTTGTAAAAGGGCGTTTCGTAATATTAAATACAACAACGGCAGCATATGCAAACTCATGATCAGAACCATTCCCAATAGATTGAAAAAATAAGGACTCAACTTACTTGATGAGGGAATAAATTGTTCGAAATATCCCTTCGGTTGCATGAACAAAATCCAGCCCATTGAACCAATATAAGGTGGCGTCATAAAAGGAATCATGATCAGTACATCTAACCACTCATGCTTTCTAAGCGCAGTTTTGGCCAATATCCAAGCCAATGGCAGAGCAAACAACGTTGTTCCGCCTACTACTAACACGCCCAGCAGGATAGTGTTAAAAAATGTTTCCCTTAAATCATTATCTATAAAAATGCGCAACGGCGCAGCTAAATTAAGTGAGCCATTGGGAAAGATACTTGTTAAAAATATGAAAAAAAGGGGGATAACCACTAGCATCAATAATAGTAAGATTGCCAGAGTCATCCCAAACCGTTTATAGTGATTCAAACCTATCATCTCCATTAGTCATTACTTTTTAAAAATATCTGTAAATTTTTGGATAACACTTTTTTGGTTAGCAATCATCCAATCTGAGTTAACTTTAAGCGTTGGAATCTCACTCGCACTCGGTCTACCCTGAACTTTTACATCGCTCCGTCCGGGAAGAAGATAAGCATCCGCAACCATTTTTTGCACTTCGTCCGACAATAAGTAATCCATAAACGCTTTAGCATTTTCGACGTTATTACTTGTTTTAGTGATTAAAGCAGGCCGCGGGCTAATCACTGTGCCTTCAGCCGGATAAATCAAATCAACTGGTTCGCCCTTTGCCTTCGCTTGATACGTCATATAATCGACGCTTGCAATGACCATACTTTTGGCACCTGTTATGACCGGATCAAGTGCTTCCTGGTTGGCACCCGCCATTAAAACACCATTACTTTTTAGCTGTTTAAACAAATCCCAACCCGAATCACCTTTGACACTCAAATAACCAGTAGCAAAGTCGGCAGCTGAGCCGGATAAAGCTGGATCAGGGATATTAATTTGATCTTTCCACTCGGGTTTGGTTAGATCAGTCCAATCTTTAGGTGGATTTGTAACAAGCTTCGTATTATAGGCTATGCCAAGGGCAGACAGACTATAGCTATAGTAGTTGCCATCTTGGTCGGACCATTGGGGAAATAATTTATCGGCATTTTTAGCTTCTTTATAGGGCAAGGTCATGCCACTTTTCATGAGCCCTTGCGCTGAAGGTAAGGAAGCAAGGACAACAACATCGGCAACCGGTTTGGCTTTTTCAGCTTCAAGCCTTGCTAAGATTTTACCAGTTGTACCTTGAAACATTTCAACTTGAACCCCAGTCTTTTTTTCAAAGCCCTTTTGGATATTCGTAGCGAGGTCGTTAGGTCCCGCACTGTATACGGTTAGCTTTCCACTTAACGTTACTTCCGCTGTTGCTGGAGCAGGTTTTGGGATTGTTCCACAGCTAATTATGCTGATACTGGCTACCAGAGCCATGACCATGATTAACCTCTTTTTAAGTCTTTTGTTTAACAACGTCACTTCTGGCACACTCCTTTTCATGATTTGATTTCATGAATATCTTGGGTTTTGACATATAACTTGACTGGTTCCCCATTTGGGATACGCGTGTCAAAATAGACTGTAAACCTCCCCATCACCGTATCCACTAAAATCTCATACCGATCCCCTACGTAACTTGTACTCTTAACAATTCCCTCATAGGAGTCATAGGGCATTTTCGAATCAAACGGTTCTAACTGAAGATGTTCAGGCCTTATTAGCTGCTTATCAGGTATCACCCAGTTTGATTTTCCAATAAACTTGGCTACAAACGGATGGCTCGGTGTGCGGTAAATCTCCTCAGGTGAACCAATTTGTAGGATTTCACCTTTATTCAGCACAACAATTTCATCCGACATTGCCAATGCCTCCGTTTGGTCATGAGTTACATAGACAGCTGTCAAGCCAATATTGCGAACTAAATTGATAAGTTCAATTCGCATTTCATCGCGCAATAGAGCATCTAAGGCACTGAGTGGCTCGTCAAATAGAACGAGTTTTGGCTTCATAACCACCGCACGCGCAAAAGCGACTCTTTGTTGCTGTCCACCGGATAACTGATGTGGATAGCGCTGTTCCATACCTTGTAAGCGTACCATTGCGATGGCTTCTAACACGTGTTTCTTCAAATCTTGCTTTTGCCCTGTCGCCTTAAGGCCAAAAGCGATATTTTCAAACACCGTCAGGTGTGGCCAGAGCGCAAAATCCTGAAAGACCATCCCGAATTTTCGCAAATGGATGGGTTTGTTTACTTTTAGTTGGCTGGAAAAAAAATACTCTTTCCCCATACGAATCTCTCCGGAATCTGGCGTTTCTAAACCGGCAAGTATACGAAGCAACGTCGTTTTTCCACACCCAGAAGGCCCCAGCAAAGTAGTAAATTTTCCTGCTTGAATGGTAAGATTGATTGATTTTAGAGCCTGCACTTTTGCAAATGTTTTTTCAACACCTTGGATATATAGATGCATATACATACCTTTCTATATTTTGGATGTTCATAGTATAACATGGCAATATTAAAAATATATTACCATTTCGTAAATGTGATGTTAAATATTTCTATGCAAACTATCATTTAGTATAGATTTGTTCTATAATGTTTTTATTAAATTATTACATTTAAATGTAGAGAGAAGGTATGCAATGACTATTAACTCTATAAAACTTCAGATCATCGAAGAGCTTTATAAGCATAAGAAGATTACAGCTGTTGCTGAACAGCTTAATCTCAAGCAACCAACCGTTACCTTCCATTTAAAAAGCCTTGAAAAAGAACTAGGTGTAAAATTGTTCGAATCAAGGTCAGGGAAGATACTTTTAACAGAAGCTGGTGATTCGCTCTACCACTATGCTGTCAAAATAAATGCCTTGACTAAAGAAGCTGTCAGGGTAGTCCAAGAGTATGATTTGGGTCGAGGAACTCTTAAAATTGGTGCAAGCTATGTACCTGCAACCTATCTATTGCCCAATATTCTCTCTGAATTTGCGAAACGCAACTCTAGAATTAGCATTTCGCTTACAGTTAAAACTGCCCCGAACATTATTAAAATGCTTGAAAATCATGAAATTGATTTAGGAGTCATATCTTCAGAGTCAATTGAATTAAGTTTTTTAAAGAGTGAACCTTTGTGTAACGATGAACTAGTCTTTTTTTTCTCTCCCAACCACCTGTTAGCGAAGTATGATCTTCTCTCTCCTGACATGCTAAATGGCATTCCATTCATTCTTCATGGTCAAGAATCAAGCACAAGAAGTATGACACTCAAATGGTTCCAAAGTAATAATATTATTCTCAACACCCAAATGGAATTAGACTCTTTAGAAGCTACTAAGCAAATTGTCTTGTGTGGAGAAAGTATATCTGTTATTTCCCGACTGGCTATCCATAATGAACTTAAGCAAGGTCTCTTAACTTGTCGACAGATTCCTCAAAGTACCTTCAGACGATTTATTTATTCTGCCTATAATGTTGATAGAAAGCAGTCTTCTCTACTTGATAGCTTTATAGACCATTTGAAGATTTTGACGAAACCAGCGGTAGGGAGCTAGAGCTTTCTAACTATTAACTCTATCGGGCCTTATTCGTAGTTGCTTAGCGTACTAAAAAAGCATTCCCTCCAAGGGCCTTAACTTCTTTCTTAATCTGAGCAGCTCGTTCAGAGACGAGGATGGGTGTCCAACTTTGCTCTGCGCTGTTTACAATGAGACCTGCCAAGGCCACGCTAAGGTTTTCCGTACCGGATAACTGCTCACAAGCCTGTTCAAATTGAGTGAGGATAGCAGCTGCTAATTTTTCCAGGTCCGAGGGTGCTGAGATTGTAATAAAATCATCGCCACCAATGTGTCCGACAAAGGTTTCCTCAGCGGTTTTAGAGGAGGCATTCAGTAAAACATCGCTTAACATTTTGATAGCTGCGTCGCCTTGTTGGAATCCGTATAAATCGTTATAATATTTAAATTTGTTAAGATCAACATAGATAATGCCAAAGCTCAAACCTCGTTCTAAGTGTTGTCGAATCTCCTGATCAATACGCAGATTGCCTGGCAATCCGGTCAGCGGGTTAGCTCCCTGGGCCAGCTTGATCTGCCGCTCGGACATGGCTTTTATTAGATTAGCCACTGAAACCATGCCGATCGTCTGGCGTTGGTTAGCCACAATAATGCCGTCATAGAGCTGGTCCTCTGAGCGTTGCATCGCTAGACTAGACACCACTTCCAAAGGAGTGGTGTCTTCCACTATAAGGGGATTTGTGTCCATCAAAACCGAAACAGTCCGTTCTAAATAAAGGGGAATACCATAGCGGGTACCCAGGGAGGCAAAAAGTCTGTCGCGCTGCATCACACCGACTAAACGAGATTCCTCGGTTACCCCCACCAACCATTGGTGAGGGTGCTCACGGAAATATGTTTCAACGGAATTGATAAGAATGTTGGTATCGAACAAAGGTAAGGGCTCCACCATAGAAAGAATAGGGTTTTGATCGATTGATTTAAGCTGCTGTGCCAGATTCAGAATTCCCATAACGGCGGGATTGATCGGTTCTCGTGTAAAAGCGGGCATTGCGACAAAGAAACCTTGGACATAGTCCACTTCCAATTGGACCACGGTGCGCATTTCCTCGGCCGTTTCCACCCCTTCTGCGATAATGCGGCAGCCTATGCGCTTAGAAAATGTAACAAATGTTTCCAATAAAGCCCATTTAATTGGATCAGCATTTACTCCCTGAATTAACGATCGGTCTATTTTTAGAAAGTCTGGGTGAAGCTCCGCTACGGATTGCAAAGAGGAGTAGCCAGCCCCAACATCATCTAAAGCAATTAGATAACCCTGATTCCGATAATGATCTAAAGCATTTCGAAATGTGGAGAAATCTTCTATGGCACTCCGTTCAGTAATTTCCAGGACAACATCCTCTGGACTTAACCCTTTTTCACTAAGCAGTTTTCTAGTATGGCCGGAAGCAAACTTGGCGTCAATTAAGACCTGAGGGTTAATGTTTAGGAAGAGCATTTCTTTGTTGCGGGCAATAGTAGGGTAGGCAGTAATCGCATGCCGCCGACAAAGGGTTTCGATGGGATAGAGCTGCCCTATCTTTTCGGCAAAAGGGAAGAGGTCCGCAATATTGTTAAAACAGGTGGATTTGGGCACACGGGCTAACGCTTCATAACCAAACACCTCACCGCTTCGGGTATCAATAATTGGTTGAAAAGCGGCCTTCAAGTACGTATCAGGTTCTTCGATTAAGCGGGTAATCTCTTCACGGCGAGTAAAAAAATTCGGATCCGGTTCGGATTTGTTAAGCAGAAAAGCTTCCTTCACAGCTGCATAGAGTATATAATCGGCACTTCGTCCGGCTTCGTCCCTACACTGGACAAGTCCAGAACGCAACCTTATTTTCTCGTCAACTAGTTTCCTAACCCTATGGTTTAATCGTTCTTCCAGAGGACGAACCCATTGCTCGACAACTTCTGTTATATTCCAATCAAGGGTTTCGCGCGGAACAAAATAGACAACAAAATCGTCCCCTCCTCTGCTTTCCAGATGAGAAAACAGATAGAGACCACGTTGTTGTCTAAGTGTAAGCTTAAGTTCAGTTTCAATTTCAGCCAGAATTTGATTGCAGATTTTGTAACCGTACCGAAATTCTACCTCCTGAAATTTTATGATATCAAGATATAACACCCAGATCGTTTTCTTGTCCCTAAGGAGGCGGTACAGCTTTTGTTGGCTCATATCTACTGATTTAAACATTCACAGACTCCTTTTTGACCAAACCCTAGTATCTAAGATCGAGTTTATTTTAATGTACATCCTTCGTACATAATAATAGTTCATTGTAAAAATTGGATTAATTTAATATTAATTTATTGTTAAATCTATTCTCTTAAATATTAAAATAGAAAATATTTATCGCTATAGGTTCCGTAGATAAAAGAGGTTTATAATAAAAGTGAATTTACACAAAAACAAAGGGGGTAATGTATTGAGCACTGTAGCAATAATGGAGGCAAACTACGAAGACTGTCATAAGGCTATCGAAAAAATATTCCAACTCTTCCCATTAGATTTGGAGGGGAAAAAGGTAGTTATCAAACCCAATGTCCTGCGCAGCGCAACTCCTGAAGAAGGGGTAACCACCCACCCCTCAGTGTTAAAGGCCGTTGTCAATGAAGTGATCAAGCGCCGTCCAGCATCGCTCATCGTGGGCGATAACCCTGGAGTTTTCTCCTACGGCATGAACGAAAAGGCCTTTAAGGACACAGGCCTAATGGAGGCAGCCGGTATATATTACCGTAACTTGGGCATGGAAACTGTACAGAAGGATATTAATTCGTCCTATATAGAGTGTGCCCTGGTATCCCAGGCGATTCTTGATGCCGACGTATACATCAGTGTGCCCAAGTTTAAAACCCACGGACTTACCGGATTATCTTGCGCTATCAAGAATAATTTTGGGCTTTTAGCCGGTGCCCTGAAGGCACAAACCCATAAAAAAGCCGGCAACCCCTTTAACTTTGCCGAAGCACTAGTAGAAGTCTTTGCCATCAGGATTCCTGATCTGGTCATTGTGGACGGTGTTCTGGCTATGGAGGGTAACGGCCCAGCCTCTAAAGATTTAGTTAACCTCGGCAAGATATTGGCCGGAGATGACTCGGTGGCTGTGGACACGGTGGTAGCCTACATGATGGGCTTCCCTGATTTACCCCGCACCATTGAGTTGGCAGCTGCCAGAGGATACGGTATTGGCGAACTTTCAAGGATAACTATCCTAGGAAAACTTAAAGTCATACCAGGATTTAAACTGCCGCAAATGGATCTATATGCTACCACCACCGTTAACACCACTATGAATTCTATTACAGCGGTAAGACCCAAGGTAGATAAAGAATTATGCACTCTCTGTGGAACCTGTATAGAGCACTGCCCCAGCGGAGCTCTAACTATGGATCAATACCCAGTTGTAAGCCCAGAACTATGCATCACTTGTTTTTGCTGCCAGGAACTTTGCCCGCAAAAGGCCATCGAATTAAAATAGAGCAATGCCTTGACCCTTGACCCTTGACCCTTGACTCCTAACTCTTAACTCAAAATTTCGAACATAATTTTAAACAAAAAATAACGGTGGCTGAAAATTTATTTCTCAGCCACCGTTATTTTTTTCGGAAGTCGGACTATGAATTCGGTCTTTTTCCCAACACTACTCTGCACTGTGATCGTGCCTTGATGGAGGGCCGTAATCTGGTGAACCAGCGCCAGACCAATACCAGTTCCCCCAGTCTCACGGGCTCGGGATTTGTCGGCCCGGTAAAAGCGTTCGAATATAAAAGGAAGATCATCTTGAGGGATGCCAATGCCTGTGTTAGTAAATCTGATTTCGACAGAATCCAATGTTGGCGTAAGCATGATGTTAATTTGACCGCCAATAGTAGTGTATCGATAGGCATTATGAACGAGATTGTAAAAGAGCCTTGTCAGGAGACGCTCGTCCCCATTGATAATCATGGGTTCTTTTGGAGCGTTCCAACTTAAGGCTATTTCCTTTTCCTGAATGAGTGGCTGGAGGCTATGAATCACTTTTTCAAGAAGACACTTTAAGTCGACAGGTTTGAGACTTAATGTTAAAGCACCTATTTCCGCTACATTTAAGTCTCTGAGGTCGCTGGATAAATCAACCAAGCGGTCAATTTCCTCATGGATGCAGGAGAGGTTTTCTTGATTTGCAGGCAGGACATTGTCTTGGAAAGCTTCAATATAACTTTTAATCGAGGTTAAAGGAGTGCGCAGTTCGTGGGCTACATCGGCAGTAAACTGTTTGCGGAGGGTTTCTTGGCGATTCAAATTGTCCACCATCGCGTTAAAAGCGATTGCCAATTGTCCCACCTCATCTTTGGCTTGAATAATAACTCGCTCATCCAGCTGTCCCTGACCGATACGATCAGCAGCTAAAGTTAAACGCTTTAGCGGCGCGACGAGACGACGACTTGTGAAAAAACTAAGGATCATCCCGACTAAAAGTGCCAACCCTCCAGCAAAGAGGAGAGAACGAAAGACCGAGGACTGAAAAAGAACATCCTGAGGATTGAGAATCGGTGCAGTCGCTGGGTAGCGAACCAGTGCGATAGCTAAAGTCCCGTGAGTTCCTGTCACTGTTAAGGTTTTTGTTTTCCAACTTGTGCTGGAGGAAGAGGACATGCCCATACCCATGTTCATTCCGCCCTGGTCGGACATCATATCTGACATCGAGTTGTTCAATGTAGCGATGAGCTCACCATTGGGCTTTGTCAGAGTGACGACCGTACCAATCGGAAGGGAATGGTTAATTTCGTCAAGAGAGGCAGTATCCCATGTTCCTTTGCTTTGATACAGGTCACTTAAACGAGAAGGCAATTGTTCTAAGATTGTCTCGTTCGCCTTAGTTAGATAATCACTAAATTGTTGATGAAAGACAAGATTCACGGCAAGCATGCTAAAGGTTAAGGTAACCAACGAGATGATCAAAGTGGAAAGAAATAGTTTTTTGCGCATCTTATCCCTCTGCACTTGAATTGAATTTATAGCCGATACCGTAAACGGTAATAATTAGGCGAGGATCGCTAGGGGTGGCTTCGATTTTTTGACGAATCTTTTTAATATGAGCATCAATCACACGATCATCACCGTCAAAATCATGTCCTTGAACGATTTCCACCAATTGACTCCTTGAGTATACTCGTCCAGGGTGTTTCGCCAAGGCACTAAGGATCTTGAATTCGGTGGGAGTTAAAGAGACCTCCTGATTATGAAGCCGAATTTCGTGCCGTATGTTATCAATAGTGAGACCGTTGTCATAGGAAACCACGTCCGCCAGCGGTGCAGTTTCGTTACTTGTTCGACGTAACACGGCCCGGACGCGGGCGACCACTTCACGAGGACTGAACGGTTTCGTGATGTAATCATCGGCCCCAATACTTAGCCCTCGGATTCGATCCTCTTCTTCTACTTTAGCTGTAAGCATAATGATGGGTACGGAGGATATTTTACGGATCTCTTGACAAATTTCTGTACCAGATAAACCTGGGAGCATCAAATCTAGGATGAGTAGGTCAAAAGGATTCTCTTTAAACATGGTTAAAGCGATAAGACCGTTGATAGCAGTGCTGACTTCAAAACCTTCTTGTTGAAGATAGGCCCTGAGCACGGTTATAATTTTTTTTTCGTCATCGACCAATAAGATTCTCACAGGTTTCAATCCCCTTCAAAACGTATTTTAATCATTATACAAGGGAACGGCTATCAACGGCAATCTCGCTGAGATCCTTACAAAGCATAGACCAAAATTAACTTTATCTACTTTCCAAATCCTGTTTTCTACTTTGATACTCAGCAGAGTCTATTTCTCCACGTGCATAGCGTTCACGCAAGATGTCTAAGCCACTAGTTTGTCTCCCCATTATCCCTGCTGAGCGAATCTGCAGCGATCTATGTCGTAAGAAATACGCAACTATGAGAATCACCCCAATTGCCATGAGAAGTTGCAGGACCATACCCATGATACCGATCCCCCAATACCCACCGTTACCATAACCTCCGTATCCATCCATCATATTACCCCAATTGCCCATCATACCCCAACCCATTATAACTACCTCCCCCTCTTGTTATCTTGCTTCATTCGCACTTCTTCCATGCCCTTAGTGTAACTCCCGCATACGATAATCTCATGAAAAAGTTGTGAATTTGTCATGAAGACAGAGTCTGAGTTTATATATAAAGATTTGGGTATGTTAATTAAAATCAATTTTTGGAGGGATTAGGCAGATTCCAAATGGCAAAAGACGTCCTTAATATCAATTGGGTACTGCTTTATATTCCAACGTATATTTTCTCCGTTTGGGATGCCTTTCGAACTACGATTAACCTTAATCATCAGTACCAATTAGCAAGCCGAGAAGTATGATGGAAAATGATTGGAAGTGGTGAGCGAATGTATATTATCTCAACATTTGACCATTCAAATTATCTAGAATTGGCTATTACGGCAATTCAAATGAAAGGAGTTGCCCGAGAAAATATTCTTGGTGTATCAATAGATAAAAGAGGAGAAGACAAAATGCTATTTGATACCCTACATTCCTCGGATGGTTTAAGTTTATTAGATTTACCGCTTATTCTCGCAACTCTATTCTGTCTCTTTGGAAGCATTTACGGTTTTTTACTGACATGGGGACCAGTTTTATGGGGAATAATTGGATTGATGGTTGGTTTTAGTCTAGGTCTAATTATTAAGTTGATAACCACTAAGAAATACGATAATAGGCAGAAAAAATCAAAGGCCACAGAGGTTGTCTTAATCATTGAGTGTCAAGCAACTCAGGTCGAGATGATTAAAGACTTACTTTGGAAACATAACGCACTTGGTGTTAGAAAATTAAGTCTTAATTAAAGAAAATAATATTGAGCAATTTGGGGGCATTTTTTTGAGCGACTCTGAATTAAATAATCGAATTATCCAAAATAAGTTACTATATAAGCAGTTAACATTAGAACACTGGGTTAAGTATGAGGTTCTCACTTGGCAATGGTGGCTTGGGATTGCTTGTGTAATCATACCACTATTAATTCTGTGGAAATTAATAGATAAAAAAAGACTTTTTGAAATTATGTTTTTCGGATTATTAATAAATATATTAGCAATTTTCCTCGATGAAGCAGGTTCAGAATTAGTTTTATGGAATTATGCAATAAGAATAATTCCGCAAATACCTCTGCTTTTTCCGGTTGACTATATCATATTACCTACTATTTACATGCTAATCTATCAACATTACAAAGATTGGAAGCCATTTCTATTGGCAAGTACCCTTGGTGCCCTGGGGTTAGCATTTGTTGCTGAACCGCTAGCGGTATACATAAAGCAATACCAACTAATTTCTTGGCATTTCATTTATTCGTTTCCAATTTACATCATGTTATCTATTCTCGCTAAACTTATAACGAATAAAATGTTATCTCGTCAGGAAGTAACTTCATGACGAGATAACATTTTGATATTCCCTGACTGTTTAATTTTACTTAGCTATAAAGAATTGGACTCAGCTTACCACACCTCAGGAAAAGCAACATTTACGTAATATTCCTCAATTCTTGTTTTATGACCTTTTTCCATGATGGATAGATCATGGAACATTTTCTTCTGACTTTGATCGCTGCTGGCCGTAGCAAATGCTGCATACATGTTCATAGCATCTTCTTCATTCTTCATAGCCAACGCTAAAGCATCTGCAGGTTTCATTTTCAACGATAATGTTGGTCTATCAACCGTTTCAGAGACCTTATAATCTACGGACTCATCAAAATGCATGTCTTTAATATCTCTGGCAAGAAAACCTTCTAATAGCTTTTTATGTCCTAGTTCTTCTGAAGCAAATTCGCAGAACATTTTCTTAATGTAAGCATCAACTACTATTTCAGAAACTCCCTTATAAAATTCATAAGACTCAACTTCATTGCTGATGGCTATTGCTAGTATCGCTTTGTATTCTTCGCTTGTCACATTGAATTCCACCTTTCTTTTCTAAATATAATGAATAGTAAATTATCTGTATTATACTACATAATATACATTTGTGGGACAAGTACTTAAGTGAAACAGAGACGTTCTCTGCGATGAAGTCAGAATATACATAATATAAAGTCTTCCTGAAACTATAGCCTATAAATCAAAGGCGTTTGCCTCATATAGTACTGATAAATTGCAACGCGGTCAACTTCAAGTCCTTGAGCGAAGGAGAGAATATTAACAATTGCCATTTAGTGTCAAGTCTCGCGAGTAAGAATATCATGTAATATACTGGAAAAGGAGGATGCGCAGATGTTATTATTTGGTGCTGGTATTGCTATCGTAGTTATTGCTATTCTTACCCTAATTGCTATGGGTCTTGTCTTCTAATCCGAGATCTTCTTTTAAAAAGAGATAAAATATACCCAACCCTCCCCTTTTTTGAGGAGGGCTGAGTACTTAATGTTTAAATAATTAATGTAATTTACAGGGTTTCATTGATAGATATGAACATCTTCTCCATTACTTTATCAACTTCTCTATAAACCTTTGTAATGGGGATATTATTTTCTCTGGCGATCCTTCTGCAGTATTCATACTCTGCTTTATATTTAACAAGCTCCCCATCATAATAGGAGCTCTTGATTACTACATCGCCATACTTGGTCGCCACTGTTGAAAATTCCCTTTCAAGCATAATTTTTTCAACCTTTAATTTTCTGATTCCGATAGAAGTAGTTTCTCTAAAAATGATATCCAATACCTCTTTTTCCTTCTTTTGGTTCACCAGTATACTCAGCTTTATTGCAGGCCTTCCTTTTTTCATGATGATAGGTGTCTTATATACGTCCAAGGCTCCCGTTTCAAAAAGTCTTTCCTCTATATAGCTATAAAATTCCGGATTCATGTCATCTATATTTGTTTCGAGAATATATTGCACTTCAATTCCTTTGCTGCCTTCGCTCTTCCCTAAAAACACTCTTAAAACATTTGGGATTTCTAAGTCTCGATTTCCCAGTCCATAGCCTACTTTCTCAACTGTAAACTCCATCTTGTCCGTAAACTCTTCTACACTTGCTGCCAAAATAGCTGCGCCTGTGGGTGTGGTTGTTTCAAAGGGCACAATACCCGACTTAATGGGTATACCGTTTAAAATTTCAATCGTGGCCGGGGCAGGAACAGGTATAAGGCCATGAGCACACTTTACAAACCCGCCTCCTACTTGAACAGGAGAAGCCATAATTTTATCCACATTCAGGTAATCTAATGCAATCGCCGCCCCTACCATATCAATGATAGAATCTATGGCACCGACCTCATGGAAATGCACCTCATAGATAGACTTGCCGTGAACTTTAGCCTCAGCCTGTGCTACTTTCATAAACATATCCAAGCTCGATTTTTTTACTCTGTCATTCAAACTGCTTCCATTGATTATAGCTTCAATGTCTTTCAGATGCCTGTGATGATGCTCCCCTTCATGCTGACTATTGTCCCTATTTACTAGGATCACATCCACTTTCGTTCCGGTTATGCCTTTTTTGGCATCGTTCCTAATTTTTATTTCATACTCCGAATCCAATTGAAGCTTTGAAAGCTCTCTGATTAAATATTCTCCAGGTACGCCCAAGTCTACCAATGCCCCTAAATTCATATCCCCACTAATCCCACTAAAACAATCATAATATAAGATTTTCATTTATATCTCTCCATATATTTTTCTATATTCACAATATGATCCTTACTTACTATCAAGTCTACCATAGTTCGTTTGGGCTGGCAAAACAATCCTTTGACACCTTCTCTAAATTGATCCATTACAATTTCGATGCCCAGAAAGTATTCCTGCAACTCCTTTCGAAATGACAAATTACTCTAAATCAGCGCGAAGCGAATGATTAAATAAAAAGCAAACGAACGGAACTTTTAAGCGTTAGTATGCATCTAGAAGATAGTAGTAGAGCCGAAAGAGAATTTCCCGCTAGGGCAAATGAGTTTAATAGTCTAGTGTCTTATACTATTGATTTATCATTAGGGAGTTGATTCGAGTGATTGACCAAAATGCAGGGCTGATTAAGAAGGCTCTAGCGGGCGACCTAGTGGCGTGGGAGTCCTTGCTCACTGCGGTTTATCCGCCAGCCTTGCGTCAGGCACGGGCACTGTTGCGTGATAAAAACCTCGCCGAGGATGCAGTACAAAATGCCTTGCTTAAAATGCACACGCACCTTCATTCTCTCGTCGAGATTGCAGCCTTTTCTACTTGGTGGCGTCGCATTGTTACAAACGAAGTCTATATGATTCTTCGGCTAAAACAACGGGACACTCCAGGACTGAATGAAGGCATTTTTCAGCACATAGGCCTCGCAGAGGATGAGTTAGTCGTGCTGCGTTGCGAACTGGCTCGAGCTCTCCAACTATTACCTTTTGATCAACAACAGGTTGTGATAGACGTGGATTTAGTAGGAGTTAGTTTGCTGGAAGTAGCTGGGCGGAACCAAATACCCATAGGTACCGTCAAATCTCGTTTATTTCGTGCTCGTGAGAGGCTTAAACATGAGCTGGAGGAATTTAGAGAAGAACGAAAGGAGCAAAAGACAATGGATATTACCTTGGATAACACATCGGCACGCAATTTAACAAGCCTTTTTTATAACTATTTGGATGGAACGATGAACGGAGCAGAGCGGGCGAAGTTTGAACTAGATTTAGTTGGACACCCGGAATGGGAGAAAGAACTTCGACGCCATAAAGATTTTCTGACTTTACTTCACACGTTAACGGGTAAAATGACGCTCACTTCAGCTGAAATTATGGAAAAAATTCAGACCGTAACCGCAAAAATCACAGATTATGAACAAGTCGTCGACGACACTCGCTTCGAACAAGGTTCTCCCCAGACCTTGACAACCCATACTTGGTTTCAAACTCCGGATCTGTATCGCATAGAATCACATCATCCGGTGATGGGTGAAGTAGTCGTCGTCTTCAGAGGAGTTGAAGTACTTACCTATATGAAAGATGCCAAACAGGCCGTTAAAACTAAAGTTAGTGAAGAGTTAAAGGAGCAAATGGGCCTTGATTTTACGGATTCTCTCAAGCTAATGGCTGCCGATAAAGATAGTCGTCCGCTGGGTACCGAATACGTAAGTGGTCGCCCGGCTCTGCATCTTCAGTTCAACCAGAAGGTGAACGGCAAGGGAGATATGGTGACGCATTTGTGGATGGATAAAGATACATGGATGCCATTGGTGACGGAGTTGTACAATACTGACCATGAATTGGCGCAACGCAAAGTGGTTCGTGAACTACGCTTAAATCAAGGATTGCCTGATGAACTTTTTAATATACTCTTACCACCTGATATCGAAGTGCAAGATAAGACTATGGATAAGGATATCGTTCAGTCTCTAGAGGAGATCACTCTTCAGGAAGTGCAGAAGCGCCTGGGAGAGCAACCCTATCTTTCGGAGGAGGGCAAGGCTGACGGGGTATATCAGGCTAAGTACCAGTGGCTTAAAATGACGAGTGGAGAAGGAGGATTGTTGACTCAATACTTTGTCCCTGGGAACCCGCTGCCGAAATTAACTGTGACCCAGGCCAAATTTGCGCATGCTAATTTGCCACCGCAAATACCGTTAATTCCGGTCAACTTTGATTTTGCTGGCTCGAAAGTTGAGGGATCTTACCTAGAAATAAGTCGCAAACCAATTATGGGGATAATTGTATGGAATCATACAGACTACTATTATACAGTGAGCGGCGATTTTGATCAAAAAGGGCTTTTATTGGCTATAAGCAAACTTTCCTTAACGAGATCGCATTGATAAAGAAGTTCAGCTAACCCCTATTTCGCCAGCGCTCCAAAATGCTCGAGCAGCCAGTATCGGAACAAGGCTCTACCTACGATATATACATTTTGAAATCAATCCTGTCAATAGCAAGTATACTACCCCTTAACCGATAATTCCTTTAACCTAAATAGAAAGAGAGAACTCCAAATGAAGCTCTCTCTTTTAATTTTGATATTTATTATACGTTCCGTTCTAATATTAGAACAATCCAGTAATGATTCCGTCAGCATCAATATCCATTCTCATCGCCGCCGGACGTTTTGGCAAGCCTGGCATGGTCATAATAGCACCAGTAACCGCCACCAAAAAGCCCGCTCCCGCAGAAAGACGGAGTTCCCGAACTGTGATCGTGAAACCAGTTGGCCGGCCTAGCCGCGTGGCGTCATCTGAGAGAGAATACTGTGTCTTCGCCATGCAGATCGGCAGATTGCCATAACCCATTTCCACATATTTTTTCATTGAAGCTTGAGCTGCCTTATCGAAATTAACGCTATCAGCGCCATAAATCTCTTTGGCTATTTTCGCTATTTTTTCCTCAATGGACAAATCCAATTCATAGAGAACCTTGAATTTCGATTCTTTGCGTTCCAATACGGAAAGGACTGTTTCAGCAAGCTCAACGCCACCTTCTCCTCCTCGCGTAAACACTTCGGAAAGTGCCACTTCCGCACCTAGCTCCTGACATCTCTTGCGCACCAGGTTAAGCTCAGCTTCCGTGTCCGTTGGGAACCGATTAATTGCGACAACCGCCGGAACACCGAATTTGGCCATGTTTTCAATATGTTTCTCAAGGTTGACGACACCCCGTGTTAAGGCTTCCAAGTCTTCTGTGCCTAACTGATCTTTTGCAAGTCCACCATTCATTTTTAAGGCCCGGACGGTTGCCACAATGATGACAGCCTCAGGTTTCAGACCACCAAAGCGACACTTCAAATCAAAGAATTTTTCTGCTCCAAGGTCAGCTCCAAAACCAGCCTCTGTAACAAGATAATCTGCCAGTTTGAGACCTAGTTTCGTGGCCATAATACTGTTACAGCCATGAGCGATATTGGCAAACGGCCCACCATGGATGAATACAGGCGTATTTTCCAAGGTTTGAACAAGATTTGGTTTAATTGCATCCTTCATGAGCAGGGCCATGGCCCCTTCCGCTTCTAGATCATGGGCAGTGACAGGCTTTCCTTCATAGGTATAGGCCACAACGATCTTGCCAAACCGTGCCTTGAGATCCATAAGATCACTTGCCAAGCAGAGGATCGCCATCACTTCAGAGGCTACGGTAATATCATAGCCACTTTCGCGAGGTACTCCTTCCATCTTGCCTCCCAAACCCATGACAATTTTACGCAGAGCACGATCGTTCATATCCACAACACGGCGAAATACGACTTGACGAGAATCAATATTTAACAGGTTTCCTTGCTGAATACTATTGTCTAACATTGCCGCTAAGAGACTATGAGCCGACGTGATGGCATGGAAATCTCCGGTGAAGTGGAGATTAATATCTTCCATGGGTACAACTTGGGCATAGCCACCTCCGGCAGCTCCACCTTTAACTCCAAAACAAGGACCTAACGATGGTTCTCGTACAGCAATCATAGCTTTCTTACCCATTTTTGAGAGAGCCTGCCCTAAGCCAACGGTTGTAGTGGTTTTTCCTTCTCCTGCAGGGGTGGGATTAATCGCTGTTACTAAGATAAGCTTACCATTGGGTTTATCTTTTAACCGCTTCCAGACACTTAGATTAATTTTGGCTTTATACTTGCCATAAGACTCAATCTCATCCTCGTGCAGATCGAGTTTCTTGGCAATCTCCAGGATTGGTTTCATCACCGCTGCTTGTGCAATTTCGATGTCGCTTTTCATATTACTTACTCCATTTCCGGTTTATTACCATCAATTACATCTTGAACAATATCAGACCTACATACGAAACGGTATTTTGACCATTATAGTAGGGTATTCCACAATCTTTTACTAGAGCCGTTACGTTAATTCCATATGCTTCAACCGATGATACTGCTTTATCAGGAAAATAACATTTTTTTCCGGTTAAATGAGCACATTTTAGGCAATACATACAGGGGCCCGCACTTAGTGGAAGAAGTTCTTTAAAGATATTGTTATCCTCTACATGTTTAAGAATTTCCCTAAATATTTTTTCGTGATTGGCTTGTCCCTCTTGCATACCTTCCCAATCAAACGAATCTTCGAGCTGATGTACCGTCTGAAATATAAGGCCTCGGTTAAAACCCAAGGCCCGCTTGATCAAATTACTGATCGGTCCGACCGTTGGGGGGCACATCCAGTTTTTATCGTATGATCCACAGGAATTCTCTTCACAGAGCTTTCTGAAATCTTCACTGAAAGGAATTTTGACAACTTCAACGACCGCAGCATGCGTCGCGTTTAAGGCAAGGGCATCCTTGACAAAATCGTTTAGAACTGTTTCCATATCGACCGCCCCTAACTTGTACTCGATATCGCATTTGTGATAAGTCCAACCTTACAACCATTTCCACAGTCAACTATTTCTAAATTAGAAATAGTTGACTGATTACAAAAAGACGTTTGATAACTAGGAGTCTAGAACATTTCTTTACTCATTTTGTCAATTTCTTCACTTGTCGTCTCATAGACACCCGGAAATGAAGCAATATTTAAGCCCTGGCTTAAATTAGGAATAAAATATAGTTTCCCACATCTTCTGCAGGCTATTGCAACATATTTAGCAATTTCTTCTCGTGACCAGGCAGGATGATCAACGACGCCACTGTCGATATCTCCCATAAAGGAGATTTTGCCGCCGTATTTTTTGATCAGTTCGGGAATATTGTTAGTAGTCATCGCGCCTTGCCAAATATCAATACCCATTTCGATCATAAATGGAACGAAGGTCGCTGCGTAACTATCGCTGTGATGAACGATCAATTGTACGCCATTTTCCTTCCAGAAACCATATACTTTCTTATAAGCCGGTAAGATGAACTCTTCAAACATAGCCGGAGAAATTAATGTTGAAATCTGACTGCCCCAATCGTCATGATGAAAGAGCGCATCGGGATGAATATGCTCAATCACTTGTTTAGCGTAGGCCAGCTCATATTCAACAACGTAATCAATGAGCTCCTGCATAGCTTCAGGTTCTTCGTACAAATTCATTAAAGCATCTTCCATACCCATCAGATGATGCGTCATTTCAAAGATACCGGGTGCGCAAAAAGCTGTTACAAATTTGTCTGTTCGGTCAACAGAACTGGCATGTGCTACAGCAGCGGCCCATTCTTCATCTGTATAATAAACTGAAGGTGCTTTTACAACCTCTTTCCACTTTGTAACGTCTTTAACAACTTTATGTTCATCGTCCTGAACAGGGAAAGAACCGATTTGGCCTTCCGGCCAACTGAAGGTAATGCCCCATTTATTCTTAATTGTCATACCAGGTCCCGGCGCTAAAGGAAGATCCATTGGAGCTTCCATAATAAGCTCCATAAATTCATACTGATTTACAAATCGATCCGGATTTCCACCTTTAATGGTTTCCATTAAATTCTGTCTCTTTGTTAACATAAATTATGACCTCCTTCTATTTGCTCCTTACGCTACACATTCAAACCCCCAGGCAACTAAGCGTTTACCAATTCTTTGGCTTTTACTACGGCACTCCCGGCATCAGGAGCAAAACCGTCCGCTCCGATTTCATCCGCCATCGCCTGAGTTACAGGCGCACCGCCGACGATGACCTTGAACCCTGTTAATCCACTAGTTTTGAGCGTTTGAACGGTTTCCTTCATTGCCGACATTGTTGTAGTAAGAAGGCCTGAGCAGGCCACTAAGGTTACATTTTCATTTTCTTTGATGGCATTAATAAATTTCTCTGTTGAAACATCTACGCCAAGGTCAACAATTTTAAATCCGGCACTTTCAATCATCATGGCAACCAGGTTTTTACCGATGTCATGAAGATCGCCTTGGACTGTACCAATAACACAGGTACCAAAAGAGGCTGTGCTAGTACCCGCGAGCAGAGGTTTGAGTACAGCGACACCCTTAGACATAGCTTTAGCGGCCATCAGCATTTCAGGTACGAAAATTTCTCCTACCGAGAATTTGTCACCGACGACACCCATAGAGGCTATCATAGCCTGAAGAATATCTCCCACTGCGTTTCCTTCATCAAGTGCTTCCTGTACCAACCCTGGAACGAGTTTCGCTTTTCCTGCCTCTACTTTAGCTTTTACTTCTTCAATCTTTGTCATTTTCAATTCCTCCTAGTGATTTTGATTATATTATTTCTTTTGACCAAATTTATCTTCCCGGTATGCTCCGATGTATTCCATGCAGCATTCGTCCTGCCCTAAGAGCGCTTCAGTGGCATAGATCATACCCATCATATCTCTGTTTAACGGATCGATGATCGCACTGTCCATCCCTGCGTTCATCGCTAATACGATGAAGGCCTGATTGACGAGTTTTCTGGTAGGAAGATTAAAGGAAATATTGCTTGCTCCTCCTGTGACATGAATTTGCGGATACTGTGTTTTGATTTCTTTAATTACCTCGACAACCGTGTTGATTCCATCTTCCGAGGTACAAAGCATTTGAACTAAGGGATCAATATGCAAGCGCGAGGGATCAATGTTATAGTCTTTAGCTTTTTTCATAATTCCAGCGAAAACTTCCAGACGCTTTTCTACATCCTGAGGAATTCCTGTGTCATCGCATAAGAGGGCGGCACATTCCCAATACGTATCCGCTATTAATGGAAATATTACCTCAATTCGTTCTCCCTCCAGGGAAACCGAATTGATAAGACCGGGCTTATTGCAGAATTTAATGGCCTCTGCACAGATACGTACATTAGGGCTGTCAATGGCAATGGGTGTATCTGTAACCTCTTGTACCAAGTCAATAAGCCACTTCATGGTTTCCAGTTCAATGCTGTCTTTAACTGAAGCACACACATCAATGAAGGCAGCTCCTGCTTCTGCTTGAGTTTTAGCAAGATTTCTAATAAAATCTGCATCCTTGGCAGCAATTGCCTTGGCTACGGAAGGAATTGCTCCGTTGATTTTTTCACCAATAATTATCAAAACCAGTCAACCTCCCTTTGAATTTTTAAGCTCGGAGTCATTTTTATAAATCGATAACGTATCATCCAGCATGGTTTATGCTAAACTATAAGTAATTAAAATTTAATCCCCTTTCTTTTCAGAATAGTTGTATAGTTGTATATATGAATATTCGCTTTTTTCGAAATACTACCTTTGGTCAATTTTACAAAAAATACGGTGTAAACAGTATATGATGCACTCCACCTTGGACAAGGAGGTCTTTATGGAACATAATTCGCTTCTTTCTCAACTTTCCTTGAAGTTAGTCAAAACGCTCAGCAAAGAGTCAGGCCTGCAAGCCCTTGTCAATCTAGGGTATGAAATACTGGGCAACCCTTTTACGATCACTGACTATAGCGTAAAAGTTCTTGCTTCAACCGGTGAAACCAAGGTAACCGATGACCCTGTCTGGAACGAGCTTAAAATGAATAATCACTTTATCTTTCAGACCTATTCGTATTATGTGAGGAATAGTTTGTTTAACGAGATAGCCAAGAATGAAGCTCCTTTTTACTGGTCGGATCCTTACTGCAAATATCGCAGACTGATCGGGAAGATACGTATCAGCAACCGAGATGTTGCCTTTATGGTGGCTTGCGCCCATAACCGGGATTTTAAAAAAAGCGATGAGGAATTGGTCGCTCTGCTTTGTGATGCCTTTTCGATCGAGTTGCAAAAAACTAAATATATTGATTTCTCTCAGGGACTGATGCATCAAAGCTTTTTGTACGATTTGCTTAATGGGAAGTTCGAAGACGAACGATTAATCGTTGAACGCCTGAAAATCTTAGGCTTAAAGTTTAAAAGCAAACTGTTCATTATAAACATTGATATCCAGAATTTAGACAAATCACAATCAACTCTTCCTTACATGAGGGATGAAATTGAGAATAAATTAGTTAACGCGAAAGCGATAGTTTATAATCAAAACGTTGTAGTACTTGCCAGTTGTGAAAATGATAGGCATTTTCAAGAGATCGAATTAAAGACTTTAAAAGAATTCATTAATAATAATAATCTGCGGGCAGGAATCAGTCGCCCATTTTCAAAATTAGCGGATGTAAAGGAACATTACCTTGAGTCGACCGAGGCCCTAAAGTTAGGAAATCTCCTGAATAAAGAGCAAAATTTTTACAAATACGAAAACTACCTTATTTTTGATTTGATAAATAACTATTCCCACGATGATAAATGCAAAAAGTTTATTCATCATTCCCTGATAAGACTCATCGAATACGATAAGGAAAACAGCACGAATTATGTCCGCAGCTTTTATATTTATCTTTGTAATTTCAAAAATGTTAAAGATTCGGCTACTATTTTGGATATCCATCGCAACACCTTATTTCATAGGCTGGAAAAAATAGAAAGTCTTTTAAATGTTGATTTAAATGATGGGGATGTATTATTTCAACTCTATCTATCCTATAAGATCCTGGAATTTCTCAAAATCACCTTACCCTAATATTAAATGTCTTTTACTGTCTTTCAGAGCATGGTATAATCTTACAAAGTCAAGTCAGGAAAAAGGCGGTAATTCACATGGACTATAATTCATTACTTCGTAAAAAGGAATTTTACCAAAGGTATAAAAGCGTTCTGTCTGATTTTATTATGCAAAATTATAACCAAGCCTTTGAAATAGAATATACCCATAATTCCACAGCCATTGAGGGTAACACAGTAAGCCTTATGGAAACAAAAGTCTTACTGGAGGATCAAATCTCCGTTGGAGGTAAGAAGCTAAGAGAGATCTATGAGATTGTCAACCACAATAAGGCATTTCAATACGTCAAATCATGCATTTATGATGGAGAATCTCTTGATGAGAAAAGGGTCAAGGATATGCATGCAATTTTAATGGAAAACATTATGATTGGCGGCATATACCGCAATGTAGATGTTTACATTTCCGGCGCAAGGCATACTCCGCCATCACCAAATGAGGCATATAAACAGGTCAAAAATTTCTATGCTGATCTGTCGTACAAAACAGAGATGAACGGAATAGAGCTTGCCGCATGGACCCATGCAGAGTTTGTAAAGATACATCCCTTTGTTGACGGTAATGGCAGAACTTCGAGATTGATAATGAATTATCAGTTGATGCTTAAGGGATTCCTTCCAATTTCCATTGCAAAAGAAAGCAGATTGAACTATTTTGATGCCCTAGAGAGCTATGCTGTGGATTCAGATTTGAAACCTTTTATAGATTTTATAGCAGCCTTGGAGGAACAGAGACTGGATCTCTATATTAGAGCAATAGAACAGCAGCAACAAAATACACAACTGTCTGGACATAGTTGAAACAGCAAAGGAAAATGGTTTGGATCCCTTCCATTACCTAAACTATCTCTTTAAAAAACTTCGTAAAATAATCCTCACCTTATTTGTAAGGTGAGGATTATTTTACGCCCTATAGATAAGGTTAGAAATTCGTTGACATTCACACCTATTTGCAATTTTCACTTTTTTTATAGGATTCTAAAATAAATCGATTCATCATTATTTTTAGATGTCTGACTCTGAAATCTAATTTTTTATCCAAGCAAAGAATTTTGGGTTCTTTTTCAAAATTAAGATGAATTGCATAGGATATAGTAAATACAACCACAAGGATCCACATAATTACTGGGGCATTCATGCAAGCTCCTCCAATCTTCTATATACAAATCCTTTTTTATTATTACCTGCCAAATTCTCACATGTTGCAGGCAATACGGACTATTTTAAAGCCATTTTATTATAGTGATCATGAATTTTTTGTCGCTTGACAGCATCAAGTTTTTCATCAAGACTTAAGTTTAGGATAGTTCGACAAATAACATCTCGTTGTCCAATGTACTCTGGTTTATTAAATTTGTTATAAAATGCTTCAGCACTAAGCTGGAGGCCCTTTGGATTATCTCGAACCAGCTTATCATAAAACACTAAGAAATTTTCGAGTTCCTTATTGCTCCTTTGAACCTCAATGTTTTTTGCTTGAAATTCTCGCTTGTAGCTAGCTTGTATAAGCTCTTGTTCCGATGGATTTAACTCTCTAACCCAATCAAATTCCAGTAAATATAGAAACGCCTTTTCTCGATCCGCTGTTGGCTCCTGATCATTTAAGTAGTTAAATAGAGCTTTCGCCCATTTTTCCTTTTGGGACTTATTATCTTCTATAAGTTTGTAAAATAATTCATCTTCAAAAAGCAAATTTAGATCTATGGGCTTTAAAGTTTCTTTAGGATTAACAGCAGGTTCTTGCTTTTCGATTTTTGGATTGCGATTCTGAGCTAGCTGATGTTCCTGTTCTTTGCGTTTCAAAGACTGAGAAACATATTCCCTGTATGTGTCTTTGAAATAATACTGAAAAACGATCTTGCGCTCTGATTCATTAAGTGCGTCTGTAAGTTGCTCATCAATTAAAAATCCTTGGAGCGAGTCTTTAAATTCCGAATATTTGATCCCAGAATAAAACAATCTAGCACAAATTGCTCGCCCATTGCTAAAATCCGTCAGCACTTCACTATAAAATTTCAGAAAATAGGCTATGGTTTGGGAACCAATTTTATCCGGATTAATACGGGCAACCTCAAAATAATACTCTACAAGTGATTTATTATATACCTCAGGCACTAATTCATCAGTTTCATAATCTAAATAACGAGTTTTAGCTATACCTTGAAGACATTTAAGCCGCTGTTGCTTCAATAGCCCTGTATCATATATATAACTAAGATCTCTAAGCTTTTCATAGCGCCTTGCTAAATCGCTCTCAGATGATATAATCCGCTCGAAATAACCTATATATGATCGGAACAACTGCGAACTGCTTTTATTAAGGATCTGTTGAAAACGATACACAACATTTGCTTGAAAATTGCGGGCAAAAATAAAAATATTAATCAGAAGTAAGATGACGTATAACAGCACTAGCGTGATTGCAGCGGTTGAATCGAAGCGTTGAACTATCCAATACAGCACAATAAAAGCGATAGCCCAGCTTAACAGATTTTTTGCACATTGAAAAAGCTCAGTCTGCTTTAACTTTGAATAAGCAGTCTGAAACTTTTCTCCTTTGCAATTGGGACAAGCAAATAAATTTCCGGGTACGATAGTACGGCATTGCTTGTTACAGCAAAGATAAATCTTATCATAAATCTGCTCCGGTATTTGTCGGTTAGCAAACGATTTATTATTCATTATTCCACCACCATAAAACTAAGTCTTAGACTCTCTTTAGAGAACATTATTTGAGCATCCGTGCTAGAGGTTTAGTAGCTTTTGCTGCAATTTTCTTCAGTAGGGGCAGATGCTCAATTTTTATTTCAAGAAGATCCCCTTTAATATCTACGCCTAGGTGAGTTATTTCTGGAACTGCTTGCTTGGCTTCTTTCAAGGCCTTAAATATCTTGTCATTTTCTAAAAGAGTCCAATTTTTTCGATAGAAGCTCACAACAGCCTTGAAAAAATCATAAAGTTCCCTCTTCTGGTTAAGCGATAATTGTATATTTCCTCTCTTGTTCTTTACTTTCGATTTGCTCGTCGCCGTTCGATATCCCTTTACTAACCACACCATAAATTGGGGGAAAAGTTGCTCGTCCACTTTGAAATGATCACATAATTCTCTATAATCGTTTTTTTTGTTCGACGTATAGGTAAATTTCAGGGCTTCGAAAACTGTATTGTTGCCTTTAAAATATGGGTCAGATAAAATGTATTTCAAGGTCTTTTTTACATCTGCCATAAATATGTTATCCATTTCTTGGCCGACTGTTATGCTAAAATATTGAGGATCAAAAACGATCATGCTTATCTCCAATAACAGCTTGGCTTTACTCTGGTTATTCTGACTCAAATAGCAAAATAGAGGCGACAATGTTTTAAAAGCTGTTAAATCACCTATAGTTATGTGTAATTCATCGATCGCTTCGAAAAGCAGATTAACAGCTGAATAGTAAAAATCAGTTATTACTTTTTTGTTGTTGCTCTGTACCATTTTCATGGTAGATCCTAAACTATAAATTTCTCCAAGCGGGTTTGTGCATTGCTTTAAAACTCGGTCGGAATGTTTCTGAATAGCTTGAGAATATAGCGGAGACAGTTCAACCTCTTTAAACGTGTTACTTATTTGTTCAACGCTTTTCACCATTGCCGAAAAAGTACTGTTTTCAGCGAAAATATAGTTTAGCAACACGTCAAAAATCGCGTCATTTTCGAAAAAATATATCTGGGCTAAATCTTCATAGATCGGCTGACATGATTTTGCTAACTGGATTTGTTCAATAAGCAGATCCAGATCATTCTCACTACACAATTCAATGCTGGTTCCGATTAAATTCAAACAAACTTGATAATGGAACTTACTTTTCAGTGCATATTTTATCAGATCTCTGATCAAGCTGCTGCTAGCTGGACTTTTTCCTCTTTTCAGAGTGTCGTTGTATTTGACTAGAAAATCCAACAAAACATTTCTAGTATATTTGTAATCTTCATCAAAGGCAATTATGTCCATCATGAATTTTGTACATTTCTGGATATCAAGCTCAAACGTTCCATTAGCTAAATAATTAAAAATACGGCTCAAATTGTCATAGGTTCCAATCTTAGTTTTGAATTTTTCGTTTGTGCAGTATAATACTTTCTCACAAAAATCAAAATATTCCCTCAAAGATTCCGAACCAAACCCGACTGATTTTAAAAGCCTCAAATAAGCATCCTCAGGAGGTATTTGATCAGAATCTGTATTAATAAAAATAGAATCATTAAAATTAAAAATAAAATCATTACTAATATTTCTGTCTTTAATTTTAACGACTCTCTTGGAAGCCGGAATAATTTCTTTTGGAACAAAATATAAAACGATAGCGTTCTTTACTCCTTTGCCCGTAAAACAAGTCATATACCCGGCTTTTGTCCGGACATCATAAGGGAGCAGCGCATAAATGCCCTGAAGAATAATTTCAGCTGCTGCATTGATTTCTTGCGTACCACACGGAAGAGAAACAAATAGTTTACGACCATTCTCAAGAGCAAAAAACAAAACATTAATAAGTTTAAACAGGGCTTCAGAATTTATATGATACTTTTCAAGTGCCATCATCATCAGCTTAGCTTGATTTCGGCCTGTGGAAGCGGATGAACCAAACGGTGCATTTTTAGCTGACGCCGAAATGCTATGTAACTGCTCTAAATTTATCTTGTTGCCATTATCCGCGAAAGTTTCGATAAATTCCTGCGGTGAAGTTAATTCCCGATAGTTATGGCGCATATTTTCCCAACTTAGGGAACCCTTTTGGCAGATGAAATTATGAGTTAAGAAGACCGCCCGATTTTCCATTCTAAAAACCGATTGGCCAATCAACACATTTCCATTGGGTAGTTCTAACATGGATCTGACTTTAGGACAGAGATTATAATCTTCGGTATTAATTAAATTTCCATCAACCTCATATTTACAATAATTTTCTAATTCTTTTAATTCTTTTAATGTCAGCCCCTCAGTTTTGGCCACGGTATCAAAACCGGGTGTGTTGAGGACTAAACCACCATGGTTGCTTCTAGTATAGAGTTGCTGGTCATACATTTCTTTCCCTCCCCTTGATATATCCCAGCTGATAAAGGAGCCAAAGGAATGGTTCATCAACTCGGCACGGCTGCGGTTCAACTAATACTTTGGCATTAATTGGCGAATACCCCAAGGATGAAACTGCAAAAAAATGATAATTAGAAAAAATTGCTCTAACATCATTGATAAATGATTTTTCAATGTTTTGGATAAATTCCATAACATCATTCGAAATATTATTAGTCTGATCCAAGTCTAAGTAACCTGGATGTTTAAAATCTTCAAATATATTTGAATTACTTCTTATGGGAGAATTTTCAAGATTAGTCAAAGCTTTTAATTCATCTGACTTCGTAAATACGATAGCAGTAGGAGTTGTCGAAATTTCATCCGGTTGATTGCCTATGACTGCTTGGTATAAGTTAGCAAGAACATGTTTCAATGTAATGGAATTGTCAATAATTTCTACTCCTAGTTTTTCTGCCACAACTTTACATTGCAATGGGTCGACAAGAAGTATCACACCGGATGCATTAGCAATATGACTTGCCTTCAATTTTAAGAAGTCCTGATCAGCCATCGCTTCTCCAGGGAAATCATAGAAGCAAAGTGTCAGTGCCGGAATTGTATTATCTAGAAATGCGAACCGAAAGACAAGTGGTCTTATGTATTCCTTATCTGTCGCGCTATGAGCATCATTAAGGATTCTTCTGCGCAACTCATCAAAATCTCCTAAATTGCCAATGCCCGAGGAGAGTTCCATACATGAAGCCTCAAAATTATTCTGGGTGTATTTTTGGAGTATGTCAATCAGCATGGCAATGTACACTGTTTTTCCAACAGAAGTCCCCCCAATCACAGAAATGATATTGCTGGGAGCACGTCCGGCGCTTTTAGGAAGCTTATTATGGCAATGCGGACAAATTCTGTCATAGCTGACATTGCCAAATTTGTCTTCCAAAGAAATTATTACACTGCCGTCATAGTTTTTGGCTGATTCCGGATAGGTAGCCGAATCTAACACAGGGTTCTGATCCCCTATTTCGGCCGAATCCACTCCCACCATATCCCAGAATTTATTCAAAACAGGATCTGTCTGCAAGGCAGTTTCCACTGCAGAATTATCATACCTGGCCGCGCGAAATAAGACATCCTCATGAGAAAATTTACTAAAACAATAAGGGCAAACAATTTCATAACTTTCCTGGCGCGGCAGCATTTTCTTTACATCCCAGCGATAGGGATCCTTTTTGCCTTTAAATAGCTTTATGATTTTATCAAGCATCTTGTGCACTCCTAATTACAGTTTATCCACTCTATAAAGTTTTGAGGTTAAAACGGGATTAGATAATCTAACAACACATGGCTTGCCGTGCTTTGGCTCTTTTAAAAAAATCTTCATTTCAACCTGCGGGGTAATAGCCTCATCAATCTGCCAAACACCTTTGCCGCTAGAAAAAGTATATTCTAAGGTGTTGGCCGGAATTAGCTCATTCGATGTAATAATGATCATAACATCTTTTTCCTTTATAAAAGGATTGAGCTGATCCTTGAGGCTGATATTCTCAATAAGGCTGTAATTTATTGTAATCCTGTTGATAATCAGATCCAGACTATTTCTCTCGTCAGTTTGTAAGGCCATGGTTAGCTCGGGATCTCCATTCTGCTGACTAACATAAACGGGCAGCACTGCTATTCTGATCTTGCCAACAATATCAATTCGCATAGTATACCTGGCTAAATTTTGACTATAATCTGCCCGAGTCAACTCATGATATTTTCGTCCCAGAACAGACTGCTCCTCAATGCCTTCCTCTTGCTTTAAAACGAATATTCTTACGCGCTTGATCTCATAGAGCCATTTCCAGCGCAGCTCAATGCTTTGGTTATGCTCATCGACTTTACCAACTAACTCGCTGATCAGAAAAAGGTCTGGGTTATGAGATAAAGTAATTCTGTCCCGTTCTTTTTCACTATCAGACATAGTTTTCCTCCTGCCTATTGCTGAACAAGATTAAATCTTCAAGACCAAATCCATTAATTAATTTGAGAAGTTCTACATCGAGCGTATTTTGATGCTCAATACAATTCCAGCGGTTGTTATCCTTTAAAAAACATTTAACCAAACTGCTTCCAGCATCTCCAAAGATGAACCGAATTTCTTGATCGACATTAATAGCAAACTGCGCTGCAAGATAATTAGAGTAGATCAGGCTGGCCTGAGACTTGTTGTAAATATTGTTCAGCATTTGTCTTTTTAGAGAGTCATCCTCAAAATCAGCCATTTGAAGTATGCTTCCGAAAGACCCCATATCTTTAATCAAGCTATTAATAATACCTTTCTCAAAAACATTGATAATCTGCTCAATTAGCTGTCGGACGTCAACAGACTCTGAATTCGACAGTGCTCCTAAGTTCTCGGATGAAAAGAAAACCTGCGAGGAGGAAAAGAGGCTGCTCTTTTGCATAATAGCATCAATCTTCCCAGCACATAAGTTTCCGACTTCCTCAACAAAAATCGTCCGTAGATTTTTTATAAATTTACTGCTTATGATTTTAAAAATATCTTTAATTTTATCTATTTGTTTAATTATTGTCAGACATCTTTCATGCTCTGCTCGGCACAATTCCAAAAGCGCTTTGAATAACCTGTCTTTGACACGCAGGCGACAGAGCTCCAGTTTTTTCTGATAGATATTATCGATCAAATATCTGCGTAATCCGGCTTCAACTTTTTCTGTTTTCTTCTTTTCTGAACAAAAAAAGCCAAAGTTTTCTTTGGAAAGAATTTTATAAATGTCTTCTCCATAGGTCTTATCAATGTCAGCTTCGATACCTGACATACACGCATAATTTCTGTTGATTTTATTTTCCAAATTATCAAAAATTGATGATCTATTTTCACCTTCATGTTGGGTCTTATTCAAGGCACTTATGGCAAAAATGAAGCCCAACTCAGCACGATTCAGAACCTCTCTGGATAAGGCCGCCCTGATGCCAGCAGAGAAGTTCTTAATATAATCTGTTTCCAGTTTTTTTGTCGTCTCTAAAAAGCATTGGTTAAGGTCATTATGATATATTTTCTTTTCTGCCTCACGAAGATTTTGGGTATAAGCTATGTCAAACCCGTTGTGATATTTTTTAGGCAGATTAAAATTGGGTTCACAAACTTGTCGAGCAGCTAATCTGTCAATGTCCTCCAAACGCAAGGCTTTTTCAAGAAATGGAGCAGCATTTTCCGATTTTTTTTGTAAATCCCCGAAAAGTTTTTCTGCAAAATAGGCAAGGCCATAATAATAAATCCCTTCAATTGGGCTGGTAATGCTGCTATAGGCTACAGAGACTAAATTAGGCTTGTCTCTTCCCACAGACTGGGCTATGTTTTGTCGTTGTATACCATTCGCTATGTTGGATAGAACAATAAGCCGCGCCACGTTGCCATAGTGTTCATCGAGCTTGCAAGGGACGCCACGCATATCGCGTTCTCCTAATATATATAAAAATTGAAATATTATCCCATAATGTTCAACCTTATTAGCCCCGTCGATAGTTGTTTTAAGACGGATTTTAAGTCCATCGTTTTGCAGCGCTGTCAGCCCGACGATAAAGTCATAACTCTTTTGTTTGTTGCGGACGTCAGTCTCATTCAGCAACAGAAAGAGATCCCAATCAATCGTTATAAACTGCTCTGAAAATTTATGCTGAAATAGGACACACATAATTCCCAATAAATTGACGGAAGCATCGAAATCGCAAGCATTGATGACTAGTGAAACATTTATTTTACGCATACTAATCGATAAACGTTTTTCCCCAAGCAAACGTATTTCATCATAAGTCACTCTGATTTTTTCATACCAGACGCTCCAAAAATCATCTTCCAGAATAATCTCAGACTCGAAATCAATTTGCTTTTCTCTTATTTTGGCAAGCAAACTATTATCTATCGTTATAAAGTCTACCGCTTGATCATTACCGATTTTAGAAACCAGTTCCCGCCGTATTTTTATTTCACCGTTAATTGCCGTATCGCCAATCAGCATAATTACTACCGAATTATCTAAATCCAAATCGCTTCCTGCTATGCTGCCTAAAGATGATTGTCTTTGCGTTTCTGACACTTTATCGGCTCTCAATTTTAGGGTATTTTCGATGCTTTCCTGAAAACTTCTCTCATCATCTCTTCCAGCCATGCCTTTCACCTCAAGCAATTTTTCTTGTTGCGCCTTTTCTAATCATCCACGACCTTCCGAGAATCACATTTCATTCAGCTCAGAACACTCTTTAAATCATTCAGCGAATTTAAGCACACTTTGTAAAACTCAAGAATTTGCTGGCCGTCTTCCAGCTCATGGAGAGTAAGCTCAAGAGCATTAATTCTCTGTTGTACTAGCTTAATCACTCCATCAATGTTTCCCAGCAGCAGTGCAGAGTCCTCAGATAATTCCACCCGTTTTGCTTGCGCATACTCATAAACCTTGTTTTTGATTGGACTTTGTTCCAATACTTTATAGAGAGCATACTCAGGGCATTTGACGTGTTCTAGAATATCTAGCAACTCAACAGGCTCTACCCCTTTGACCTCTGGGTCAAACACATATTTTGTTTTCCCTTGAGGTTTAACGATGGTCTGAGTGTACATCACCATGCAGAAATTCCCATACCGCTCTTTTTCAGAGCGGCTTTCCTCGAGAATCTTTTCCAATTCTGCAATTTGATTTTCAATGGCACTATATTTGACAATTTCATTTTTAGCAATTCCGACCAGTATAAAAGAATTATTGAAGTTTCTTCTCGCCATCCCCTCATTCGTACTGGCTACAATCTTTTTAATAATTTTTTCTTTTCTCTCATCAACCTGGACTTCAAGTCCAGCTTTGATGATCTTCTTCAGCTCATCAAGCAACTGGCTTGCCTTAGCAGCCTTAAATGCACCCTTTCCAGGCAGACCAGAGGCCTTTACGTACTCGTCAACGTCAAACGGTACTGTTTTTCGGCAAAAATACTTGGCATGCCCTTCTCCTATAGCAGAATTAACAAAGACAGCACCATATTTCAGGGCCTTATCAAAAATCTCCATATTGGCTGCTGTTCTTTCTGCGACCTCCTCCCGATAATAGCCGTTCGTTTTCCAATACGCTTGTGGAATTGGAGAAGGAAGGTACTCCCAATCTTCGCTTTGACTCTGGCGCAAATGACGTCCGGCAATTGCTTTCACACCCTGCTGAGTATTAGCTAAATCAAAATATTTTGTTTCGTAGCCCTGCAGCCTTGAATACATATAAAGAGGAACGGCACAGGTTGTCCTGATCACAGTAATCCGGTCTTTTTGCTCACTCTTAATGATTTCGACTGGTAATCCCGCCGCCCAGGACCGGTCTTCATCAAATGCTGCAAAAATATTTTTGCAGGCCGGATCGGCCGGAACTGTCACTGTAATGCGGTCCGAACCACCAATCCCTAATCCAGAACCGGCAAACAAGGGAGTAGCTTTCTTAATTAGCTTTGGAATAAGTGTTTTCCTAAGGTAATCTTTTAAATCAACTTCGTCGATATTACCTGCGCTGGCCATATCGACTATTTTGGCATTGGTTGACTTAAGTAATAACCCTGCCTTGATAAAGGCTTCAAGGGAAAGATTAACCATTGCACTGAACTTATCTGCCAGAAAATCTCGGATGAAACCAGCCACATTCACATCTTCGCCAATCCACATGTCCATTTTATTAAGGAGCTCAGAGGTAAAGTCTAAGGTAAGTGTCTCCGTATTAATGGCGCTGTCCAGATAAGCTCCAATACTATCGGCAATATCAGGGACATTAATCACATCCCAATAATAGGTCCGATTTTCGGCATCACTTTTTTCATTGGTTTCGAGAACAATTTTCTTGTTCCTGTCAAAAATCGTTTTTAAGGCTTCCAGAATTTCATTGACAACATTGTAGATACTTGTGTTTTTGTTTCTGATAATGCGTTCATAAGCTGTATAGATAATTATCAAGCTGCGGTTCATCTCCAGCTCGATCTTCACATCGTACTCTCTGATCTTAGCTTCGATATAGGCGTTTTTCTTGTCATTTCTATAAAGCAAAGCTTTTCTAGCTTCATTGAACGCATCTGTCGCTGCGTTATGCAGAATCCTGATGTTTTCATCAGATTCCGCAATTTCTCGTTCCAGTCCTCGAATGTAATTACGAATCAGACTGAGCGCCGTAATCGTATTCTCATTTACAATAATGCGATTGGCATAGATAGGGCCTTTACCAGGATCGACAAACATTTGAGAAAGCTGATTATCCAGCATTTTCGAAAATACCACTGACAGGTTTTCCTGTTGCTGATCAAACCATTCTATAGCTCTCTTAACATATCCGCGCTTCAATTCTTCATCTATATCAATGGCTTCCGTTTTAATCACATTATGCCAATTATATCTAGGAGCCTTCTGATAACCAGAAAGTGCCGCAGGAATCTTGCTTTTCAGGGTATCGGTCATGGAATCAAGATCCATTCTGACACTTCTGGCAAAGGCTAAAACTTCTTCTTCTTTTGGTGAATTATGATAGAGACCACTCATCTTATTGAAAATCAAGCTCGACAGATACATCATAATCCTATCTGTGGGCAGTCGCATAGCAGAGGCCCCCAAAATGATATATCGGCAGGCGCCGCCATATAGTTCATTAATTTGAACCTGCTCAGAGATCTTCAAAAGATTATCATAATGTTCCTTCAGCGTGAATGGCTTTTTAGTGGGAACGCCCTCACCATAACCATAGGTAGACACATCGCCGCTTTGTGAAGTAAAGGAGACAATATTTTCAGCAGCAACATTCATGCAGTACTCATAACCATTGTCGATCTTTACTCCATCGGTATCAATACTAGAAATAAGGTGTACAAAATCGAAAGGAGTAACCTGTTTGCGAAATTTAAATTCCGAATTGTATTTTTGCTCAAAAAACTCCTCCCGCTCAGTTAATCCCATCAGATAATCAAGCTCTTTAAGAGCAGCATAGCCATTCGTGGCACAATACTCTTGTACTTCGGCCGGAACACCTGTTTTGCCAATATTAACATCCGGTAAATATATATGGCCCATAAACATTGTCTCATTAGGTAAAATAGAAAACCTTGTTTCAAGAATACTCCTGACTAAATAAGCAATGTCAATAAAACAGCCACTTCCTGTGCCGCCACCGATTCCGGTCAGAATATAAACCAGCAGTTTATTTTCTTTACCCGTGGTCAATTTCTCAATCTTCTGATAAATAGCACCACTTAGCAAAGCAATATTTGCCATAAGCATTAAGCGTGCGGTTTGTCGTTTTCCTCCCGAACCATTTCCATTCCCGCTGTTGGAAGTTAAATCAGTATGCAGGAATTCTCTTTGCTCAAGTGGCAAGCCCTCTCTATGATTCAGAGCATTAGACATATCGTTATACAACAAAATACAAAGCTCATTGTCCTCCAAAAAAATCTCTTCTTCATGGGTTGATTTGGCTTCAATCGAAGTATCGATACCCAAAAACTCAAAATTATCCGGCTTATCTTTGAATACCTTTTTGCCTGGCATTTGAGACTTTTGGAAGGTGCGATTGATTTTGTATTTTGCTTTTACCAAAGCGTCAATACCAGTTCCACCTAGTCCTATGATTAAGATCGGTCGATCGATCGGTTTGACAAGTTGTTCTTCTTTGATAAAATTCGCTGCGGAGTTAAGCTGATTGACTTGATTTCTCGTTTCCTGGTTCATGTTATGCTCCACCTTTCCTGCCTATACAAATATACCAATAGTTTGGGGTTAATTGGCACTATAGGTGATCTCTATTTCCGTAATCTTGTCACTCAATATAATCCTAAAACTCTGACCATCTGTGATTTCCACCCCTGCCGGATCATTGTTCTTTCCTCTATACCTGATATCACAGCCACAACTATTAATAATCATTATGCCCTCATAGGTTCCTCGAATTTTTACGTCTTTCAATTCATGGAAAATGTCTTCGCAGCCAAGAATATCATCCATTGAAGCATCGTTGGAGAAATTTCCAAGTTTTCTCCATTCAGTTGCTCTGGGAATAAAGCTTTCCATTACAATCACCTTAAGCTGCCCATGGGGCGGAGTTTTCAGCGAACGTTTCTTGAGCAGAAGCAACATGATTAGCGCAGCTGCGAGCAACCCGATAACCACCGAAATCCATTTCACGATGTTATTGAATCTACTGGAATTATTTTGCGTTGCCTGAGCATTTTTTGTAATATCGTAATTGAAAAGGACACTATAGGAAACAGTCTCCTCTTTAGACCCTTTCAATCGTAACTTCCATTTTCCAGCCTCCGGCTCTGAAAGCTTAATGTTGGTATAACTTGATTCTGTAGTAAAAATAAAACCGGCCATATTGTGATCAATCTCATCCCCATTGGGTGCAATGAGTTTCGACTCAAGGGGAGCGGTATGTATAATTTGGATATTTGCTTCAAAAACCCCTTTGGGAATATCAATTTCAACATCCTTATAATCTGAAGGATTGAGATTAACGTTATTCAAAGTAAGTTCTGTGCCATACATTAGTCCCTGGATCTCATAAAATATAGCCTGCAAATCGTCTGCGCTTTTCGGGAAATAAGCCTTGGCGTCGGTTCTTTTAGCTATATCCGAAATATAGTTTTCGTACTTTTGATCTTCCGGATTGAGGCCAATAGTATAAATAGGATATTTTTTTGCTATGACCTTTTCTAAATCAGCATCAGACTGTGCCTTAGTTCTTCCGGTGTCACCGAAATCGTTTGCCCCATCTGTGACCAGAATAATAAGCTGCTTGTGATCAACTTTTTTGAATTCATCTAAATAGGCCGCAGCTTGTTTTAAGCCGACCGCCGTATCTGTCCAGCCACCATTCTGAGTGATTTTTGTCTCAGCGAACTTTTTTATATCATTTTTATCACTTTCACTGCGAATATCACGTAAGCTCATGGTTTCAAGGACTTCTGTACTATAGGTTACTACTCCAACCTGATCTCCTTCTTTTGGTAATATATCGACAAAACGCTTCAGAGCCTCCACTCTTAATCTGTTCGGATCAGTTTGCTTCATAGAACCGGAATCATCAATTACAAAGACAATATCAAAATGCTGAACGGCATTGCTAGTGGTACTAGCCTGAGTACTTACTGACAACCCAAGTAAGATTAGTATCATTATTGCAAGAAGGGCCACAAGCCTTTGTTTCATAATGCGTTTGGCGAGGAAACCACTACGCCTTCAGGCTAGTGGAGGAATCGCCAACCCCCTTTCTTTTGTAACATCTTATAGTATAATTTAGACGTAGAGAGATAACTGTTTGAATGTTTTCAACGTTCGTAAGGCACTCTCTAGGGTCTTTGAAATAAGAATACTTAGGGAGTTCGAGAACACAAACCTGTTCTCGGTAAAAAGTATTGGGTAACGAACTACCTTAACAATCTCAACTGCCTGTTCGGAAATATAGTACGTCTAGGCAGAACTAATTAAGCAAGTCCCTTAATTAGTTAGGGTGCTGTCAATCATCCTGTAATGTAACAACACGCCTAAAAAGGTGTTAAAAGGTAGGAGCATAAAAGCGTTCGTACTACTGGTTAGTTACAAGCCACTATCCCTTTAGGGTAGGGGCAGTTGACGTTCCATTCTCCTTTAAAATAATTCGCTTAAATTTTGGTCGTAATGAACACAGGTCAAATAAAAGTCTACTCGCTGCTCCACAGAGAGTAGACTGGCCAGGGGGACAAGCAATCTTGGAAGACATAAGCCTAAATAGAACACTGCAGTGTCGAAATAATTACCCGGCGCTAGGCCAGATTTGAGCAGGATTTGGAAGGTGTCGAGCCGTTTCAAGGTCGACGAAGACCGGTAGGCTTTTTATGAGAACTATCCCATCCTATTACAGGACATTATATCATATTTCTTGCGGGGTTCTAAGGAATTAATAATTTTCGACCTATTTTTCACCAGCCATTTTAGAAATTCAACAATAGTACAAAAGCAACCATTAAACTGCTTTAAACAGCTTTCGTGGTTGCTTTCTTTTTTATATGCCCCATTCACATTTCGAATTATTTAAGACAGACGGTCTCACTCACTATAGAGAACGCTTTGAGCTTGTAGTTGGTCTACGAATGTCCAGATAATATAATCATTTGTTTATTATAGGATGTACTAATCATCCGAACCGGCCAATTGATGGCAGGAGGTAGACTCCATTAGATTCTCAACCTTGACGACTGTTCCCGCCCTTTGTTTGGCGGACTTCCAGGAACCTGCCCGTAACGATGAGTGACAGCGAACCGTTACTGCGAGTACGAACATGGTCGGTTAGTTCGGTCCACCCAGTTTTCGGATTTCTTCTTTAGGCAAACCTGTGATTTCTGCTATTTCCTCTATACTCATACCTTTAAGCTGCAGCTTCTTTGCGGCTACTCTCATTGCCTCAAGACTACCTTCCCGGCGACCCTCATCTTTTACCTCTTCTTCCAACGCTCGTAAAACTTTGCTCATCCTCAACACCTCCAGTAGCTTTCGTGTGTATTCCCGGTCAATAAAGTTGATAGTTAATAGATCCACAGTTTAACACCTGCGGTGCATCACTAATTCCTGCTCCGTACACGACATAAGTTTGAATCGTTTTATGGCGCTTTCGGTACAGGGCCACGTCGTACTCCATAAACCGCGCCAATTCCTCAGGTCCTTGAGTGCTCTGAAATTCCAAGTGTAAATAACTATCGTCAGCCAAGTAAAAGACAAAATCCATCGTTTTCTCTTGAACCGTTATGGTAAGTAGATTGGCTGGTTCGGCACGAACAATGGGTGCCGTGTTAATATCATAGAAGCCTAAGACTCAGTTTGCAAATATCTCTGTCAAAGATTTAAAGATAATATCCTTGTGGTGATACGATATTTCAGTATTTCCCAAGTTCGTTTATCCCTCTCTTTTTCTTTATATAGTAAGTTATGTTTTTAACCACACAATTTACTATGCGTCACGGTCAGCAGCGGTCGAGCCAATAGCCACCTTACTCTCATATTATACCAAATTATCGTTTGACTTTCACCACAAAGCCAAAATTCCCTCACCAGCAGCCCTACTTTTCATTTCTTCACTGTGTGTAAAAGGTATCCAAGATAACTATTGACTCTCTAGCTGCGAATGTGACACAATTACATCGTGTAACATTAAAGAATCCCTGAAAAGCCTGTCGTTAACAACCCCCAAGGATTCCTCCCAATTGTCTGAATTACTCTCGATTATCGTCGAATTTTCCAAGATAATAAAGTGTCCAGGAACCTGTCCAGAACGGGGACCATCGGGAGTCGTTCCGGCGAGTATGAGGATACAGCCTGGCACAATTCCCAAACTGTCGGACCCGAGTTTTATCACGGTAGAAGCACTGGTTACCCAGCACTCCCCGCACAAATAAGTTGGTGTCAGGCACCAGGTTCTCTGCTACAGAACTCTAGAATTCTCTTCTGGTATAGAATCTCAAAGAAAGGAAAACCGAAACTGTCGTTAAAATCAAAGCTAGAACTAACAAATAACTGGCGATTTGCCAATCTGCTTCAGTTTGCAGCCAGTTACCGAGTCTTCCCATAATGGCTATTATATTTCGCAAAATGGAGTTGCGCGTCCCTCTATCATATACATGCATAATGGATACCATAGGTAATAAAAAGATAGAGGCAATAAATAGGATTGATCCGACCATTCTGGATCGGAGATAGCCAAACTTGAAGTAAATCGGAAAATAGATAGAAATCAAAATAACCATAGCGACCAAAGCACTGGCAATTTCTGCTAAAGAAATCGGGCTTATGAGGATAGGGATCATCCTTATCCCTATGACGGTCACCACACTCCGAGCGAGAAGGAAAAAGAGGATCACGAGGGCAGCATAGAGGAAAACGGAAAGATATTTGGCGAAGACAATGTCCTTCCGACGCAGGGGGAGACTATTCAACATTATTTCGGAATTATTTTTGTCATCCTGAGTTATGACTTGAAGCATAAGCATGTAGGTTACCACAACTGTGCCAACACTGAGGGCTCCACCTGGCATGGTTCTGAAGGCATAGAGCGCAAAGAGCCCATATAATGGAGCTAACCACAGGGAGCGTTTCAAAATCAGGAGATCTTTCTGCACTAAATTAACCATGCTGCTCTCCCCTCATTGTATAAAGCATGATATCCTCCAAAGTCGGCTTTTCTACGATAGCCCGCTCTTTAAAGTGGCGGTGGGCCTTCTCTTTATCTCGTACCAGCCCTTCAAACCCAAATTTATTAGTTTTTATACCAATGAAAAGACTTTTGGTTTCTTCGTCGAGCATATCATTGGCCCCTTTAACTATCCCGTATTTCTCCAGGACGTCATCCTTAGGGGAGCTCAAGACGATTTCACCGTGATTAATAAAGGTCACGAAGTCGGCAATCTTATCTAGATCCGAGGTGATGTGAGTGGAAAAAAAGACGGACTTACGCTCATCCTGGATCAGGGTAGCCAGGATTTCTAAGAGCTCACTGCGTGCCATCGGATCAAGGCCAGAGGTCGGCTCATCCATGATTAAGAGC